>NZ_JBFBCF010000025.1:0-139304 GCF_040683035.1 Streptosporangium sp. NPDC051022 | reverse complement strand
ACTGGATCAGGCGCAGCGCAGTGGCCTTGGTGGATGTGCAGGTGATGGTGGACCCCTGAACGGTGCGGACGGTGCGGGAGTCGCTCGCGGCCCAGTACCAGGCGCGGCGCACCGCCCACAGCCGGCCGCGGACGGTGGATGACTCGTCCGCGGCGAACACCACGACCAGGGCGGTGACCACGAGAGCCGCGACCGCGATGTACTCGACAACGCGACACCACCATCCGGGCTCGCTCATCACGCCTCATCGCCCAGCGCCTGCTCCAGGACCCTGAGGGCACGGTCCCGGGTGATGCGGAAGTAGGCGGCCAAGGCGTCAGCGGCGAGTGCTTCTCCACCGCGGGCGAGGTAGCGGCTGTAGCGCCAGGTTGCGACCAAGACCACCACCTCGGCGGCGACTTCGAGGCCCAGGCCGAAGGCGGCAGCAAGGGCGTTTTCGTCGGCGGGGAGGCGGCGGTCCAGATTCGCTTCGCACTCAAGGACAGCGGCACGGACGGGGGCAGAGACGGCGATCAAGGGCATGACGACCTCACGGAAGGTGGATCGGGGCAGGGGAGATGAAGTCGTCAGCTGGACGACTTGGAGCCGTTGACTGCCGTGTAGGGGCCCGGCTCGTCGGCAGGCAGGGCGAGGGCGTGCAGAAGCTGCTTCTTCGCCGCCGTCTCGCTCGACGCTTCGCGATCACCCGGCTGGTCCTGCACGGAGGGTGAGTCGGTGCGCGTCTTGGAGGGGGCCAGGACCGTGCCGTCGTCCAGGAACGTGTACCCCTGGGCGGTCATGCGTTCCTGCACGGCCTTGACGCGGTTGCCGCCCCATCCGACGCTGAAGCTGTACCGGGCGGCGACGTCGTTCCACGACGGGCGCTTGCCGACGCCGTTCGTGCCGCGGCACCGACGGCGGATCCACTCCTCGGCGACCTGATTGTCCTGCTCATTGGGCCTGCCGCGCTCGTCGGTCTCCTCATCGTCGTTCTCACGCTCCTGGTCACTGTCGGAGCCGGTGACGGTGAGCGGGGCGGTGTGCGGATCCGTGTCTGTGATCTTGAGGACGTCGCCGTCCTTCAGCGGGCACTCTTCCGGGCGAGGGGCGCTTACGGACTCGCTCACTGGCGGCGCGTGAAGGAAGACGGTCGCCGGGTCGGCAGGCGTGTGCGCGAGGGTGGAAGCGAGTCGACCGGTGTCGCTCACGGTTGCTGTCATCGTCGTGCTCGCGTCGGGCCGCGTCGTCGTGTGCGGCTGCGTGAGTACGAACGGCATGATCGTGGGTCGCTTCCACCCCTCATAGGCGGCGATCGCTTCCCGTGCTTCCCGCGGCATCTCTGCGGGCTCGTTGGCAGGCCGCACGGCGGGGTGGTCGAGGTCGGCCCACGGGGCGGCGGCAGTCTCCAGGATGGCCGACAGACTCTCGCTCCCGCCAAGGGAAGTCACGATGTCCAGCAGCGTCCCCTGGGAGGCCTTGTCCCGGGCGAGGTTGGTGTGCTCCACAGCCTTGTCCAGGGCGCGGTCCCGCCTGGTGATGGCGCTCCGGATCTTGCGGGGGGAGGCGCCCGCTTGGCGGAGCTGCCAGACGCGCTTGGCGGCCAGCGCCACCCGAGTCAGGCGGCGGAAGGTGTCCACCTCGCTCGCCGTGCGGTCGCTGACCTCGGCGAGCCCGACCCGGACCAGCATGCGCTCAGGGGTGAGCCGCCAGTTGATGCGCTTACGGCCGGTGATGCGGTGCCGTTCCACCGCCATGCCGCGCTCCCACAGCCACGCTGCGACGAGCGGGGCAGCGAGCCGGAAGATGGCCTCGGCCAGGCTGTGGGCGTCCATCGCGGACAGGACCGCGGTGAGGACGGTGAGAGCCCACACGGCGGCGCCGTCGATGCCGGCGGAGAAGTTCTCCCTCATGTTGCGGCGGGCCCGTACGGCGCTGGTGATGACCGCGACTTCGATGAACGCGAACAGCAACAGCTGCAGCGGGCCGTCGAACCCGAGGACGTCGCCAGTGAAGCGCCACATGCCTTGGGCAGACACTCCGGTGGCGATGCTGGCGGCGACAACCGTGAGGATGTCCTCGGCCGGCCTGGGGGCGACGTGCCGGCGGAAGGCGCCAGCCGTGATCCCAACCGCGGCCTTGGTGCCCTTGCAGGCTCCCCACAAGGCGGCACTGATCACGAGGAGAGCGATGGCGATGGCGATGACAGCCACGACGGTGGGTGCCCAGGAGGGCGCCCACGACGGAAGGAACGGGGGCAAAAGATCAGCGGAACTACCGCTGACCAGCCCAAAAGGGCTAGGGTTCGGCATTGGGTCTCGGACCTGTCTTTGAAGTGGTGAGGTTCCGGGATCAAGTCCTCTCGGGTCGGTGTTGGTAGCACCGGCCCGAGGGGCGTTGGGTTATTCGGTTGTGTCGTCTTGAGGGCGGTTCATGCGTTTCGATACGGCCTGTTGGGACATGCCGAGGATTATGGCGATGCGCCCTTGGGACCACTTGCGGCGTCGTAGCTCACGGATGAGTTGCGCCTGTTCACGCTGGATTTCAAGCAATCGGGGAACGGTCGCGGCGAGTCGTGCGGCGAGCACCTGATCGCTCACTTCCCGCTCGTCGTCTGTCACTCCTCAGATTTACATTAAGTTGAGGCAAGTTACAACCTAGGTTGTGAAATATGTGGAGCTCCAACTCTCTAAGAACAGAGAAGTGCCCTGCTCAACACAGGGAGGAGGAGTCTCGACCTCTTTCGTACAAATGCGAAAGGCCCCCGAGGGTAGTCGCCTCGGGGGCCTTTCGTGGGGCCGACCAGGGAGTAGTAGCGGAGTCCTGTCCTAGTCGGGAGTTTGGCGGTCTCTACCCGGGCTGAACTGCGGGCAGAGACCGCGGCCTGGCGGGGGCCACGGGGGCGAACCCCCGCCGGGCGATCGAGGGGGCCTCCACCACGTGGGGCAGTGGAGGCCCATCCCGGCAGGCGCGCTACCGGGGATGATGAGGGCGGACCGATCTGGCTGCTTCACCCCTCCGAGAAGAGACAGTGGCCCGCCCTCGCCTCGGGGACTGGCGCCCTGCGCGGCACCAGACCCCGAGGGGTCTTACACCTGGCTGCCGTCGCTGCGGGCACGGCAGCCAGGAGGATCTTCAGGATCTTCGCTACGGGGCAGGGCCGGGTTAGGGGGCATCCAGGTGGTTGTCACCCCAGGGATCGCTGCGAAGATCGAAAAGGGGATGTTGAGCTCCGTCGCGTGTAGCCGGGAGGCTTGCCTGGTGCGGTCGATCTCGCTCATGCTTCTGCCACCGCCAACTGCTCCTGTTCTGCGAGCAACTCGGCCAGGTCTTTGGAAGTGTCGGCCTGTAAGGTCTGGGCGCGGCCGGCGTCACGCTGGGCCTCAGTAAGCCTGGCGCGAAGGGTGGCGTACCAGAGCCCGTGGTCCGACCGCCAGACACTCCACCCGGGATACCGGCCGGACAGCCGAGCCTTGACAGTCTCGGCGTCCATGGTTGCTGAGATGGGGGCCTCACGGCGGAGCAGCGCACACAGTGCGGCGATGCTCTCGGCGGCCAGGGTGGTGTCGCCGAATGAAGCTTTCCATCCCTCGCCGTCGTGATTGAAGTCGACGTCGGGGAACTCATGACGCGCGCTCTCAACCACGCGCGTCATGACGTCGCTCTCTCTGGTCATTCTCGCTCCCGGGGGCCGGTTGCTGTTGACCAGAAACGTAACGGCGGGTGACTTGATGCAACCGAACAGTTGCGAACGAACTCTGAGTTCGCCTAGACGAGGATCCTGTGCCGCTCAGCCAGGTAGCGAACCTCCGGCGCCCACGACGGCCTGGCGCGCCGAGCCAGAGACCGGACCATCTCCCGCAACAGCCGTTTGTGGTCCAGTTCCTCAGGACACTCTCGTTCGATCCGCAGCAGGTGAACCAGGCTGGCCGCGTCGTCGCCCAGATCCTCACAGGCCCGCGCCACCTGGCAGAGGTGAGTGGTGCGCCGTTCAGTCGAAACGACCTTCGTAAGGTCGATTTCGTCAGCGAGCCGAATGGCCGCCGCTGGCTGCCGCATCTCGTATTCCACGCTGACCATGTGGATCGCGACGTTCGTCGACCCGAAGAACAGCCCCACCATGGGGCGCTGTTCGTCGACTCGCTGAGCCAAGGCGTAGGCAGGGCCGCGCAGCAGCTCGCGGGCGCCGCTGTCGTCGCCGCCGCGGGTTAAGGCGATTGAGGCGAGGAGGTGTAGGCCTCCGTACACGCTGATGTGCCGGTAGTCGCCGTCGGCGATGGCCGGCTCGATTTGCTCCATGCCGTGGCGGGCGATGTCGTAGGCGATGTCGTGCATGTCGTCCGAGAGCATGATCTGGCCGACGTTCCAGTGGGCCCAGGCGATCATCAGTGGGTCGCCGCTTTCAGTGGCGTAGCGCATTGCCCGGTCGGCGGCGAGGTGCGCCAGGTCGATTCGCCCGAGGTGCTTGAGGACGCCGCGCGCCAGGATGTACATGTCCGCGGCGGTGCGGCATGCGTCGCGGTAGGCGGCCTCCCCTGGAGTGTCGAGCAGGAGCCTCTCGGCATCGCTGATGAGGCGAGGGAGTGCCTGCATCAGGGTGGAGTACTTGTTGGGGGAGCTGAACCAGGCCTGTCGGGCGGCGGCGATTCGCTCGGCCACCTGCTCCACGTCCGGCGGCTCAAGGTCGGTGCTCAGTGTTCTGTAGGTGAACATGGCACGTTCTATGTCGGCGACTTGAGGTCGGCCGGGCTCGTGCGAGTCGCGAGGAGTTTCGCCGAGCAGTATCGCCGTACGCACTCCGAGGGCCGTGGAGATCCTCCGTAGCAGTGGTACCGATGGGGAGCGTTTGCCCTGCTCAAGTAGCTCGATGTGGCGGGTTGTGCAGCCCACCCGGGTCGCCAGGCCTGTAGTGCTCATACCCTGACGTTCACGCTCATGCCTGATCATGTGGCCCGTGGTAGCGTCGTTCATAGGCCCTGCACCTCCTGAAGACTCGTCATCCTCAGGCTAAAGTGCGGGGCCTTCGCCGTGCAGGGGTATGAAGCGGCAGATGCCCGCACCGGTGAGCGAAGTGTCCCTTATACGGCACCTTGCGCAATATGAAGTTGTGGCCATAGGGCCACAACTTAGGGCCACCTTAGTTGGTCCTACCCTCATGATCGTGATCGACCCCTACTCTCCTGAGCCCGTCTACCGGCAGCTTGCCCGCCTGCTGCGCGACGCGATCGACCGAGGAGAGTACGGTCCAGGTCAGATGCTGCCGGCCGAGGGGCGTTTGGCCCAGATTTATGAGGTGGGCCGCGATACGGTACGGGACGCGCTGGACGTGCTGCGCAGCGAGGGGCGAGTGGACACGACAAGGGGGGCGAGAACCCGAGTGCGTGCCGATCAGGGGAAGGCTGACTTTGACCTGCCATCGGGCGGTCGTGTCGACGGCAGGATGCCTACGCTGGACGAGAGGGAGCGGTGGGGGCTTCGGCCGGGAGTGCCGCTCTTGGAGATCACATCTCGGGATGGTGCCAAGAAGGTCGTTCCAGCGGATCGATTCACGCTGGTAGTGCCCGAATAGAGCTCGGGGAGTGCCACCAGGGTGCTCCCCGTGGGGCGGGTCACCCCGGCACCATCCTTGCCGGGGTGACCCTTTCCCCTTGTAGGGGCCGCACCGCCGCTGCCTGCCTCGGGCTGGACAGAGTCGGCGATGCGGCGTACTCATCCCTCGCCTGATCCGGCTGCACGGCTGCGATGTCGGATCGTAGCTGACTAAATTCGAGCTGTCACTGATTGATTTTCATCAACTAGACAGTGTCAGCTTTGGCATGTCATGCACTATCCATCTTCCCGACGGTAGCGTAGGGAAAAACATCCCAAACCATCCTTTGGGGCTCGCTGATTAACAGCATCGGATTTCATGTACACACACAGATGCCGACCTGCATCTATGCAGGTCGGCATACACAGGGAGGTTAAAAGGATTAGAAGTCCGGTGCTCTATCCAGCTGAGCTAAGGGCGCTCCCGCCTAATTGTGCATGATCCGAGGGGGGTCCATGCACCGGATTTCCGTCTGTGTCGCGAGGATCACTCCCGGGCGGGGGACGGTCGCGTGGACGGGGCCGATTGTGGTGGCGGCGAAGGAAGTCTACCCGAGGGAGATCTGTCCGTCGGTGGGGTCGCGTCGCAGGTGATCTCCGGATCGCGGGCCGTTTCGCTGGAAATCGTTCTCGCGATCGGGGGGACCGGTCTAGGCTCGTATGTCATGTTCGCCGCCACGGTTCAAGAGGAGATTCCCTTGCTGGGCGGTGATGTGACCGACGGAGTGGTGCGGGTCGGGGACACCGTCCGCAGGCCTGTCCGTCCTTCCTCGCGTTCGGTGCACGCCCTGCTACGGCATCTGGAGGAGGCCGGGTTCGACGGCGCGCCCCGGATCGTCGGGGTGGACGGACAGGGGCGGGAGGTGCTGACCTACGTCGAGGGCCGCTCCGCGCCCCGGCCGCTGCCCGCCTACACGCTCACCGGCGAGTCGCTCGCCGCTCTGGCGGTGCTGTTGCGGCGCTTCCACGACACGTCGGCGGGGTTCGTCCCTCCGCCGCACGCCGTATGGGAGGCGGGGTCCAACGACGACGCGGCTCCCGAACTGGTCGGCCACTGTGACGTGAACCTCGATAATGTGATCTTTCGCGACGGGCTGCCCGCCGCGTTGATCGACTTTGACATGGCCCGGCCGACGACCCGGCTGTTCGACGTGGTGACGACTCTGCGGCACTGGGCCCCGATCGCCGATCCCGGTGATCTGGAGCCGCTGCAGAGGACTCTGGAGATCGGCCCGCGGCTGCGGCTGTTCTGCGACGCGTACGGCCTGGCCCCCCGCGACCGCCGCCGCCTCCTGGACCTCGCCCGGCTCCGCTTCGACCGTTCCTACCACGTCATGCACGCCAGGGCGGTGGCTCTCGGCGGCGGCTGGGCCCGCATGTGGGACAGTGGCGTCGGACCGCGCATCCGCCGGGCGTGCGCCTGGCTCGAGAAGAACCAGGACCGTCTCCATGCCCATCTCGTCTAGCCCGTCCGTCCGGCCCACGGCGCGTCGTGGACCGGGCCGGACCGCGATCCGGCGCGGACCCGGGCGGGCGGAGGCTCTGGGGATGCTCGCCGGGGTCGTCGTCGACGCCGTCGTCGCCGATCCGCGGCGCGGGCATCCGGTGGCGCTGTTCGGGCGGGCCGCTGCGGCGCTGGAGAGGCGCGTGTACGGCGACGCCCGGCCCGCCGGAGTCGCATACGTCGTGCTGTGCGTGGGCCCGGTGGCGTTGCTCGGGATCGCGGTGAGCCGGGCGCGCAACCCCGTGGTGCGGGGGGCGCTGAGCGCCGCGGCGACCTGGGCGGTGCTGGGCGGCACGACGCTCGGGCGCGAGGGGGTGACCATGGCGGAGTTCCTGGAGGCCGACGACCTCGCGGGCGCGCGCGGGAGACTCTCGCACCTGTGCGGGCGTGATCCCTCCTCGCTGGAGTCCGCCGAGCTTGCCAGGGCCACGGTCGAGTCGATCGCGGAGAACACCTCGGACGCCGTCGTGGCCCCGCTGTTCTGGGGGGCGGTCGCCGGGGTTCCCGGGCTGCTGGCCTACCGGGCGGTCAACACGCTGGACGCCATGGTCGGTCATCGCAACACCCGTTACGAGCGTTTCGGCTGGGCCGCGGCCCGGCTCGACGATGTCGCCAACTTCGTCCCGGCCCGGCTCACCGGCCTGCTCACGGTGCTGTGCGCCCCGCTGGCGGGCGGCTCGGCCGGGCAGGCGGCGGGCGTGCTGCGCAGGGACGGTCACCGGCATCCGAGCCCCAACGCGGGCCGTTGCGAGGCGGCCTTCGCCGGGGCGCTGGACGTCACGCTCGGCGGTGCCAACGTCTACGGCGACCGGGTGGAGCACCGGCCCGAGATGGGGGACGGGCCCAAGCCGGAGGTGGGGGACATCCGCCGGTCCGTACGGCTGGCACGGGCGGTCGGTCTCACCGCGGCGGGCCTGGCCGTGCTGGGAGTGTTCCTGCGTTCACGCCGATGATCGGCACCGGGGACCGGCGCGCCCCGGGTGAGCGGTACGGCGTGCCGCACGTCATGCTGTGAGCATGACTGCCGATCCCCTCGCCTCCCTCGGCCCCTCAGGTCCCATCGGGGCGCGGCCCGCCCACCGGATGCCGCCGGAGTGCCGCGCGCTGCCGGGGCGCCGTGTGCCGTCCGTCCGCGGAACGCCTCCGGAGCCGTCCCGGACGGGCACGGTGGCCGATACGGTGGCCGGTACGGCGGGCGGTACGGCGGTGAACGCATGAAGGGCGCGCTGCTGGTCGCCGGGACCACCTCCGACGCGGGCAAGAGCGTCGTCACCGCCGGGATCTGCCGCTGGCTGGCCAGGCAGGGGGTGAAGGTCGCGCCGTACAAGGCCCAGAACATGTCGCTGAACTCCTTCGTCACCGCCGACGGCGCCGAGATCGGCCGGGCCCAGGCGATGCAGGCCGCCGCGTGCGGCCTGGAGCCGACGGCGGACATGAACCCGATCCTGCTCAAGCCGGGCAGTGACCGGCGCAGCCAGGTCGTGGTCATGGGCAGGCCGATGGCCGAGGTCGACGCGATGGAGTACTGGGACGTCAAGGACCGGCTCCGCCAGGTCGCGGTGGAGGCGCTCGAACGGCTGCGCGACCGCTACGACGTGGTGGTCTGCGAGGGGGCGGGCAGCCCGGCGGAGATCAACCTGCGCAGGGGCGACATCGCGAACATGGGCCTGGCCAGGGCGGCCGGCCTGCCGGTGATCGTGGTCGGGGACATCGACAGGGGCGGGGTCTTCGCCTCGCTGTACGGGACGGTGGCGCTGCTGGAGCCCGCGGACCAGGCACTGATCGCCGGGTTCGTGATCAACAAGTTCCGGGGGGCGCGGGAACTGCTGGAACCCGGCCTCGACATGATCAGGAGCTTGACGGGGCGTGAGGTCTACGGCGTGCTGCCCTGGCTGGACGGCCTCTGGATGGACGTCGAGGACTCCCTGGCCCTGGACGGCCGGCCCGCGGCCGGGGCGGGCGCGCCGTACGGCGGGCAGACCCTGCGGGTCGCGGTGGTCAGGCTGCCGCGCATCTCCAACTTCACCGACGTGGACGCGCTGGCCTCCGAGCCCGGGGTGGTGGTCCGTTTCGTGACCTCACCCGCGGAGCTGGACGACGCCGACCTGGTGGTGCTGCCCGGCTCCCGCGCCACGGTCTCCGACCTGGCCTGGCTGCGCGCGACCGGCCTGGCCGACGCCCTGCGCGGCCGGGCGGTGCTGGGCATCTGCGGTGGCTACCAGATGCTCGCCCGGACCATCCGCGACGACGTCGAGTCCGGCGCCGGGACGGTCGAGGGGCTGGGGCTGCTGCCCGCGACGGTCGAGTTCGCGGCGGACAAGACGCTGGGCCGTCCGGTCGGCAGCGCGTACGGCTGCCGCGTCGAGGCCTACGAGATCCATCACGGCGTCGTGACGGCCGAGGGCGGCGACCCCTTCCTCGACGGCTGCCGCTCCGGTTCCGTCTGGGGCACGACCTGGCACGGAGCCCTGGAGAACGACGACTTCCGCCGGGCGTTCCTGGCCGACGTGGCGGCCGTCTCCGGACGGGACTTCACCCCGGCCCCCGGCGTCTGTTTCGCCGCGCTGCGCGAGGAACGACTGGACGCCCTGGGCGACCTGGTCGAACGGCACCTGGACACCGCCGCCCTGCGCGGGCTCCTGGAGGGCGGTGCCCCGCGGGACCTGCCGCTCCTGCCGCCCGGTGGAACCTTGCGCGAGGTACCGGACTTCTCGCAGAATCTCGCACAATAGAGCCATGGAAGGTGAATGATGCTCCGGCTCGTGTTGATCCTCCTCGTCATCGCCGTGGTCGTCCTCGTGGTCTTCCGGCCGGGCCCGGTCCTGCGCGCCCTCAGGGGAGAGAGACGGCCCGCGCTCGACGATCCGCGCGAGATCCTCAAGCGCCGTTACGCGGCCGGTGAGATCGACGAGGACGAGTACCTCCGCCGCATGTCGGGCCTCTCCCAGGAGTGGTAGACGTCCCCGCTGTTCTCCTCGCGCACAGGCGGCTCGCTCTCCTCGCGCGCCGTACGGTTCGTTCTCGATTGCGATCGACTGATTTATCGGTGCTCGGCGCTCTTTTTCAGTGATCGTGGGAGACGAACCGAACAGCGGCCGAGGAGCAGGATGCCGGGACTGGAAGCCGTCGTCGCGGTCGCGGGCCGGGCCGTCGCGGGCCGTGCCATGCGGGAGGGACTCGCCGCCCGAGCGGCCAGGGCGGAACGCGGCGCGGACCTCACGACACTGATCCGCAGCGGGTTCCCCGACCGGTTCGTACGGCGCAGCCTCGAACGCCGGCTCGAAGCCGTCGCCGACGGGGTGGAGCGGCGGCTGACGGTGCTCGTCGAGCAGGAGTACGGCGGGCTCGCGGAGAACGACAGGGCGGCGGTGCTCCACGAGGTCGTGGCGGCCCTTGAGGCGGCGGACCTCTCCGACGAGGCCGTCATGGCCGCCGACATGGACCCGATCAAGCTCGCCGGGAACCTCAGGGCCGGGCTGCCCGACCCCGCCGCACAGCTGGGCACGGCCGGGGCCCGGCTGTACGACGTGCTGCTGGACGAGTGCCTCGACTGCCTGCTCAGGGCAGCCTGTCCGGGAACCGTCCGGGAGGGGGAGGGGGAGGGGAGTCTCAGGCGGGGGAGAGCGGGACCGGGCGGTTCTCGGCGATCCAGGTGTCGATCCTCTCCCACTGGTCGTACAGCCAGTCGATCCGCGCCTCGCGGTCATCGGGAATGTCCTCGGCCCGCACCCGCCACCACCTGGCCTTGATCCGGGCGCGGACGGGCAGTTTGCGCCAGACGTCGCCGATCGTGACCAGGTCGTCGAGGCCGGTGTGGGCGACGAAGACCACGTCGGCGGCCGGGCAGGCCTCGATGGCGGCGATGGCCCCGTTGGGGTGGGGGGCCATGAGGTGCTCCAGGTTCCGGGCGCGGGCGGCCTCCTCGGCCAGCCCCTTGCGCTCCAGGCGCAAGATGGCCCGCCGGCGGCGCTTCGGGGTGAAGTTGCCGCCCTCGGGGAAGATCACCAAGGCGTCGTCGGCGTCCATGTCCGAGGCCAGGCGGCGGATCTCGTCGACGATGCCGCTCGCCGAGGCCTCGCGGGGGACGAAGGCGTTGGGCAGCCGGTTGACCATCACGTCCAGCGAGGGGTCGAGTTGCAGGGCGGCCTTCATCACGATCCTCGGGCGCCTGCCGTACAGGGTGAGCAGGTGGTGGACGAGGAGGACGGAGTCGCCGGGGCCCGCGTGGCGGGACAGGACGATCACCGGGCGGGTGCGGCGGCGGGAGACCTCCTCGGGGGTGGGCGGCGGCTCGTCGATCTCGACGCTCAGCCCGAAGATCCGTACGGCGGCGCCGTACACCCCGGCCAGCAGCCACCGCACCAGGGCGTAGTGCCGTTCCTGCTGCTCGTCCCGGCTGAGCCGTCCGCCGAGCCCGCCCGCGATCCACAGCCACAGGCAGGCGGTGAGCGCCATCGACTCCAGCGTCAGCCACGCCACCGCGAACCAGACCAGCCGGGTACCGCGCCGCTGCGGAGGCGGCAGGCGCAGCGAGGCGGCGGTCACCACCAGCAGCCAGATCGGGAGCGTGACCACCGCGACCACCGTGAGCACGATGACCAGCGGCGCGAGGATCAGGCGGCGGACGATGCGAGGAGGGAGCAAGACGATCTCCTTCCTACTGGGCATATGTGGTCATCTATATGCCCAGGTGGGGGATTTAATGCGGCGGTGCCGTCTCTCAGGGGGACGGCCGCCGGGCGAGGTAGCGGGACGAGGCCTCGTAGGCCCGTTCGATGTATACGGATATCTGTGAGGAATCCCGGTAGCGCAGCTGGGAGAGGTCCATCCCCGTCCGGCCCTCGGCGCCCGCCGGCATCACGTGGACCTCGACGCCCTCGGGCAGGGCCGCCATCTCCTCGGCGAAACGGTGCCTGCGGGCGATCTCGAAGGCGGTCAGGCCGACCTCCCACGGACTGCGCGGGACGGTCAGGGGCCGCTCGATCCGGCCGACGTGCAGGACGTAGACGCGGCGCGCCCCGAGCGCGACCGCCCGTCCCACCGGGATGCTGTGCACCAGGCCGCCGTCGAGGAAGTGGTCGTCGCCGACGCGGATCGGGGGGAGCAGGCCGGGCACGGCGCAGGAGGCGAGGACCGCCTCGACCACCGGGCCCCTGGTGAACCAGTGGGCGCGGGCGTGCTCGACCGAGGCGGCCACGCACTGGAACGGCACGGTCAGCTCCTCGATGCGGGAGACCGGAAGCCTCCGGGTCAGCAGGGCGCGCAACGGCTCGGCGGAGTGCAGGTGGGTGCCGCTTCTGGCCAGGGTGGACAGGCGGGTCACCCACGACCCGGCGAAGGCCGTGCGGACCACGTCCGAGCGCCACAGCGAGGTGAGGTTCGCCACGGCGCCACCGGGGTCGGCGGCGAGCATCACTCCGTTCAACGCGCCGACGGACGTGCCGACGATCAGGTCCGGCTTGATGCCGGCCTCGTCGAGCGCGCGCAGCATGCCCACCTCGTGGGCGCCGAGCACGCCTCCGCCGCCCAGCACGAAGGCGGTGTCCACGTTCATGGCTCTCACGATAAACGCCCCGCCGCCCCAGGCTCGCGCCTCGGCCGTCTTCCACCGCCTTCCCGGCCCCCTGTCCCGGCCGTCTCCGATCGCCTCCCGGGGCCCACCTCCGCCGGTCCGCGATCCCGTCGCGGCGCGTTCCGGAACCGGGCAACGAACGGGCCGCCAACTGTCGGGATCCGGTCATGGCCGGGACCGCGGCTCCACGGGCACGATCGGGGCATGACAGAGGTGGTGGAAACCGAGGGGCTCACCAAGTTCTACGGTGAGCGCAGGGGCCTGGAGGACGTCGATCTCCGGATCCATCCCGGGGAGGTGTTCGGGTACCTCGGCCCGAACGGCGCGGGGAAGACGACCACGATCAGACTGCTCCTCGACGTGATCCGGCCGACGCGGGGCCGGATGTCCGTGCTCGGCGCGGACCCCCGCGACGCGGCGACACGTGCCCGGATCGGCTACCTGCCGGGAGACCTGGCCCTTGAGGGCAGGGAGAGGGCCCGTGACTACCTGGCCTTCCTCGGCCGGGTGCGCGGAGTGCCGAGGGGACGGGCCGAGGCGCTGGCCGAGCGGCTGGAGGCCGACCTGTCGGTGCCCATGGGCAAACTCTCCAAGGGGAACAGGCAGAAGGTGGGGCTCATCCAGGCGTTCATGCACGAGCCTGAGCTCCTGATCCTGGACGAGCCGACCAGCGGCCTGGACCCGCTGGTGCAGCAGGAGTTCCTGGCCATGCTCCGCGAGGTCCGCGTCTCGGGACGGACCGTGCTCATGTCGTCGCACGTGCTCGCCGAGGTCCAGGACGTCGCAGACCGGGTCGGCATCGTGCGCGGCGGAAGGCTGGTCGCGGTCGAGGACGTCGCCGCGCTGCGGGAGAAGGCGGTGCGGCGGGTGGAGTTCCACTTCGACGCGCCGGTTCCCCGGGAGGCGTTCGAGAACCTGCCCGGCGTGCGCGACCTGCGCGTGGAGGGAACCGGGGTGATCTGCACCCTGGACGGCCGCCCGGACGCACTGATCAAGGCGGCGGCGAGGTTCACCGTGGTGCACATGACCAGCGCCGAGCCCGACCTCGAAGAGATCTTCCTGACCTACTACAGCGACGAGGAGGGGCGTCATGCCCGCGCTGGTGTCCAAGAGCCTGCGTGACTACCGGCGGGCGCTGATCGGCTGGACGATCGGCGTGAGCGCCTTCCTGCTGCTCTACCTGTCGGTCTACTCCTCCATCGTGAGCGACCCCGACCTGTACAACCGTGCCGCGCTGGCCAAGTATCCGGGGGCGCTGCGGGACCTGATGGGCGGGCTGGAGAACTTCACGACCGGCGCGGGATACCTCCAGGTCGTGGCCTACCAGCTGTTCGGCCCGCTGCTGCTCATCATGTGCGCGGTCATCCTCGGCAACCGGGCGATAGCCCAGCCGGAGGAGGCGGGGACGCTGGAACTCACCCTCGCGCTGCCGATCGACCGCAGGAGGCTGGTGCTGGAGCGTCACGCCGCGCTGGCCCTGGGCCTGCTGGCCGTCGGGCTGGTCACCTTCGCGCTGGTCGCGGGGATGGCCGCGGCGCACGACATGGGCGTGCCCTTCGGTAACATCGCCGCCGCGCACGCCGGGCTCTATCTCCTGATGCTGCTGTTCGGCACGACGACCGTCGCCGTGGGCGCGGCCACCGGGCGCAAGGGCCTCGCCCTGGCGGTCACCGGGGTGTGGGCGGTCGGCGGCTACGTGGTCGAGACCCTCGGCCGCGACGTCACGGCGATCTCCTGGCTGCGCTGGCTTTCGCCGTTTCACTACTACCTGGACGGCAAACCCGTCTATCAGGGCCTCCCCCTTGGGGACTACGGTGTCCTGGCAGGTGCGACGATCGTGCTGCTGCTGGTCGCGATGCTCACCTTCGACCGCCGTGACGTGGGAGTCTGATGGACGAACTGCTCGGTGGCCCGCTCGGGACGCTCCGGCAGGCGGCCACCACGGGCAGGCTGCCCGTCCGGGCCGAGCTGGACGACTGCCGCGCCGTCGGCGTGCGGGCCGCGGAGCGCGGACTGACGGTGCGGGCGCTGGTCGAGGCCGCGCTGGACGCGCTGACGAACGCCCCGGCGGGCACCGGAGCGGGGACGGCGCCGGGCGCGGGAGGCGCGGCGGTGAGGGCGACGGCGGGGGCGCCGGAGGGCGTGGCGGTGAGCGTGGCCGGATCCACCCGACCGGTCCCCCTCGGGGCGCTCAGGCGTGTGCTCTCGGCCCTGATGGAGGGTTACGAGAACGCCCAGCGGCTGGCCCTGCGCCACGAGGAGACCGAGCGCAGGAGATTCGTCGACGACCTGCTCCAGGGCCGTGCCGAACGGCTCGCCGAGCGGGCCGAGCACTTCGGCCTGAGCCTCGCCGAGAGCTACGCGGTCGCGGTGGCCCGCCCCGCGAGATCGCCGCGGGAGACGGCGGTGCCGGGAAACGCCGGGCACGCGGGCTCCGGGCGCGACGGGGCGGCGGGCGGCCCGGAGAACGGCCGCGCCGACAGGGAGACCACCGTGCTGGGCCGCAGGATCGAGGAGATGATGGTCGGCCGGTTCGGCTCGCACAACGTGCTGATCGCGGTCAAGGACGGGATGCTCGTGTGCGTCACGCCGGGCGCCCTGGCCGTCGCCGCCGGGGAGTTCGCCCACCATGTACGGCAGGCCTTCGCACCCGGGTGGCGGATCGGCCAGGGACGGCCGCACCGGGGCCCCGGCGGAGTGGTCACCTCCTACCGGGAGGCCGCGGACGCCATCGGGTTCGGCGACAGGCTCGGACTGCGGGCACCGGTCCTCAGGGCCGCCGACCTGCTGGTCTTCCCGGTGCTCCTGCGGGACAGGGCAGCCATCGAGGACCTCGTGGTGACCGTGCTCAACCCCCTGCTGAGTGCCCGCGGCGGCGCGGAGCCGCTGCTCGGCACGCTGGAGGCGGTCTTCGCCTCGCAGGGCAACCAGACCGCCGCCGCCAGGCGGCTCGGCGTCAGCACCCGGGCGGTGACCTACCGGCTGGAGCGGATCCGCCGCCTCACCGGATTCTCACCCGACGATCCGACCCAGCGGTTCACGCTGGAGACGGCGGTGCTGGGTGCCCGTCTCCTGGACTGGCCGGCCCATCCGCTGCCCTGATGCCCCGGACGGCCGTCCCGTCCGCCGCCCGGGTGAGGTCGCGACGCCCGGCGGGGGTCAGGGCAGGAGCAGGAGTTTGCCGGTGGTGCGGCGGGCCTCCAGGTCCTCGTGCGCCCGGGCCGCCTCGGCCAGGGGGTAGCGGCCGGAGATGTGGACCTTGAGGTCTCCCGAGGCCACCCAGCCGAAGATGTCGGAGGCCCGCCAGGCCAGTTCCTCGCGGGTGGCGGTGTAGGGGCCGAGAGCGGGACGGGTCAGGAACAGGGAGCCGCCCTGGGCGAGGACCTGCGGGTCGACGGGCGGGACCGGGCCGCTGGACTGGCCGTACAGGGCCATCATGCCGCGCGGGCGCAGCGAGGCGAGGCTCGCGTCGAAGGTGGTGGCGCCCACGCCGTCGTAGACGACGTGCACCCCGGAGCCGGTCAGGTCGCGGACCGCGTCGGTGAAGCCGTCGTAGCGCAGGACCTCGTCGGCGCCCGCCTGGCGGGCCAGGATCTCCTTCTCGTCGGTGGAGACCGTACCGATCACCCGGGCGCCGCGCAGCTTCGCGATCTGGGTGAGCAGCAGGCCCACACCCCCGGCCGCGGCGTGCACCAGCACGTCGTCGCCCGGCTTGACCTCGTGGACGGAATGGGTCAGATAGTGGGCGGTGAGTCCCTGGAGGGTGACGGCGGCCGCCAGCTCCGCCGTGATCCCCTCGGGCACGGCCAGCAGCTGGGAGGCGGGGACCACGGCCCTGGAGGCGTAGCTGCCCATCGCGTTGGTCCAGGAGACGGTGTCGCCGATGGAGACCCCCTCGACGTCCTCGCCGACCGCGGCGACGGTGCCCGCCCCCTCGTTGCCGGGAACGAAGGGCAGGGAGAGCGGGTAGCGGCCCATCCGGTGGTAGATGTCGATGAAGTTCACGCCGCTGGCGGCGACGTCGACGAGCACCTCGCCGGGGTTCGGCTCGGGGTCCGGGAGGTCGGTGTAGGTGAGGACCTCGGGGCCGCCGGTGGCGGAGACGACTATGGCACGCATGGCGCTGACTCCTTCGCTCGGTTGAGTGTTGTCGATCGTCCCCAACCCCGCGACGGTCACTCGCTGTTCCCGCCGGGAGCCGTCGGCGACGAGGTCGCCGTGCGCGGGACGCCGTGCATGGTGAAGTTGTCGAAAGAGGCCTTCAGGACGGCCCTGCTCTTCTCACCGACCCGGGTCAGCAGGCCGACCTGCCCGTTGGGCAGCGGGTCGGTGTCGAGGGCCGACCCGACCTGCCGGCCGTCGACCCACATGGTCAGCCGCACACCGTCGGTGCCGCCCGCGCACTCGGCCTGGATGCGGACGGGCCCGTCCTCGGGCACGTCGACCTGGACCGGCTTGATCAGCTCGCCGCCGCCGCTCTTGACGGCCTTGCGGATGCGGGCGGTGCCCAGGGTGTCGAGCAGGAACTCGTAGCGCGTCGCCTGGTAGTCGTCCTCGCCCCGGCAGAACAGCCCGTACTCGCCGGGCCCGCTGCTGCCGTCGCGGACGCCGGCGTCGACGCCCAGCAGCAGCCGGTCGGGGATGACCGGGGTCGGGCTGGCCGAGGGGTCGGGGGTCGCGGGCGGGGCGGTCAGGAAGCCGATCGGGGCCTTCTTCCGCCCCACGGGGTTGGTGCCGTTGACGTCGACGGCGTAGTAGCCCTCGGGGGAGTAACCGTATCTGCTGTTGTACCCGTCGTAGACGCCGCCGGCCCAGCCGTTCCCGCTCTGGGTGAAGTCCTCCTGGTAGAGCAGGGGGAGCCCTTCCGGCGGTCCGCCGGAGGAGAGCGCGAAGTACAGGGCGGTGCCGCCGATCGCCGCGACCAGCGCCGCGGCCGCCGCCCCCACGGCCAGCGCCCTGCCGCCCGGCGACCAGCGGGCGGCCCCCGTCGCCGAGCCCGGGGAGGTCTCCCCGGTGCCCTGGGCCCACACGGCGGTCCCGGCGTCCGGGGGACCGGCCGCCGGGACCGCCGCGGGCGTCATGGGCCCCGCGTGGGGGGCGGGGGGCGGTGTCATGAGGGGCGGGCTCTGCTGCCAGGCCGCCCGTACCGAGTGGGCCGCCTGCTCAGGCTCCGCCGAACGGCCGACCAGGCTGTCGAGGATCTGCTGCGAGGTCGGCCTGCGCGCGGGGTCTTTGGCGATGGCGTGGGTGACCAGCTCGCGCAGCGGGCCGTCCAGGCCGTCCAGGGGCGGCTCGGTGTTGAGCACCTGGTAGAGCACGGACGGCAGGCTCTCGCCGCCGAACGGCGGCCGGCCGCTCGCGGCGAAGGCGACCAGGCAGCCCCAGGAGAAGACGTCGCACGCCGAGGAGACCGGCTCGCCGCGCAGCGCCTCGGGCGCCATGTAGCGGGGGGTGCCGAGGATCTCGCCGGTCCCGGTGATCCCGCCGAGCGTGTCCAGCGCGCGGGCGATGCCGAAGTCGATCACCCGTGGGCCGACCGGGGAGAGCAGCACGTTGGACGGCTTGAGGTCGCGGTGCACGACACCGGCGCCGTGGATGGCGGCCAGCGCGGTCGCCACGCCGACCGCCAGCGCGTCGAGGCTGGAGCCGCGGAGCGGCCCGCCCGACTGCACGGCCTCCTCGAGGTTCGGCCCCGGTACGTACTCGGTGACGACGTAGAGCTGGTCACCGTCGAGCGCGGTCTCCAGCACGGCGGCCGTGCAGAACCTGCGGACCCGCTGGGCGGCGTCCGCCTCACGGCGGAAACGCATCCGGAACTGCTCGTGACGGCTGTACTCCGGATTGATCACCTTGATGGCGACCCGCTGCCCGTCGGACGACTCGCCGAGGTAGACCGTGCCCATCCCACCTCTGCCGAGCCGGCCGAGCACGCGATATCGCCCTATCTCAAGGGGTTCGCCCGCATTTAGGTTGCTCACCGTCATACCTAACCGCATACGCCGTCACATGAAGAGATCAGCCTATCGAGATCTCTCCCGCCGCCAGCAGCCTCAGCGTCTTGACGTCGATCTTTTCCAGGCCGTCCGAGGTCAGCACGCCGTACGGCACCCGCAGACCGGCGGAGACGGACACCACCGAGCACCCCGCGGCCAGGGCGGACGCGACGCCGACGGCGCTGTCCTCGACGGCCACGCACCGGGCCGGATCCACGCCCAGCGCGGCGGCCGCCCGCAGATAGGGGTCCGGCAGGGGCTTGCCGCGGGCGGTGTCCTCGGCGGCGACCACCAGGTCGAACCGCGCGGCCCCGACCGTGCGGAGCACGATGTCCACGATCCGCCGCGGGGAGGCGGTGACCAGCGCGGTGGGCACACCCGCCGCGCCCAGATCGTCCAGCAGCCGGATCGCGCCGGGCAGCGGGGTCACCCCGGCCTCGACCCGCCCGGCGAACTCCTCGATGAGCCGGGCACCGACCCGGTCGGTGACCTGGGTACCGGCCTGGGCGCCGACCCGGGCACCGGGCAGGGAGACGGGCTCGGATGCCGGGGGACGCGGGCCGCGCCGCAGGAGGTGGGCGGCGGTGTGCCCGGCCGGGCGGCCGTGCACGTGCCCGGCGTCGGCCTCGGTCAGCTCCAGGCCCAGTTCGGCCGCGACCGCCGCGCACGCCTGCCACCACAGTCCCTCGGTGTCCACGAGGGTGCCGTCCATGTCGAACAGGACGGCCGCCGGCTCAGCCGGCATCGGAGGACTCCACGGCCGCAGAGGCCGCAGAGGCCGCAGAGGCCGCAGAGGGCGCAGAGGGCGCGGCGGACGCAGAGGTCGCGGCGCGCCCGGCGACGAGGACGGGCCGCCGCACGAGGTCGACCGTCACCCGTGTGCCGGGGGCCAGCCGTATCGCGTCGTGACCGGGCACGTCGCTGAGGATCTCCAGCTCGCCCAGCCGGACCCGCAGCCGCGCCGAGGAGCCGCGGAACGACGACGCCGCGATCAGCGCCTCGCCCTCGGGATCGGGTGTGACGAGCACGGCCTCCGGACGGACCAGTACGTCCACCTCGGGGGAGCCGGGCAGCGGGCCGTCGACCGGCAGCCGCAGGCCGAGGACCGTGACCTCCCCGCCGGACAGATGGCCGGGGATGTGGTTCATCGTGCCGACGAACTCCGCCACGAACGGCGTGGCGGGCCGGTCGTAGATCTCGGCGGGCGGGGCGCACTGTTCCAGCCGCCCGTCGCGGAGCACCGCGACCCGGTCGGCCACCGACAGCGCCTCCTCCTGGTCGTGGGTCACGAAGACGGTGGTGATGCCCAGATCGAGCTGGAGGCGCCGGATCTCCTCGCGCAGCGTGACGCGGACCTTGGCGTCCAGCGCCGACAGCGGCTCGTCCAGCAGCAGCACGCGCGGTTCGGGCGCCAGCGCCCTGGCCAGGGCGACGCGCTGCTGCTGGCCGCCGGACAGCTCGTGCGGGTAGCGCCCGCCGTGCGAGGGAAGCCCGACCAGCTCCAGCAGCTCGGCGGCCCTGGCGTGCCGCCGGGCCGCGGGCACCTTGCGGACCCGCAGCCCGAACGCCACGTTGTCGCGGACGTTCAGGTTGGGGAACAGGCTGTAGGACTGGAAGACCATGCCCGCGTCCCTGCGGTTGGCGGGCCGGTGGGTGACGTCCTCGCCGCCGACGAGCACGGCGCCCTCGTCGGGGTGCTCGAAGCCCGCGACGCATCGCAGCGCCGTGGTCTTGCCGCAGCCCGAGGGGCCGAGCAGGGCCATCAGCTCGCCGGGTTCGACGGTCAGGTTCAGGCCGTCCAGGGCGACCGTGCGGCCGAACACGCGGCGCAGCCCCCGGAACTCGACACCGGCGGTCATGATGAACTCCTTCGTTTGGCGCCCGCGCCGGACAGGACCAGCAGCAGCACCCAGATGAGCAGCAGGCTCAGGATCGACACGGCCACCGACATCTGCCCCTCGGACCCGGCGATCGTCACGATCCAGACGGGGAAGGTCCGGTAACCGAGCAGCGCGGCGACGGTGTACTCGCCGAGCACCAGCGCCAGGGTGAGGAACGAGGCGCCGGCGATGGCCGAGCGCAGGTTGGGGACGATCACCCGGAACACCACGTGCGGCCACGACGCGCCCAGGTTGCGGGCCGCCTCGACGAGGGTGCGCACGTCGATCGCGTGCAGCCCGGCGTCCAGCGAGCGGTACACGAACGGCAGCGCGAGCACCACGTAGGCCAGCACCAGCACCGTGGGGAACGTCTCGTTCTGGATCGCGATCAGGGTCGCCCAGAACGGTGTCGAGGCCAGGTGGTCGGGCCCCCACCGCAGTACCGTGCCGATCCCCGAGACGAACGTGATCGGCGGCACCACCAGCGGGAGCGTGCAGACCACCTCCAGCACGGGCCGCAGCCGGGGGGCGCCGAGCCGTACGGCCAGCATCGCCGGCAGCGTGAGCCCGAGCACCGTCACGATCGTGGCGGCGGCCAGCCCCAGCGACAGCAGCATGCTCGTCCCGAAGCCCTCGGCCGACAGGATCCGGAGGTAGGCGCCGAGGGAGAAGCCCTGCTGCTCGTTGTGGACGGTGAACCAGAACGAGGTCCCCATCGGCACCAGGAAGTACACCGCCGCGACGCCCAGCACCAGGCCGCGCCACAGGCGTGTCCGCCGCGGCCGGCCGGGGGAGACGGCCTGCCCCGCCTGGAGGATCGGGGTCACCGCAACCATCGGGTGCTCCTTCGCTGCAGCGGCAGGTAGACCGCCATGACCAGGCCCGCGACGACGATCATGTCGAGGCTGAGCGCGAGTGCGATGTTCTCGTGCCCGACGAGCACGTCGCCGGTGAGGGCGTCCGCGATCTGCAGGGTGACCAGCGGGACGGTGCTGCCGGTCATCGCCGCGGCGGTGGCGTAGGCGGCGAACGCGCCGCCGAACAGCAGCACGACCCCGCCGAGCAGCGAGGGGGCCAGCACCGGGACGCCGACGAGCCGCCAGTACTGCCAGGCCGTGGCCCCGCTGTTGCTCGCCGCCTCCCGCCACTGCGTCTTCAGGCCCTCCAGGGCGGGCACCAGGACCAGCACCATCAGCGGCACGGAGAAGTACATGTAGACCAGGGCCAGGCCCCAGAAACCGTAGAGGCTCCAGCCGGCCTCGCCGAGCCCGAGGGCACTGGTGACCACCCCGGAGTTGCCCAGGGTCGCCACCCACAGGAACGCCAGCGGCACCCCGCCGAAGTTGGCCAGCACGCCGGAGGCCGACAGCACCGACTCGCGCAGCGCCCGGGAGGAGGAGGTGACCACGGCCTGGGCCAGGAAGGCGCCCAGGACCGCGCCGAGCACCGCGACCACGGCGGACAGGCGCACGCTGCCGAGCAGGGTGGCGAGGTAGTTGCCCCGCAGGCTCTCGGTCAGGTTGGCGGTGCCGAGGGCGGAGACCCCGGTCCGAGGGTCCGTGACGGTGAACGCGCCCAGCAGCAGCGCGACCGCCGGGATCCCGAACGCCAGCGCCACGAAGGCCAGCAGGGGCAGGGCCGCGAGCGGGCTCCGGGAGCGGGCGGCCCGCCCGGTGCGGGCGCGGCCTCCGGCGGGTACGCCCCCGGCGGCCGCGCCCGCGTCACTCGTGTCCGCGTCGATCGTCATGGGTCAGCCGCCGACGGCGGCGCCCCAGCCGGTGGCCAGGGCTTCCTTCGCCTTGGTGATCTGGGCGTCGGTCGGGAAGGTCGGCTCGCCCTCGACCGGGGGCAGGTTGGCCTCGGCGGCCTTGTCGACCGAGCCGTCGGCCTTCATCGCGGGCAGCAGTACCGGACGGGCGAAGCCGCCGAGGTAGAGGTTCTGGCCCTCGGTGCTGTAGAGGAACTCCTGCCAGAGGCGGGCGGCGGCCGGGTGCGGGGCGTCCTTGTTGATCGCCTGGGCGTAGAGCTGGAAGTACCTGCCGTCAGAGGGGATGACCGTCTTCCAGTCGAGGCCCTTGTCGACGAGCTTGGGGGCGTAGGCGGCGTTGTTGTAGTCCCAGTCGATGCTGATCTGGGTCTCGCCCTTCTCGATGGTCGCCGGGGTGGTCTCGACCGGGTTGAAGTTGCCCGACGCCTTCAGCTTCTTGAAGAACTCCAGGCCCGGCTGGATGTCGTCGAAGGAGCCGCCGTTGGCCAGGGCCGCGGCGTACACGCCCGCGAACGCCGAGCCGGACTTGGTGGGGTTGCCGTTCATCGCGACCTTGCCCTTGTACTCGGGCTTGAGCAGGTCGGCGAACGTCTCAGGGCACTTGGCGATCTTCTTGGCGTCGCAGCCGATCGAGACGTAGCCGCCGTAGTCGTTGAACCACAGGCCGCTCGGCTCCTTCTGGTTGGCGGGGATCTTGTCCCACGTCTGGACCTTGTAGGGCGCGAACAGCCCCTCGGCGGCACCGCTGATCGCGAAGGACTGGCCGAGGTCGAGCACGTCGGGGGCCCGGTCCTGGCCCTTGCGGGTCTTCACCGCGTTGATCTCGTCGGCGCTGGCCGCGTCGGGGGTCTCGCTCTCGATCTCGATGCCGTACTTCGCCGTGAAGGCCTCGATGATCTTGCCGTAGTTGGCCCAGTCCGGGGGCAGGGCGATGACGTGGAGCTTGCCCTCCTTCTTCGCGGCCTCGACGAGCTTGTCCAGCCCGCCGAGGTCGGTCGCGGAGGTGGCGGTCGCGGCCGCGCCGCCCGCCGAGGCACCGCCGGGAGCGGCGCCGGAGGAGGTGCCCGAGGGGGTCTCGGCGGTCGGGGCCGCCCCGCACGCCGTGGCGCCCGCGAGGAGGAAGGCGGCCAGGCCTGCGAGGCGGGCGCGAGATGCGATCACGTGGTCTCCCAGAGGGGATGTCGCACAATATGCAACGAGATTCAACGAAACTTGTCCAAACAAGCTAGCCCCGGCAGGTCGGCGCCCGGTTGCCGTCCGATGAACGCTCGACGTACACCTGTGGAATGCATGAGCTGCGGCTTCACCGGTCATTCACCGTTGTCTAGTCTGTGGGGTGGCCGGTCCGCCCGGTGTGCGCAGCGTCGGATCTCACCGCCCGGGGTGGGATGCGGCGTGAGGAAGCGAGCTTGGGGGCGAGGCGAGCGTGAACGAGCCATGGGCGAACGTCGAGACGGACGTGCGGAACGACATCGAGGCGCGCGGGGACGCCGCGCGGCCGGAGCCGGGGGACGGCGCCGAGCCGGGGCCGAGGAGCACGGCGCGCTACGTGGGCATCGCGGCGGAGCTACGGGAGGCGATCATGCGCGGCGAGTACGCCGTCGGCGCGCAACTGCCCTCCGAGTCCGAGCTCGCCGCCCGCTTCGGCGTCTCGCGCGGCACGGTTCGCCAGGCGGTGGCGGTGCTCGGAAGCGAGGGTCTGGTCGGCTCCCGGCAGGGGGCCAGGCGCATCGTGCTCGGCCGTGAGCGCAGCCAGAGCTTCGCCGAGCTGCACAGCTTCGCCCAGTGGGCGCGGGCGATGGGCTACCGGGTCAGCGGGCATGTCCTGGAGCAGCGCCGCAGGGGCGCCGACGCCACCGAGGCGGTACGGCTGGCGCTCAACCCCGGCGATCCGGTGCTGTCGGTGCTGCGGCTGCGCTCCCTGGAGGACGAGCCGGTCATGTTGGAGCGCACCGTCTATGCCGGATGGATCGCCCCGGCCGTCGAGCGGATCCCCCCCGACTGCGAGTCGATCACCCAGGCCCTCTACGAGACCGTCGGCCTGGTCTTCGCCTACGGCGAGCACCTCATCGACGCGGTCGCCGCGGGGGTCGAGGACTCCCGCCTGCTGGTCGTACGGCGGGGCAGCCCGCTGCTGCGCCAGCGCCGGGTCACCACCACCCACGAGGGGCGTCCGGTCGAGTGGTCCGACGACCGCTACCGCGCGGGCAGCGTGACGTTCAGCATCCGCAACTCCGTCGACGCCAACCCGCTGGTCCGGCAGGTGGGGGACTTGCGCCCGATCCCCTGAGAACGTATGTTCGACGGACTGTGACCCGCCTTCCCCCGGGTGCCCACCTGAAAGCCGCGGGGAGAGGTGTCGTGAGCAGACTCTACGGTGATCCGATCGAGGTCTGGAGCCGTGACGGTCAGCCCGTCCAGTTCGTCTGGCGTGACCGGCTGTACACCGTTCGCCGGGTGCTCGACCAGTGGGTGGTCGCGCGGGAGTGGTGGAAGACCTCCGAGCACGACCCCGGTGAGCGCCGGTTCTGGCGGGTCGAGGCCGACCCGGGCGACGGGCTCGGCACCTACGAGCTCCGTTTCGACACCGCGGGCGGCGGCTGGCTGCTGATGAGGGCCTGGGACTGACGGCGGCGAAGACCCGGGACCGACGGCGACGAGGGCGTGGGCGCGGCGGTCGCGGAGGCGCCGAGGAACTGCGGGGCGGCAGGGGCGGCCGGAGCGGCGACGTCCCCGGCCCGCGTCCCGTACCGGTTGCGGGCGCCGGTGACCTGGATCCTGGTGATCTGCCGGACGGTCGCCGCGCACAGCAGGGCGGAGATCGCGACCGCGGCCAGCTCGACCGGGCCGAGACCGGTGAGGTTGGGGTCGCCGGGAGCGGCGCCGAACGGCAGCCGCATCGCGACCAGGGCGAGCGTGGTCAGCCAGCTCAGCCACCAGGCGGCCAGCAGCGCCACCCAGCGGCCGTGCCGGTCGGCGGGCGGGCGTGAGTCCCACCAGAGGCGGTGGACCAGCAGCGGGGGAGCGACCAGGTTCACCCCCGGCACCAGCCAGGCGGCCAGCACCGGCAGCCTCCCCGTGCCCGGGGGCGTGGCGCTCCGCCTGGCCTGGACCAGCCAGGTGAGGTAGGCGGCGGCGGAGGCGGCCGCCGTCACCGTGACGAACATGATCAGGATGGCGAAGACGGTCACCGCGCCGACGACGGCCTGCGCGCCGGCGGCGTGAGGGTCGCCGCCGAGCGCCGAGATCTCCCTGGCGAGTCGCCGGCCACGGGCGTGCTCGAACACCACCAGGGCGGCGACCGCGATCACCTGGGTGCTCAGGGCGGCGTGGACGGCGGCTGCCGATCTTCTCGGTGTGGGCGAGACGAAGCGCATGTGTATCTCCCCCCGGCATGCGCTGAAGGACCTGCCCTTCTTCTATCCCGTCAGCCGCCCGGCTAATCAGCTCACGACGCCGGACTCCCAGGCCCAGGCCGCGATCTCCACCCGGTTCCGCGCGCCGAGTTTCGACTGGATGCTGCCCAGGTGCGTCTTGACCGTCGAAAGCGAGACGAACAGCTCGGCGGCCACCTCCTGGTTGGTCCGTCCCCTGGCCACCAGGCGGACGACGTCCATCTCGCGCTCGGTGAGCGGCTCGCTCGGCGGCCGGGTGCCGTTGGGGCGGGGATGCGCCAGGTGTTCGAGCAGCCGTACGGTCACCGACGGCGAGACCAGCGCGTCCCCCGCCGCGGCCGCCCTGATCGCCTCGATCAGCAGCGTCGGCCCGCTGTCCTTCAGCAGGAAGCCGGTGGCCCCGGCGCGCAGCGCGCCGTAGACGTACTCGTCCAGGTCGAAGGTGGTGACGATGACCACCCGCATCGGATCGGCCACCCCGGGCCCGGCCAGGAGCCTGGTGGCCTCCAGCCCGTCCAGCTTGGGCATCCGGATGTCCAGCAGGCACACGTCGGGGCGGAGCCTGCGCGCGTGCTCCACCGCCTCGGCGCCGTTCGCGGCGGTCGCCACGACCTCCATGTCCGTCTGGGCGTCCAGGATCATCTGGAAGCCGGTCCGTACGAGCTCTTGGTCGTCGGCGATGAGCACCCGAATCGTCACCCGGTCGATTCTGCCAGCCCGTCGGCGATGTCGGACTTTCGGCTGATGTCGTGACTCCCGAATCGGGCGGCCGGCCGATCCGCCGGGCCGTCCCCGCGCGGGAGGGTCGTCGCCATGAGTGTTGTTCTCGAAGGAATCGGCCTGGTCAAGCGCTTCGGCTCGACCGTGGCGCTGGGCGGGGTCGGGCTGGCCCTCGGGGCCGGCGAGGCCCTGGCGATCATGGGACCGAGCGGGTCGGGAAAGCCCGATACGGGATTGTGACACTTCTTTCAAGGCTGGGCGATGCCGTGCCTGCTCGTACTCCGCCTGGCCTGACCTTTCGCTTCTTGCCAGGGGGCGCCCGGCGGGCAAAGATGCTCGGCGCCCCCTCCTCGCCGCCTCACCTCTCCCCGTCCCCCATAGCTGCCAACTCCGGGACTGTGAGCGGGACCTGTCAAGGGCGGCCTTGCGTGTACCTAAGCCGGTGACCTTCCAGCCGCACCGGTTGCCCTACGGCCACGGCCGTCCTTGACAGGGCACGTGAGCCCCGGACAATCGGGCGGCGGGGGGCCACCACCTGCACGCGCGTTAGCGTGTCGGCGTGTGAAGCGGGAAGCTTGCCAAAGGCTCAATTGACTGCCTTCAAGGTGACGCGGCAACGACGCGGATGCAACGGGGCAAGTGCGTCTCGGTAGAAAAACTTGGAGCCCCCACCGTGACGGTGAGGACTCCAGTTCCACTTGCCGTGAAACTATGTGTTGGGGAGATCAAACTCCCCGCGCTGGATACCGCCGGTGAAGGCTTTCCACTCGTCGGGCGTGAAGGTTAGCGCTGGGCCAGTACGGTTTTTGCTGTCCCGTACGGCCACGACTCCAGGGAGGTTGGTGGCAACTTCCACGCACTGGCCGTTGCCCTGGCTCCTAGTGCTCGTGCGCCATTCGGCGTTGGACAGGTCAAGGTCCATGCCTGCCCTCCTTCCAATTCTGTTGGGCCACGGCCAAGAGGGTTCGTGTTGCATCCGGACCGGCAGCTACGGCCCGCAGGTGCTCAAATAGCATGCTATAGCGCGCGATGTCCTCTTTGCTCTCCAGGAACAGATCGCTTCCACTGCCCTCCATGTAGACAACGTCATGGCCTTCACCAGGGAACTCAAGCAGTACGAAAGCGCCATGCATGCCTGGATAGGCTCCCGCGCTCCGAGGAATCACCTGGAGCGTGACGTTGGGCTCCTCGGCCGCTTCTCTCAGCTTGATCATCTGGTCATGCATGACCTGGCGACCGCCGACCTCGCGAAGTAACGCGGACTCGTCGATCACGGCCCAGAGCTTCAACGGGGTAGGGCGAGCGAGTAGTCGTTGACGCTCCAGCCGGGCGGCAACCCGGCTTTCAACCTCGTCTCGCGACACGTCGGGGACAGTTCCCCTGATCATGGCTCGTGCGTAACTCTCGGTTTGCAGCAGGCCGGGGATGGCCAAAATTTCGTAGTTGCGCACCCCTTCGGCCTCGGACTCGAACCCGATGTAAGTCGCGTACTGGCTGGGCAAGGATGCTGCGGTCTGAATCCAGGTCTCTTCCGCTGCTGCTTTGAGAAGTGCAGTCAGCTCCGCGCGATCTTCGTCGGATGCCCTGTACGCGTCCAACAGCGTCCGAAGACTCCGCGCTTGAGGTCTGACCTTCGCTCCCTCGATTCGGAAGAGCGTCGCCCGATCGAGGCCGGTTAGGTCTGCAACCTCCATAGGCGAGAAGCCAGCGGCTTCTCTCAGCTCGCGCAACCTGGTAGCGAAGCGTCTCAGTCGCAAGGTCGGCGCCTTGCTGCGTCCTGGCACGTGCTCAGCGTAGCGGGTTCCAAATCAAGTCGCTAATGCGCCGTTGCATATGCGCCTCGACGTGTGCATCATGGCATGCAGGCCAGCTTGGCGGATCGGTGCGGGATTCGGCAGGCGGATGGCTGATTTAGCACGCCAAACAAGAAGTGGGGTCGGCCAACGATTTGGGCGCTGGCCGCCCCCTGGACGCACGGACGCACACGGGAGGTGCAAGTGCGACCCATAGGCAACTTTAGAACAGGAACCGACTCTGAACATCAACTGATCCACCTGGTG
This sequence comes from Streptosporangium sp. NPDC051022, assembly GCF_040683035.1. NCBI lineage: Bacteria > Bacillati > Actinomycetota > Actinomycetes > Streptosporangiales > Streptosporangiaceae > Streptosporangium > Streptosporangium sp. NPDC051022. The sequence continues at coordinate 110,847 of NZ_JBFBCF010000025.1, read as the reverse complement.
CGCTTGGCCCTGGACCTTCGGGAGCTGGGCAGCGCGATCACTATTGATCTTCCGCAGAGGCGGGAGCCTTCCCTGCTGATGTGGGAGGGAGGGCGACCGCTGCGGATCTCGGCGGTGAAGCCCGATCGGGAGTGGGTCTTCACCTGGGGACACGGCAGGGAGCAACGGGTTCCTGCCCTGGATGCGGGGGCCGCGCGGCGTATCTGGCGGGTGGCGCAATGAGCGCGAACACGCTGGGCGTCGTTGATCTTCCAGGGGTGAAGCAGTCGGTTTCGGCTGCGCGGCGGTACGTGGCGGGGCTGCTTACGGACGCGGGCCACGTGGACGTAGAGGACGCGGTCTTGCTGGTGAGTGAGGTCGTGACGAACGCGGTGGTGCACACCAGTTCGGGCAGGCCGGGCGGCGTGGTGACCGTAGAGATTACGCATCAGGGGCCGGACTCGGTGTGCATCGAAGTGATCGACGACGGGTCACCGAGCGTGCCTAAGCCGCGTCATCCCGATGAGGGAGATCTGACTCCCGGAGGGCGTGGGCTGTGGCTCGTCGATGCCATCGCCACGAAGTGGGGCGTCCGCCCGGTGGAACAGGGACGGGTGGCGGTGTGGATGGAAATCACCACGGCGCCGAAGACGGCTTAACGCCTGGCGGGTGTGCGCTCTGGCCGATGTTCGCCGAGAGCTGGGGCGCACGCCCGATAAGAGAAGAGGGCAGCGAGATCAATGAGGAAGCTGGAGTTGGAGAAGCTCCGTCAGCAGATCGTGCGGCTGGTCGAGTCTGGGACGTCACTTTCCGCCATAGCTGCACAGACGGGTGTCAGTCCGGGCTGCCTGTATGCGGAGAGACAGCGATGTGCGGCTTTTGATGAAGCACTGGTGAAGGCGTCGGGCAAGGCGCCGGGCAAGGCAAGGCGGTTGATGCCAGTGGTACGCGTGGAGTGCCCGGGGGACACATGTGGCACGCCCCAGGGTTACGGAACGTTCAAGTGTCGGCGGCCTGCCTGCCGGGCGGCGATGCGTCGGCCGTCTCCGCTGGATGATCCGGCCTGCCGGGTCAGGCTTCTTGCCGCGATTCTGGCGCGGAGGGCGTGGAGTCGTGACGAGTTGACCCCGATAGCTGGGGCGGAGGGGCTCACGCTGGTGCAGGTCTGGAAGCGTGGGCGGTGGGATCCGGCGTGGAAGCTGGCGGTGGATGACGTGCTGGCGCTGGTTCGGGATCCGGGAGTGCGGCATGGGGCGCGGCCGGGCTACTGGAGGGCTATGTGCCGGTGCGGGGACTGCCGGACCTACCAGACGATGGTCAATCAGGGGCTTGATCCCCATGGCAAGCGGGGCGGTGAGGGGTGAGATGCCGCTTGTCGTTCTCGATGGCTCGTGCTGGATACAGGGCCATGGCGGTACGGGCCTTCCTCGGTCAGGTAGCGGTGGGGCCGGTTATATGGCCGAAGGCCACCCGTAGGGCGCCCCGTTCAGGGGCAGTGTTGCCGGCGCCACCGCGGCGGAAAGTTGATCTTTAAGAGCCTTCATGAGTGGGCGTGAAAGCGCTGTTCATGATGGCTGGCTGATGGATGCTGAGTACTTCGACGAAGAGAGGGTCAGGTGGACCAGACAGTGAGCGGTCGGTTAGTCCCTGTCAGAGGCCATGCGGTGAGCGGTGAGCGGGACCGGTCGGTGCTGGAAGCGGTTGGCCAGTACGTGGCGCAGACCCTGTCCGGGCGCACGGTTCGCCTGGGCACGCGTACCTCTCCGATGGCGCTCGGTCAGGCTCAGCATGTGGCGGCTCTATTGAGGAGCATCTCCCCTGAGCTGGAGGTGGAAGTCGTCGGGATTCAGACAAGCGGGGATCGCTGGCAGGGGGATCTTGCGGAGCTGGGCGGCAAGGGCGCGTTCATGAAGGAGATCGATCGCGCGTTGGTGATGGGCGCGGTCGATGCGGCGGTGCATTGCATCAAGGATGTGCCGGGGGATGTCCCGCTGACGAAGGGCACGACCTTCGCGGCCTATCTGGAGCGCGAAGACGTACAGGATGCGGTGGTCTGGCGGGCGGGTTCCTCCTTCACCCGTCTGGAGGATCTTCCGGCAGGAACGCGCATCGGTACGTCATCGGTGCGGCGTAAGGCGCAGTTGCTGCGCTATCGGCCGGATCTGCACGTGGACCGTATCCGGGGGAACGTGAACTCGCGTCTGGCGCGGCTGGATGCCGAACAGCGCTTTGAGGCGCTGGTGCTGGCGTGCGCGGGGCTGCGGCGCATCGGGATGGAACAGCGGATCGGGCAAGTGCTTCCGCTGGAGGTGATGTGTCCGGCGGTGGGCGCGGGGGTGATCGGGATTCAGTGCCGCGACAACGATTCGGCCGTGGTGGAGCTGCTGCGCCTGCTCGATCATGCCGAGACCCGTACGCACATCCGGGCGGAGCGGGCGATGCTGCATGGGTTGCAGGGGCATTGCAACTCCCCGATTGCCGGGCACTGCTTCACCACGTTGGACGGGCAGTTGTCGCTGACGGGGATGGTCTTCACCCGGGAGGGCGGTCAGTTCGCCTACGCGCATGAGTGGGATCAGCCGACTCGCCCGGTCGAGCTAGGCGGTTATGTTGCGGCGGTGCTGGCGCGTAAGGGGGCGCTGAACATCATCCGGGGCATCCCCCATTAGCCACAGCCGGATTGATCAGTGTCGGTCAGATGGGGAAGTGCCGTACCGACGAACTGTGGCTCCGTTGGCCCGTGGTGGGTACAGGGCCATGGCGGTACGGGCCTTCCTCGGTCAGGTAGTGGTGGGGCCGGTTACATGGCCGAAGGCCACCCCGTAGGGGCGCCCGTTAAGGGCAGTGTTGCCGACGCCACCACGACGGAAAGATGATCTCGGTGAGTTCCCGCTATACATGATCGCTATAGGGCACACAGGTCGGCGCTCCCCGAGTCAGGATGAGATGAAAAGTGCGCGGTTCAGGAAAAGGGGGCGCATGATCAGACGTGGCTGGACGCGGGCCGGTATGGCCGTGGCACTGCTGGTTTCAGGGGCGGGATGTGCCATTACGCCGGGGCCGTCCATCACCAGGGCTCAGGCAATGGCGGTGGTGAATCGCTATCTGGGAGAAACCTTCCGGGCGGTGAAGGGGCCAGTGTTTACTCGCGTCTTCCCGCTCGACAGCATCACTGGTTGTGAGTACTTCGCGGATACGGGTCCCACGGGGCAGGTCGCGCCGGGGGTGGAGTACCAGACAGACAAGATCGGGACAGAAGAGGCTCAGCAGTACATGGCTGAGGTGGCGGCCTACTGGGAACGGGATCCGAGGGCGCGGGTGGAGCGGCAAACACGGGGGGATGGGGTATTCGATGGTGTCGAGATTCGTCCGTTCGGTGATCGTTACCGGCTGCATGTCTCCTATTACCCTCCTCCGGGGATAGCGCAGGTTTACGTCATGGGGGCTCTGGAGGATTGCATCTGGGAGAACGGTACGGCTCCGCCCGCGCCTGACGTCCTCGATCCCTCCTTCCTCGCCCCTTCGTAGTAGTTTTTTCGGCAACTGGAAGCCTCGTCGCCTTGGGGGTGGCGGGGCTTCGTCGTGTCTGGGGCGGTGGCGCGTACCCCGGGCGGCGGGTGCGGGATGGTGCGGCGGCGGGTGGTGCGGCGGGCGGCGTGGTCCGCGCGTCCGTGCCGGGCGGCGCGGGCCGGGACCGGCCCCCGGGCCGCATGCCCGGTCCCGATGCCGGGCCGGTGCGGGCGGGCGTGCCGCGCCGGGCGGCGGCGCGGAGCGCTGCCGCCCCTTGATTCTTATAAGAACAATTCGGCAGTTGGGAGAGATGAGCCCTGCGCGACTCCGTGAGCGAACGGTGTGCAGGTGGTTACTGACCCTTCCCCTTCTATGCCAGGAACGATGTAGGAGCAACTTCTCCAGAGAAGTCACTAATCCTCTTAAAGGTGCTTCTTTTTTGGTTTCGGCGGGAACTTGTAGTGACTCCAAATCGTTTAACCGGTACCATAAACAACCCGTCGGTAAGGGAGGTAAGTTTTGGCACTACAGGGGCCTATCCCTGTGGATCATGCACTGGTCTTTCCGCATGGCTGCTATGTCAGCGGGGAGGTCACTCAGGCGTTGGACTTCGATGCCAGTACTCCGGACAGGCCGGTTCCGACAAGGGACAAGGCGACCGGATTGCCGATCTGGCAGGTACCCGTGATGGATGGTGACCCTTCCGTCAAGGTGGCTGCCAAGTCGCTCACTGTGAAGGTTGTTTCACCGGCTGAGCCGGTGATTCCTCCGGTTCCTGCTGCTCTGGCGGCTGCTGGCCTGTCGCTGGTTCCGGTCGTGTTCGAGGGGATGACCGTGACGCCGTGGGTCACCGATAAGGGGCGGGTGGCGTACTCGTTCAAGGCGAGCGGGGTTCGTGCGGCGGTCTCGGCTGGCGCTTCGACGGGTAAGGGCAGAGAGCCGTTCAGTAACGGCGAGTGAACAAATAGGTAATTAGGCGGGGGTTGCCGCTGCCGGGCGCGCGTGGGGCGTGCTGGCTGGCTGAGGGGCGGCGTCCCTGGTTTTTCGGTGAGTCGTGCGGGCTGCCGGGATCGCACCATTCCGGCGGCCGTCTCGACGCTGCCTTTTGCGGCTGTGCCATTTCGGGGTGGGCGGTCGCATGCCGATTTCATCATTACGGGGTTCGGGAAGGGGTCTCGTTGGTACTGCGCAGAATGCCGGGCGCAGAGGTGCAGCATGTAGTGGCGACACGGCCGGATACGTCGGTGGTGTTCTCGCCGACGGTGGTCAAGACGCCTGCTGTGGTCACGCTGGTGGTGTGGCTGTGGCGGGTGCTGGCCGGGCTGGTCCGGATGGTGTGGCGTCACCCGGTGGCGTGCACGCTGGTGGTGGTGTCGGGGGCGGGCTGCTATCTGGCAGGGTGGCGGGTGGCCCTGATCGGGTGGGGGCTGACAGCGGGGGTCGTCTCTTCCTGGGCTGGGCTGTGGCCTGCGGCTGCGGTGCGGCTGCTGGTGTGGCCTGCGCTGGCCTGGTGGAGGCTGGTGTGGGTGTATCGGCGCCGGTGGCGGGCCGTGATGGCGGTGACGGGGCTCGGGGTCACGCTGGGCGGGCGGGGGTATGCGCCTGACCTGGTGAAGGTCCGGTGTGATCGGCACACGGACCGGATCACGGTCAAGATGCTGGCCGGGCAGGCTGATCAGCAGTATGCGGAGGCGCAAGCGGGCCTGTCGCATGGGTTCGGTGCGCCGTCGTGCCGGGTGTCGTCGTCTCGGCCTGGCTGGGTGACGCTGACCTTTCCCCGGCGTGATGCGCTGGCCAGGACGGTGGCGGCTCGCCCGTACCCTGACGCCCCGGTGGTCACCACCGTGGATGTCGGCATGGGTGAGGACGGGCGCCCGTACCGGCTGCAAGTTCACGGCACTCACGTTCTGATCGCGGGCGCGACGGGGGCCGGTAAGGGCTCGTGGCTGTGGTCGGTGGTGCGGGGGCTGCTGCCTGCGCGGGCCGTGGGCCTGGTGAAGCTGTGGGGGCTGGATCCCAAACGGATGGAGTTGTCGTTCGGGCGTGCGCTGTTCGATGAGTACGCGGCGACTGCGGAGGGGTGTGCTGACCTGCTGGAAGCGGCGGTCACGGAGATGCACAAGCGGGCCGATCGGTATGCGGGGGTGCAGCGTTCCCACATCCCCAGTGTGGAGGATCCGTTCATCCTGGTCATGGTCGATGAGATCGCGTTCTTGACCGCGTACCAGACGGACAAGGGTCTCAAGGTGCGGATCATGGCCGCGCTGGCGACGCTGGCCACACAGGGGCGCGCGGTGGGCATCGGCGTCATGGCCGCGTTGCAGGATCCGCGTAAAGACGTGCTGAGTATCCGCAACCTGTTCCCCGACAAGATCGCGCTTCGGCTGGATGAGGCGGAACAGGTGGACATGGTCCTGGGGGACGGGGCGCGGGACCGGGGAGCGCTGGCCGATCACATCGCCCGCGACCCCAAAGACCCCAGTGTCGGGGCGGGGGTGGCCTACGTGCGGCGGGAGAACGACCCCACGCCGATCCGGGTGCGGGCGGCCTACGTCAGTGACGGCGACATCCGGCACATGGTTCTCAAGTACTCGACGGTGAGTGAGGCGCTTTGACTCTCTGGGTGATCCTGTATGGGCTGACATGCGCCATGTGCGGGGAGATCGACCAGTTGTGGCAAGACGTGGTGCGGGGCGTGGTCGAGTGCCGATGCTGCGGGGCGCGGGCCTGGGCTGACGGGGCGGACTGCGACACGAACTTCGACGGTGACTTCGACACGGACTTCGACACGGACTTCGATGGGTGGATTGCTTGACCGTGGGTGAGGTGGGGCGGGAGCTGCGTGCTCTGCGGGGTGCGCGGCTCCTGGTCCGTGAGGTGGCCGAACAGGTAGCGATCACGAACGGGGTGTGTATCCGCCCCATCCCGTATCGGCGGGTGGATGCGCTGACGGGCCTGTCTGAGGTGGTGTCGGTGCCGTGCGGGGCGACGCTGGAGAGCAAGTGCCCGCCGTGCGCCAAGCGGTCTCGTCAGGTGCGGCGGGCGCAGTGCCGGGAGGGCTGGCACCTGGAGTCGGAACCGGTGGCGCCTGCTGAGGCGACGCAGGATCAGCGAGAGCTGATCGAGACGCGCGCGATGTTGCAGCTCCAGCGGGATGAGGCGGTGCATGCCGGGGTGGATGTGCGGGACCTGGACGCGGTGATCGATGCGGTGGATCGGGAGATCCACGCGGCGGGGATGGCCGGATCGGTGGCGGGCCGTTCGGGTGGTCATCGGGTGCGTTCCACACGGCGGCGGCAGGATGCGCCGGACCTGCCTCGGCGGGTGATGCGGGATACGACGCTGGGGCGGACGTTCACCGGGCCGGACGGGAAGGTGTTTCGGCCGTCGATGTTCGTCACGCTCACGCTGCCGTCCTATGGGCGGGTCCGTGGTGGGGTGCCGGTGGATCCGGCGGCGTATGACTACCGGCGGGCGGCGCGGGATGCGCTGCACTTCTCCAAACTGGTGGATCGGTTCGTGCAGAACCTTCGCCGGGTGGCGGGGTTCGATGTTCAGTACTTCGCCACGGTGGAGCCGCAAAAGCGGCTGGCTCCGCATCTGCACATGGCGATTCGGGGGACGTTGCCGCGTGCGGACCTGCGGCGGATCGTGGCGGCGACGTATCACCAAGTGTGGTGGCCTGCGGTCGATGTCGTGCGGTTCGAGGGCGCGAACCTGCCGGTGTGGTCGGCGGGGGTGGGTTATGTCGATCCCGGCACGGGTGAGGTGCTGGCGACGTGGGATGAGGCGCTGGATCGGCTGGGCGCTGATGCCGATGCTGAGCCGTTGCATGTGGCGCGCTTCGGTGTGCAGCTCGACGTGCAGGGGGTGTTGGCGGGCAGCAAAGACGCTGACCAGTGCATCCGGTACTTGAGTAAGTACCTCATGAAGTCGCTGGGTGAGACGGTCCACGGTGCTGACGATGCCGGGGATGTGGGGCGGCGGGCGCATGCGGCGCGGCTGGTGGAGGCGTTGCGGTTCGAGCCGTGTTCGCCGGGGTGTGCGAACTGGCTGCGGTACGGGGTGCAGCCCAAGGGGGCCAAGGCGGGGATGGTGCCGGGGCGGTGCCGGAGCAAGGCGCACAAGCCGGAATACCTCGGGTACGCGGGGCGGCGGGTGCTGGTGTCGCGCCGCTGGTCGGGGCGGACCATGCGGGATCACACGCGGGATCGCCGGGCCTGGGTGATGGAAGCGCTCGGGCTGGAAGACGACGGGGCGGCGGATCGGCACCGGTATGTGTGGCTGCGGCTGGCGGCGGGTGATCCGGATGCCGGGGCGCCGGGGCTGCGGCTGCTGCGGGAGGTGGCCAAGCGGCAACGCTGGCGCGCGGAGGTGGAGGCGCTGCGGGCGCGGGCTGAGGCGGGGCTGGGTGGGGCGGTGGTTGCCATGGCGGGGTGATGCCGAACTGGGTGCGGGAGCGGTGGGGCCGGTCGCATGGCCGAAGGCCACCCCGGAAGGGGCGCCCCGTTCAGGGGCAGTGCAGCCGGCGCCACTGCGGCAGAAAGAAACGCGCAATGAGCAGGGACCGACAGTAGAGAGGCGAGGGAGAGGAAACCGATGGGGTCGATGGGTTACTTAGACCTGGTGCCGGTGGTGTTGATGGTCGCGGTGCCGTTGGTCGTGCTGGGGCTCGTGGCGCTGGTCGTGACGTGGGCCGTGATGCGGAGGCTGAGTAAAGGCGACGGCGCGAACCACAGCGATTCTCCGGATTGTCCGTAAACGGAGCCGACAGCAGACCGGCAAGGGAAAGAAGAGGCGACCGTGCTGGTACTCGCTCCTGTGGTGGGGGGCGGTGGCGCTCGTCTTCACGGTGGCGGGGGTGGCCCTGGGGTGCTGGGCTCTGTGGCGGCGGCGTGCTGGGCGGATCGGGTGAACCCGCGCGAGAAAAGGAGAGGTGCATGATCGGCGGGGTTGTGCTCTTGGTGGCGCTGCTGGTGCTGGCCACGCTGGGGATCTTTCTCGTACGCGGTGCTGCCCGCGACCGGGATGGCGGGCGGCGGGATGAGATCGCGCACCTGGCGTCCAAGAAAGGCACGGCAGGCCCGTGGTTCGTGGTCGGGATCGATCGAGGGTGGTCGGGGATGGCCGCGTGGGAGGTGCTTGTGCCGGGGCCGGATGCTGTCCGGCGGGTGAAAGAGGAGTCACGGGCAGCGCGTGATCAGGAGGTGTATCTGTCGCGTCGTGACCCGGATGGGCGGGTGATCACCTGGGTTTATCTGGACGGTCAGGAGGTCCGGGAGATAGCGGGCCTGTATGGCAGTGACGGCGTGGGGATGGGCGAGAGGTGTACGTGACCCGTCACGGCCTTGATGGGGCGGTGACGTGGGTGTATCGGCATGGACGGCGGGTGCGGACGATCAAGGGAAGGTTCTGATGGATGGATCTATGTATTTAGCGGGCTTGGTGCTGGCGGTGCTGGCGGGGGCGGTGGCTCTGCTGAGAGCCCGGCGTGCCCTTGATAAGCCGGGCGGGGTCAAGCGGTGGTTGAAGGTCGAGAGGCGGTTATCAGGCCAGCAGCGGAGGGCCGGTTACGCGGTCGGGGTGGATCTGGGGTGGAAGGGGGTGACGGCTCGGGCGGTGGACATGGCGGCCGATGAGGTCGAGGCGTGGGCGCGGGAGGAGTCGCGGCAGGCCAGGCGGGTGTATGTGTCGCTGCGGACCTGGGAGGGGCAGGTCACGACCTGGGTGTGGGAGGACGGAAGACGAAGGCGCAAGATCACGCGGTTCGACCACGGAGGGAGGTAAGGGGATGAGCGGCGCGGCTGGGATCGGTCAGTTAGTGGTGGTGATGGCGGGTGCCGTCGCGATGCCGATGGCTGTTCGGGGGGTGTATCGCGCCTGGCGCGGGCGCGTGAAGACGGCAGGTGAAATGGTCAGCCGTCGTCGTAGCGATTGCGCCGTGATGGCGCGGTCGGTGAACGAAAACCAGAGCGAAAGGAGGAGAAAAGCATGCGTGATGAGTCCGGATACATCACGGTGGCCCCGTTTCTCGTGATCTACCTGCTGGGAGCAGTGCTGGTCGTAGGGACGGTGGTTGTCGTGGTGAGTCTTCTGCTTCGGGCCTGGAGTGACTGGCGGGATAAGGAGTGGGAGTGAGGGGGGAACTGCGCCGGGACGCTTAGCCATCGGTGCAGAGGATGCGCCTGAAAGGGGGCGTGCGAAGCGCCTTCAGGGGTTCGGGGTGAGAAGCGGGGGCGCGCGGTCCTCAGCCGTCGGGGGTTGGGTGGGTGGGCGGGTCGATCAGCTCAGGCAGCACAGAAACCCTGCCATCACTCTAAGTGGTCACGGGGGCAGTAAGCGTCTACGGTCAGTAGCTGCTAGGGAAGGGGAAACAGACGGATGATTCGGGGGCCGCTCCTGTCAAGGCGGCCTTGGATCGGCTGACGGTGGAAGATCGGGAGTGGGTCAAGCGGACGGTGGCTGAGTGGGAGCCACTAGACGACGCGGACAGGGATTACCTGGCGATGATCTTTAAGAACTATCGCTGATCTCGGATAGCGCGATGCCCCGGATGAACGTCCATCCGGGGCATCGCGCTATCTGGGGTTAGGCGGCTTGGGGTGAGTTGCTGCGCGGGCGCTTGGCGATGGTGACTCGCTCACGTATGGGGGTGCGCCTGCCTCGCCCGACAGGGTGAACGGTGACAGTCACCATACGTCGGCAGATCTCGCGCTGCTCGCCGAGAGTCAAGTCCTCCCATGCGGCCTGGATGTCGTCGGCACCGATCAGCTTCGCGGCGGGGTGGGACTCCTCGCGCACCTGGGAGAGCTGTGCTTCCGCGTCGGCGATCTTCTTGAGGTACTTGGCTGTCAGGTCAAGGAACTGCTTACGGGTGATCCGCTCTGCGGCTCGGTCTTCGGTGGTCTCATCGATCAACCGCTTTTGCTTGGCCAACTCGGCGCGTAGGGCGGCGATATCGGTTCCCGGGGCGGTGTGCCCGATGATGTCGGCGGGGTCGGAAATCCTGATCAGCTCAACGATCGTTGCACCTACCAACGCGTCAAGTCCTTCGGCGTCACACACAACGTGCCCTGAATCTGATTCGGCACACCGGTAGCTTTTCCGCTTGTCGATGTGGATCACTTCTCCGTCCCGGTTCTTGCGCTGCCAATTCTTGTTCTGCGCGCGGAGCGTCTTGCCGCACGGGCACCGATAGATACACGATCCGAGTAAGACGGGAGTGTTGCCGACGTGGTTGGTTCGGCGGTCGGGATCGGTCAGCTTCCGCACCAATGCCCAGTAATCGTCGGGGGCGATGATGGGGTCTCCGGGCAGACGGCCCACGACATCATCAGGCGTGTAATGCCTGGGAGTGGCTTGCTCTTCTTCCTGCTCTTCTTCCTGCTCCTCCTCGATGTCTTCATCGAAGTCACCTTCCCATACCTCCTCGGATACCGAAACGCTGGACCGGTGAACAAGTAGTCCAGCATTGCGCGGGCGTAGCAGCATGTCACGAACCTGCGGGCTGGACCATTCCCCGCCGTTCGTAGTGAGGATTCCTCGGCGGTTCATGTCGCGCTTGATGTATGCAATGGCTACGTCAGCCATGGCTAGGGCGTGGTAGTGCTGAATGACTTCTGCCTCGCTGGTGTGGACGGTGGTTCCGTCGGGCTCGAATCCGAAGCACCTAGGGCCGCCGCCGAATCTTCCCTCTTCGGCCTGCTGCCTGCGGGCTCGGGAGACTCGGCGCGCGGTGTCGCGGGACGCTTGGTTAGCGATGGCGCAGAGGATACGGGCACTGGTGATGTCGGTGTCGTTGGCCAGGCGCAGACTGCCCGTGAAAGAGCGAACCATGATGCGCGGCTTTGATCCTTCGATCACGTCGATAAGGTCTTCAAGGTCACGAGGGTCACGGACCGTACGGTCAAGGTGGTAGGTCACGAAAACCCGGAACCTTGCCTCGCTGAGCAGCTTAAGAGCGCGACGAAACTTGGGGCGGACGGTCCGGAGTTGATGTTCCCCATTGGGTAGCTTGATCTTGCGGCGCTTGAATGCGCTGGTGTCGTTCTCGACTAGGATCATGCCTACCCGGGCGTTGATACCGGCGGCTGCCTTGCAGGTGTCTTCCACCTGGCGCGCGACACCGTTTACCTCCTCTTCTTCCGCGTCTGAGATGCGCACAAGAATGAGGGCATCGCGCCTGGATGGGGCATCGGAAATCCATACCTCCCCTCGGGCATCCCATCGTCCCTGGACACCGTTGATCTCCATGGAAGCGCCATCACGCATCGCGTTCTTAATGACTGTGATGTGCGCCTGCTGCTCCTCGCTGAGCTTGCTTGGAGGACGCTTCTTCACTGCCGCCCCTTGCCCTTCTCCCGTTGTTTTCCCCTGTGTTTCAATTCTACGGAAAAGAAATGCATTAATCGTGAGGTGGGGAAGTCGACCCTGCTGCACTGCCTCGCCGGGATCATGAAGCCGGACGCGGGTGAGGTCCACCTGCTCGGCACGCGTATCGACACGATGGGGGAACGGCGGCGCAGCGAGCTGCGCCGTACCCGCTTCGGTTTCGTCTTCCAGTTCGGCCAGCTCCTGCCCGAGCTCCCCGCGGAGGAGAACGTCGCGCTGCCGCTCATGCTCGGCGACGTCTCCCGGGGCGACGCCGTACGGCGGGCCCGCGAGTGGTTCGGCCCGCTCGGGCTCGGCGGCATGGAGGGCCGCAGGCCCGGCGAGCTCTCCGGAGGCCAGGCCCAGCGGGTGGCGATCGCCCGGGCGCTGGTCACCCGGCCCGCGGTGATCTTCGCCGACGAGCCGACCGGCGCGCTCGACCAGGTCACCGGGCACGACACGATGGGCCTGCTGGTGGATGCGACCAAGCGCAACGGCGCCTCCCTCGTGGTCGTGACCCACGACCACGAGGTGGCCCGCTGGTGCGACCGCGTCGTCGAGGTCCGCGACGGCCAGATCGTCCCCGCCCCGTACGGCACGCCTTCCTCCGCCGGAGACGGCGCCGGGCGTCCCGCCCCGTACGGCGCGCACCCTCCAGCCGGACACGGCACCGGACACCCCGTTCCCGGGGAGGGGGCGTGGGGCTCCGAGAGCACCCGGGTCCTTCCCGAGGTGGCAGGATGAGCCGGCTGATGGGCCTGGCCTGGCGGCTGCTGCGCGGCGGGGGGCGCCGGGGCCTGCTCGGCTCCGGGCTGACCGTGGCCGCGGTCGCGGTCTCCACCGGGCTGCTGCTGTTCACCCTGGCCGCGAACCTCGCCTTTCAGGGCAGGGCGGACCGCGGAGCCTGGCGCAACCCGGTCGCGGCCACCGGCGACGCGGTCGCCGTCGAGGCCGTGCACAGGGACTACGTGGACGAGCGGCAGATCACCGTCGTCGACGTGGCCGCCCTGAAGCCGGGGGCACCCGCGCCGCCCGGCCTCGACCGCTTCCCCGCACCCGGCGAGGTCTGGCTCTCCCCGGCGCTGGCCGGGCTCGCCGCCGAGCTTCCCGCCGCCCGGCTCGCCGACCGCTTCCCGGGCAAGGGCGGCGGCAGGATCGGCGATCGGGGACTCGTCCACCCCGAGGAACTGGTCGTCGTCCGCGGGCAGGCCCCCGGCGCCCCGGCGCTGACCGCGGGGCCGGCGGTCGACGGGAAGGAGGACATCGCCCCCACGAAGATCTCCGACTTCACCGGGCGGAGGACGGACGACGCGATCGGGTACCAGATCCTGGCGCTGATCGCGAGCGTCCTCATGGTCGTGCCGCTGCTGGTGTTCGGCGGGGCGGCGGCGAGGCTCACCGTGGCCCGCAGGGACCAGCGTCTGGCGGCGCTGCGGCTGATCGGGGCGACGCCGGGGCAGGTGGTCGCGATGACCGTCGCCGAGGCGGTGATCACGGCGTTCGGCGGGGCGGTGCTCGGCACGGTCCTGTACTTCCTGCTGACCCCGCTGCTCACCGGGATCGAGATCCAGGGAGGTTCCTGGTTCGTCTCCGACATGTGGCCGGGGGTGCTCCCCGTCCTCGCCCTGGCGGCCGCCGTACCGTTGCTCGTGGGCCTGTCCGCGGTCGTCGGCCTGCGCCGGATCGTGGTCAGCCCGCTCGGCGTCGCCAAGCGCGAGACACCGCCCGCGATGCGTTTCATCCGGGTCGTCGCGCTGCTGGCGGTTCTCGCCCTGGTTCCCACCCTCGGGGCCGGCGTCGGCATCGGTGTGATCGTGACCGTCCTGAGCCTGGCCTTCCTCGCGATCAACCTGGTCGGCCCGTGGGTGGTCGGCGTGCTGGGCCGCGTCGTCGCGGCCACCGCCAGGCGTCCCGCAGGGCTGCTGGCCGGGCGCCGCATGATCGACGACCCCAGGGCCGCGTGGCGGACCGTGAGCGGCGTCGCCCTGACCGGTTTCGTGGCCGGGTTCATCGGCCTGCTCAGCCCCGGCGCCGACCTGCTCAGCCCGGGAAACGCCTCGGACCTGCGCGTCTCCGTCCCTCCGGCCAAGGTCGCCGAGATCACCGCGCAGGCGCGCGAACGGCTCTCCGCCGCGGGCGTGCGGGCCGAGGTCACCGTGCGCGGACGTGCGCGGGCGGCGGGTCCCTCGTCTCGCGGGCACGACGCCGGGCCGCCGGTGCTCGTCGTCTCCCCCCGCGAGCACGACGTCGCGTCGCTTGACAGGGCGCGCACCGCGCTCGACGGCCTGGTGCCCGGCCGCAGCGCGACCACGGCCGCGGACGACGACCGCTCCGGCTTCCGGGTCCTGGGCGACATCCGCACCGGAACGGTCGTCGTGCTCACGGTCTCGTTCCTGGTGGCGATCGCGAGCGCCGGGATCACCGCCGCCTCCTCGATCCTGGACCGCAGGCAGACCTACGCCCTGCTCCGCCTGGCGGGCACCCCGCTGAAGGTGCTCGGCGCGGCCCGGCGCGCCGAGACGCTCATCCCGCTGTCCGTCATGGGCGGCGGGGCGATCGCGATCGGCATGTTCTGCGCGCTTCCGTTCGCGCTGTCGGTGATGAACGTCTCCGGGCTGGTCACGCTGCTCGTCTGCGTCGGGATCGGCTTCGCCGGGGTGGTCGCGGCGGGAGCGGCGAGCACGCCGCTGCTGCGCTCGGTCACGGCCAACCCGGCGCCCCGCCCGGACTGAGTATCCCTATTTAACAAGTAGGGAAAGTTGTAAACATGGCCGTGGATTGTTACCGTGGGGAACACGGGGAGCCCGGTTGGTGAAGGTGTCGCGGGGCCGGGCCCACGCGGCGGGCGCAGACCTTCCAGCCGGGCGTTCTCCGTGAAACGGGGGCGGCGCCGGACGGCCACGGGCGCCGCTCGCGAGGACGGAGCCGGCGGGCAGGAGGCCCCCTCGCCCGCCGGCTCCGCCTTGGGGTTTCCCCGGATCCGGGGCGGCTCGCATCGGCGCGATCCGCCCCTGACGCAGGCCCGGCCGGTGGAACGCGTTCCAGGTCAGCGGCCCGGAGGCGAGGTGTCGGTATCCGGCCTTCTGGGAAGCGTGAATTTGTGCTTAACGCTGTCCGCAAGCTCATGTGCCTGGCTCTGCTGTCCACCCTCGGTGCTCCGGGACTCGCTCCCGCGGCGGCACGGGCGGCACGGGCGGCCGAACGGCCCAACATCGTGTTCATCCTCACCGACGACCTGGAGGCGGGAGATCTGCAGAAGTACCCCAACATCTGGAACGAACTCGTCCGCGGCGGCACCACCTTCAACCGGTTCTTCGTGACGAACTCCTGGTGCTGCCCGTCACGCTCGTCGATCCTGCGCTCCCAGTACGTGCACAGCCACGGAGTGCTGACCAACACCGCTCCCGAGGGCGGGTTCACCAAGTTCTACAACTCGGCCCTGGAACGTTCCACGCTCGGCACCTGGATGAAGTCGGCCGGCTACCGCACCGGCCTCATGGGCAAGTACCTCAACCACTATCCCGGCGGAGCCGCCGAGCCGACCTACGTGCCGCAGGGCTGGGACGAGTGGGACGTGCCGGTGCTCAAGCTGTACAAGGAGTACGGCTACACCCTCAACGAGAACGGCCTGCTGCGGCCCTACGGCTACGAGGACACCGACTACCTGGCCGACGTGCTCAGCCAGAAGGCCAACGCGTTCGTCTCCCAGGCGGGCGACGAGCCGTTCTTCCTGTATCTCGCCCCGATCGCCCCGCACAACCCGGCCAACTGCGCGGCCCGGCACCGCGACGCCTTCGCCGACGCGACGGCCCCCAGGACCCCGTCCTTCGACCAGGCCGACGTCAGCGCCGAACCCCGCTGGCTGAGCTCGCGCCCGAGGTTCAGCGCGAGAGTGATCGAGGGCATCGACGAGCGTTACCGTCGCAGGCTGAGGGCCATGCTCGGGGTGGACGACATGGTCGCCTCCCTGATCGAGACTTTGCGTGTCACCGGGAAGTTGGACAACACCTACCTCTTCTTCGGTTCCGATAACGGGTTCCACCTGGGGCAGCACCGGCTCGCCCAGGGCAAGACGACCCCCTTCGACGAGTCGATCAAGGTGCCGTTCGTGGTCCGGGGGCCGGGCGTCCAGGCCGGTGGCGTCGTCGGCGACCTGGCGGCGAACGTCGACATCGCCCCGACCTTCGCCCAGCTCGCCGGCGCGCAGCTGCCGGAGTTCGCCGAGGGCCGCTCCCTGCTCCCGCTCCTGCGCGGCCAGCCCCCGTCCCCGTGGCGGCAGAACGTCCTGCTGGAGTTCTACCGTCCGCTCAACCCGAGCTCGGCCCGCCAGACGCCGGTTCCCGCCTACCAGGGCATGCGGACCGCCCGCTACACCTTCGTCCGTTACTCGACCGGCGAGTACCAGCTCTACGACAACGTCGCCGACCCCTACCAGCTCCACAACCTCGCCGCCCAGGCCCCGGCTGACGCGATCGGGCAGTTCAACCAGCAACTCGACGCCCTGGCCGCCTGTTCGGGAGCCACCTGCCGGTCGGCCGACTCCGTCCCGCAGCCCTCGTTCGTCCTTCCCGACCCGACCCCGTTCGCTCCGGTCTCCTCTCCGCCCGCTCCGGCCCCTTCCCCGCCCGTGTCGTCCGCGACCCCCGGATAGGCTCGCCCGGCCTCTGACGGGCACGCCCGATCTCCCGGTGGCGTGCCCGGTCCCCGGCGGGTGCCACCACCCGGTGGCCGGACGGCGTCCGGACCATATGGTGATCAGAGCACACGTCGGAAGGAGTGCCATGCGCGTCGCCTTGTTCATCACCTGTGTGAACGACACGCTATTCCCCGGCACCGGGCGGGCGGTCGTGACGCTGCTGCGCCGTCTCGGATGTGACGTCGAGTTCCCCGCGGCGCAGACCTGCTGCGGCCAGATGCACGTCAACACCGGATACCCGCGCGAGGCGGAGCGCCTCGCGCGGCACTTCGTGGACGTCTTCGCCGGATACGACGCGGTCGTCGCGCCCTCCGGGTCGTGCGCGGCGATGGTCCGCGAGCAGTACCCCCGGCTGGCCCGCGCCCGCACTCCGGTCCCCGTCCCCTCCGGGACCGTTCCCTCCGCGCCCGCCGAGGGGTTCACCCCCTCCACGCCCGCTCCGGAATCCCCCTCCTCCCGTGTCCCTTCCGAGGCCGCCTTCTCCGACGAGGTCGCCGCGCTGGTGCCGAAGGTCCACGACCTGTCCGAGTTCCTGGTCGACGTCCTCGGCGTCACCGACGTCGGCGCCTACTTCCCGCACCGGGTGACCTACCACCCGACCTGCCACTCCCTGCGCGGCCTGCGCCTGGGCGACCGCCCCACCCGGCTCCTGGAACGGGTCAGGGGGCTGGAACTGGTCCCGCTCCCCGCCGCGGAGGAGTGCTGCGGCTTCGGCGGCACCTTCGCGGTGAAGAACCCCGCCGTCTCCGCCGCCATGTGCGCGGACAAGGTGCGCAACGTCGCCTCCACCGGGGCCGAGGTGCTCTGCGCCGCCGACAACTCCTGTCTCATGCACATCGGCGGCACCCTCGGACGCCAGCGCACCGGGATCCGGACCGTGCACCTCGCCGAGATCCTCGCCGCCACCGACGCTGCTGAGGGGGCCCGATGACCGGCGGCCACGCCTTCCTCGGCATGCCCGCCTTTCCCAAGAGTGCCGCGGCGGCCGTACAGGACTCCCAGCTCAGGTTCAACCTGCGAAAGGCCACGCACACGATCCGCGACAGGCGGGCCTCGGTCGTCGCCGAGCTGCCCGACTGGGCGAGCCTGAGGGAGGCGGGCAGGCAGATCAAGGACCACACGCTGCGCAACCTGGAGCACTACCTCCTGCGGCTGGAGGAGACCGTCACCCGGGCGGGCGGCCACGTCCACTGGGCCGCCGACGCGCAGGAGGCCAACCGGATCGTCGCGGAGCTGGTCAGGGCGACGGGCGAGACCAGCGTGGTGAAGGTCAAGTCCATGGCGACCCAGGAGATCGGCCTCAACGAGGCCCTCGCGGCGGAAGGGATCACCGCCTACGAGACCGACCTGGCCGAGCTGATCGTGCAGCTCGGCGACGACTGGCCCTCGCACATCCTGGTGCCCGCGATTCACCGCAACCGGTCGGAGATCCGCGAGATCTTCCGGGAGAAGATGGCCGTCTGGGGGCGCCCCGCACCCGGGGGACTGACCGACGACCCGCGCGCCCTGGCCGAGGCCGCCCGCCTCCACCTGCGGGAACGGTTCCTGTCCACCAAGGTCGCGATCTCCGGCGCCAACTTCATGATCGCCGAGACCGGAACGCTGGTGGTGCTGGAGTCCGAGGGCAACGGCCGGATGTGCCTGACCCTGCCGGAGACGCTGATCAGCGTGGTCGGCATCGAGAAGCTGCTGCCGAGCTGGCGGGACCTGGAGGTCTTCCTCCAGCTCCTGCCCAGGAGCTCGACCGGTGAGCGGATGAACCCCTACACCTCCACCTGGACCGGCGCCGTCGAGGGCCAGGACTTCCACCTGGTCCTGCTCGACAACGGGCGCACCGGGGTCCTCGCCGACGAGATCGGCAGGCAGGCGCTGCGCTGCATCCGCTGCTCGGCCTGCCTGAACGTATGCCCGGTCTACGAGCGCGCGGGGGGACACGCCTACGGCTCGGTCTATCCCGGCCCCATCGGCGCCATCCTCACCCCGCAGCTGCGCGGTATGGCCTCGGAGCTGGACGCCTCCCTGCCCTACGCCTCGACGCTCTGCGGCGCCTGCTTCGACGCCTGCCCGGTCGCGATCGACATCCCCGAGGTGCTGGTCCACCTGCGCGGCCTGGCCCGTCACCCGCGCGCGGAGCGCATGGGCATGCGCGCCGCGGGCTGGGTGTTCGACCGCCCGGAACGGCTGGCGCGCGCCGAGCGCCTGGCGGGACGCCTGCGCCGGTTCGTCCCCAGACGTCTGCCGGGGCCGCTGTCCGGCTGGACTGACACACGTGACATTCCCGACATTCCCCAGGAGTCCTTCCGCGACTGGTGGGACCGTACGGACGGAGGTACCGGATGAACGGCGGAGCGGCCGGCCGGGAGCTGATCCTGTCGAGGATCCGCGCGGCCGTGGGATCGGCCCCGGACGTCGAGATCACCCGTGCCTACCGCACGTCCCGCGCCGCCCCTGACCCGGCGGACGTGGTCGAGCTGTTCGCCGAGCGGGTGGCCGACTACCGGGCCGCCGTGCACGTGACCGACGACGACGGCCTGGCCGGGACGATCGCGGCGGCGCTGGCCTCGCGAGGTGTCACCCGGCCGCTCGTGCCCGGCGGCCTGCCCTCCGGCTGGGTGCCGGGGGAGACCGTCGCCGACGACCCGCCGCTGAGCGCGGCGGAGCTGGACGCGGTGCGGGGCGTGGTCACCGGCTGCGCCGTGGCGATCGCGGAGACCGGCACGATCGTGCTGGACGCCGGGCCCGGCCAGGGGCGGCGGGCGCTGACCCTGGTGCCCGACTACCACCTGTGCGTGGTGCGCGCCGGGCAGATCGTGACGGGGGTGCCGGAGGCCGTCGCCCGGCTCGACCCGCTCCGGCCGCTGACCTGGATCAGCGGCCCCTCCGCCACCAGCGACATCGAGCTGAACCGGGTCGAGGGCGTGCACGGCCCGCGCACGCTGGAGGTCGTCGTCGTCCGCTGAGCGCCCCGGCCGGTCCCACGGAGCCGGGACACGCGGAGCCGAGACACGCGGAGCCGAGACACGCGGAGCCGAGACGCGCGGAGGAGTCTTCGCGGGGCGGGGTTGCGCGGGCGCGTTCCCATGGGATGGGCTTGGCGCCGCCGCACTCCACGGCCTCGTTCCACGGATTCCACGGCCTCATTCCACGGCGGGGAGAGCACGTGACAGCCTTCGCACCCGACTCGTCCGTCACGACGAAACGGCTCCTGCTCCGTCCCTTCGGCCCGGCCGACGAGGCCCGGATCCGCGCCGTCGTCGAGGCACGCGACTCCTTCCTGCCGCCCGGCGCGCCCGGTCACCGCTCCGGCGTCTCGCGATGGCTCGCCCGGGGCGTGCACGAGCTGCGCCGCTCCGGCCAGGGCGCGCATCTGGCGATGGAGGCCGACGGGCTCATCGTGGGGGCGATCAGCCTGTTCAAGACCCACTGGGGCGCCGGCACCACGGAGGTCGGGTACGGCGTGCACCCGCTGCACCGGGGACGCGGCTACGCTCCGGAGGCCGTACGCGGCCTGGCGCGCTGGGCGTTCGAGAACACGACCCTGCGCCGGATCGAGCTCCGCGTCAACCTGGTCAACACCGCCTCCCAGCGGGTGGCGGAGAAGGCCGGATTCGTCAGGGAGGGGGTGCTGCGCGCCGCCGCGCTGGAGGACGACGGCCCGCACGATGTCGTGGTCTTCGGCCTGCTCAGAAACGATCTGGTCTGACCCGGGGGAGAGGGGGCGGTGTCTTCCGGCGCCGCCGTACGGGCCCGGTGCCGTTCGTGCCATATCGAATGTGATTTATCGATTCGTTACCTGTCCATGACCAGTCGTTATCGGATATCCTCGCCAGTCGCGACTGCGTATCCCCAGGTCAAGGTCATTGGAGTCCTGTTTCTATGAAGCCGCCGCTGCTGCTCATCGGGCAGGGCTCACACGAAGACAACGAATCCGTCGAGTTCGGCAGGTTCATCCACCGCCTCCGCTGCCGGTTGGATCAGACCGCGGCCGACGTGTCCGGCGGATACATCACCAAGGCCAGGCCGCGTCTGCGCGACTCGGTCGCCTCCCTGGTCGCGCGCGGCCATCACCGCATGGTCGCGCTGCCGCTGAGCCTCGCCGGCGACATGCGGATCGGCGCCGACATCCCCGCGGCGATGGCCAGGGAGCAGGAGCGTCACCCCATGCTCACCTGTGACTACGGCCGTCCCCTCGGTTCGGACCCGCGCATCCTCGCGCTGCTCGCCGAGCGCCTGGCGGACGCCGCCGCCGAGGTAGCCAGCCTTCGCCTGGTCCCCGCGGCCGTGAGCTCGTTCGACGACGAGCCCGAGCGCATCGAGATCGGCGAGACCGCGGTGGTCCTGGTCGGCGACGGCTCGACCAGCCCCGCGATGAACGCCGACGTGCACCGCGTCTCCAGGCTGTTCTGGGAGACCCACGCCCACGAGTACATGACGGTGGAGACCGCCTTCACCTCCCTCACCCCGCCCGGCGTCCCCGGAGGCATCGAGCGCTGCCGCCGTCTCGGCGCGAAGCGCGTGATCGTCGTGCCCTACCTGCTGTTCGCCGGGGGCGTCCTGGACAGGATCTGGGCCCAGGCCATGGCCTACGCCGCGGGTCATCCGGACCTGGACGTCCGCTGCGCCGACGTCATCGGCGACTGCGAGGGCCTGGCCGACGTGGTCGTCGAACGCTACGAGGAAGCGCTCAGCGGCGTCGTCTGGTGATCCGCCGCCCGCGGGGGACAGGGGCCAGGCGGTCCCGCTTCCGGGGCGGGATGACCGCCTTGCGGGTTTCGCGGGACACTGGACGGCATGACCATCCTTGAGCAGACCATCGCCGCGATCCGGCCCGCCGACCCGGCGGCCCTCGCCGAGGCGAGGGCCCACCAGGACAGCCTGACCAAGCCCCGGGGCGCGCTGGGCGTGCTCGAGGAGGTGGCGGTACGGCTGGCCGGTGCCGCCGCCGTCAGCCCGCCGCCCCTCCCGGCCCCGGCGGCCCTGGCGATCTTCGCGGCCGACCACGGGGTCCACGCCCAGGGAGTGAGCCCGTGGCCGCAGGAGGTCACCCTGCAGATGGTCGGCAACTTCCTCGCGGGCGGTGCCGTGGCCAACGCCTTCGCGGCCCAGGTGGGCGCCTCGGTGACGGTCGTGGACGTCGGAGTGGCCGCCGACCTCGCCCCCGCGCCGGGACTGAGGGTCGGCAAGGTCGCCCACGGCACGGCCGACCTGTCCCGCGGGCCCGCGATGACCGCCGAGCAGGCGGTCGCGGCCCTGGAGACCGGGATCGAAGTGGCTCGTGACCTCGTGGAGCAGGGGGCCCGCTGCCTGATCACCGGCGACATGGGCATCGCGAACACCACCGCGTCGGCCGCGCTGATCTGCGCCTTCACCGGGCAGGACGCGGCGGTCGTGACCGGCAGGGGAACCGGCGTCGACGACGAGACGCTGGCCCGCAAGGTCGAGGTGGTCCGGCGGGCACTGCGGGTGAACGGCCTGCGCCCGGACGCCGGCGAGTCTCACCCCGGTACGGACGCCTCCGGGCGGGGGACGGTCCCGGAGGCGGGGACGGCCGTTCCCACGCCGGGAGAAGACGGCCTGCCCGAGGCCGGCACGGCGCTCCCGGCGCTCTCGGCCCTGGAGACGCTGGCGGCGGTCGGCGGCCTGGAACACGCCGCGATCGCGGGATTCATCCTCGGTGGGGCGGCCCTGCGGGTGCCGGTCATCCTCGACGGGGTCATCGCGGGGTCAGCGGCGCTCGCCGCGGCCGCGCTGGCCCCCGCCGCGGTGGACCACTGCGTGGCCGGTCACCGTTCCGCCGAGCCGGGCCACGCCGTCGCTCTCGGACACCTCGGCCTGCGTCCCCTGATGGAGCTGGAACTGCGGCTCGGCGAGGGCACCGGCGGGCTGCTGGCCCACCCCCTGGTCTGCGCGGCCGTCAGGGTCATGCACGAGGTGGCGACCTTCGACTCCGCGGGGGTCACCGACAAGGAGGCCTGATCTGCGAAAGGCCGGGCCTCCACGGGTGACCCCAGGCGCCGTTCCGCGCACGCCGTTCGCATGGCGGCAACGAACGGTGAAGTGTTAACCGGTAGGTTTACCTCCTAACACGCACTGCACATTCATCGCGAACGGGAGATCTGTCACCATGTCGCCCTACCTGCTCGGCCTGCAGCTTTCCGGGCGGCGGGTGCTCGTCGTGGGTGGGGGACGTGTCGCCCAGCGGCGCGTCCCGGCGCTGCTGGAGGCCGGCGCCCTGGTCACCATCGTCTCGACGAGCGTCACGCATGCTCTCGACGACCTCATCGCGACCGGTCGGGTGGTCTGGGAGGCCAGGCCGTACCAGGTCGGTGACGTCGACGGCGCCTGGCTGGTCCACGCCTGCACCGACGATCGCGCGGTGAACACCGCGGTCGCCGCGGAGGCGGAGGCCAAAAGGATCTGGTGCGTGCGCGCCGACGACAAGGACGCGTCGGCCGCCTGGACCCCCGCCACCGGGCGGGTGGACGAGATCAGCGTCGCGGTCACCGCGGGAGGCGATCCCCGCAGGGCGGCCGGGATCAGGGACGCCGTCGTGGGAGCCCTCCGTGACGGTACGGTCGACGCCCGGCGCAACCGCACCAAGCCGGTCGGCGTCGCCCTGGTCGGCGGCGGCCCCGGCGATCCCGGCCTGATCACGGTCCGCGGGCGGCAGTTGCTCGCCCAGGCCGACGTGGTCGTCGCCGACCGCCTCGCCCCGCAGCCCCTGCTGGACGAACTGTCCCCGGACGTCGAGCTGATCGACGCCGCCAAGATCCCTTACGGCCGCTACATGGCCCAGGAGAGGATCAACGAGCTGCTGGTCGAGCACGCCAGGCAGGGCAAGTTCGTGGTCCGGCTCAAGGGGGGCGATCCGTTCGTCTTCGGCCGGGGCGGCGAGGAGATGCTCGCCTGCGCCCGCGCGGGGATCCCCGTCATCGTCGTGCCGGGCATCACCAGCCCGGTCGCGGTGCCCGCCGCGGCCAACGTGCCGGTGACGCACCGCGGCGTCAGCCAGGAGTTCCACGTGATCTCCGTGCATGTCCCGCCCGGCGACGCGCGGTCCACCGTCGACTGGCCAAATCTGGCCAGATCGGCCGGAACCCTGGTACTGATGATGGCTGTTGAGCGAATTGGGTCGATTGCTGAAACTTTTCTCCATGAGGGACGTTCGCCGGAAACTCCCGTAATGGTGGTACAGGACGGTACTCTTCCCACCCAGCGTGTTCTTTACGCCACGTTGGCGACGGTGGCGGAGCGTGTGACCGCGGCGGGAATCCGGCCACCTGCGATCGTGATCGTCGGCGATGTCGTGAAGGTCGGCCAGGAGGTCGAGATGGTTCGAGCGGAGCGGGTACCGTGAAGTCGGCTGCCAACAAGCCCACCCATCCGGGCGAGCGTGACCACCGCCTCGCCGACGCCCCTCGGGATCCGTCCGGTGACGTCCCGCCGGACGAGGAGTCCCCCGGCGAGCAAACGGTCACCTTCCAGGCCATCCGCTCCGACGACGCGGAGCCTCCGCAGGCCTCCGGCGTACGGCGCCCGGCGGGAGAGGCGGAGGAGAAGGTCGCCGAGACCACCCGTCCCGCGAGCGGGCAGGCAGTGACCCCTCGGAAAGGCGCGGGCGCGGCCCCGTCGGCGGGCCGGGCGCCTGCCGGGGGGAAGGGTTCCGGTAACGCTCCCGCTCAGGGGTCTCAGGGAGCGCAGGGGTCTCAAGGGGCTCAGGGGCAGGCCGACGGTGCTGCGCCGGTCGACGATGCCTTCGCGGCTTTTCGGTTGGCGGCCGAGGCGGCCATTTCGTCGGTGAACGAGGTGGTCGCGGCGGCCGAGGCGAAGGCCACCGT
Source organism: Streptosporangium sp. NPDC051022 (assembly GCF_040683035.1). NCBI lineage: Bacteria > Bacillati > Actinomycetota > Actinomycetes > Streptosporangiales > Streptosporangiaceae > Streptosporangium > Streptosporangium sp. NPDC051022. The sequence goes on along the minus strand of NZ_JBFBCF010000025.1, from coordinate 86,454 downwards.
TCCCCGGGAGCGGAAGGAGGCCCCCTCCGGCGCGGACAAGAACACCGCCTCTCCGGGCGGCACCGCCGTCGGGGCCGTCCGCAAGGGGGCCGCCGCCGCCCGTGAGGCCGCCGCCCGTGAGGCCGCCGCTCGTGAGGCCGCGGCCGCCCGGGCAAGGGAGAGCGCGGGCCAGTCCGTGCGTGAGGCCACCGCCCCGTCGGGCAACGTCGCCCCGTCGGGCAACGCTGCGACAGGCGCGGGCACCGCCCCGGCGGCGGCCGGAAGGACCGGCTCCTCGGGCAAGGCGTCCTCTCCGGGGAGAACCACTGCCTCTCCGAGCGGAACCTCCTCCCAAGGGGCGCCCGTCTCTCCACAGAAGGCTCCCTCCCAGGGCACGGGGACTCCGCAGGGGAATCCCTCTCCCACGGGCCGGGCGCCTGCCGGGGGGAAGGGTTCCGGTAACGCTTCCGCTCAGGGGTCTCAGGGAGCGCAGGGCTCTCAAGGGGCACAGGGGTCTCAGGGAGCGCAGGGGTCTCAAGGGGCTCAGGGGCAGGCCGCCGGTGCTGCGCCGGTCGACGATGCCTTCGCGGCTTTTCGGTTGGCGGCCGAGGCGGCCATCTCGTCGGTGAACGAGGTGGTCGCGGCGGCCGAGGCGAAGGCCACCGTTCCCCGGGAGCGGAAGGAGGCCCCCTCCGGCGCGGACAAGAACGCCACCGTCTCCCGGAGCGGAGATCTTCCTCCTCTCCGTGCGAACGACGCGGGCGGGAAGCAGGGGGCTCCGGGGACCGGGACAGCGAAGACGGGTACGGACGCCGAGGCATTCGTCGTGGCCTCCCCCGACGGTGACACGCGGACGGCCGATGCCGCCAAGGACGCGAAGGCGGCGGGTGAGGCCGCCGGTGCCGGCGCGGGTGTGAAGCTCCCCGCCGGATCCCCCGCGGGGGCCGGGACGGGGGCGCGGAAGGGCGCGGACACGAAGAGCGCCAAGGACGCGAAGGCGGGCGACGGCGCGAAGGCAGACGCCCCGAAGGCCGAAGGCACGGAGACCGGCGACGCGAAGGCGGCCGAAGGCACGAAGTCCGGCGCTCCGAAGGGCAGTGCTCCGAAGGGCAGTGCTCCGAAGGTCGGCGACGGTGCGAAGGGCGCCGAAAGCGTGAAGGCGGGCGTGGAGGGCGACACCGCCGAGACCGCCGAGACCGCCGTCTCCGCGGCGAGCCTCCGGCGGTCGGCCGGGGTCGAGCCGAAGGTGCACGCCTCCTCGGACCCTGAGACGGATCGGGAGCCGGACGAGATCGTCGTCTTCGCCGAGGAAGACGGCGCCCACGACGTCGAGGACGCCCAGGACGCCGAGGACGCTGAGGACGCCCGCGACACTCAGGACGCCGAGGACTTCCAGGACACTGAGGACGAGGACGGCCAGGAGCCCGGCGAGGCCGACGAAGCCGAGAAGGCGGAGAACGGCCGGATGCGGGAGCTGCCGCTGCCCGAGGCCGTCTCCGAGGCCCTGGCCAACGCGCTCGCCATCCTGCGGGACAGTGTCACCGGCCTTCACTTCGGCCTCGACCTCCCCGGCGCGGAGGAGGCCAGGCGGGCACAGAGCGAGCTCCTGGCCCAGCTCGACGACTACGTGATCCCCAGGGTCCACATGAGCACCGCGCCCGCGCTCGTCGTCATCGCGGGTTCGACCGGAGCGGGCAAGTCCACGCTCCTCAACACCCTCGCCAACGCCAAGGTCAGCGCCACGGGAGTGCGGCGCCCGACCACCGGCACCCCGGTCCTCGCCTGCCACCCCGACGACCATGAGTGGTTCGCCGAGGGAGAGCTGCTCGGCAGCCTGCGGCGGCGGGACGCTCCCGCCCCGCAGGGGGAGCCCGGCAGCCTCGTCCTCGTCTCCACCGAGCGTCTCCCGACGGGCGTGGCGCTGCTCGACACCCCCGACATCGACTCGGTCGTCGAGGAGCACCACGAGATCGCCCACCGCATGCTCGACGCCGCGGACCTGTGGATCTTCGTGACCACCGCGGCCCGTTACGCGGACGCCCCCGCGTGGCGGCTGCTCCGCCTGGCCAAGGAACGCGGGGCCCGGCTGGCCATCGTGCTGTCCCGGGTACCGCCCAAGTCCCGTGAGGTGATCACAAAGCACTTCGTCAGGATGCTCACCGAGTACGGTCTCGGCGATGTGGAGCGGTTCGTCATCGACGAGAGCAAGGTCACCGACGGCATGCTCCCCGACCACGAGGTCACCGACCTGAGGCTCTGGCTGACCGAGCTGTCGGTGGACGACCGGCGGCGGGCGCAGGCCGTGAAGGCGACCCTGACCGGGACGCTGGACAGCTTCCGCACCCGGATCCCCGCCCTGGCCAGGCAGCTGGAGGTCCAGGTGATCTTCAGGCGTGAGCTCCGGGAGGACATGGACACCGCCTACGCGACCGCGCTGTCCGAGATCGAGGAGGCGACCAGGAACGGTTCGCTGCTGCACGGCGAGGTCCTCGCCCGGTGGCAGGATTTCGCCGGATCGGGTGACCTCATGCGGACCCTGCACCTGCGCAAGCCGGGCCGGTTCGCGGGCAAGGCGACCCAGCAGGCGCCCGAGCGGCTCAGCGCGCTGAAGTCCGCGCTCAGGGCGGGGCTGGAGTCCGTCATCGTCTCCGCGGCCCAGCGGGCCGCCGAGGAGGTCGTCGCCCGATGGTCGCAGCGTTCCGGGGCCGGTGAGTCCCTGGCCGCGACCGAGGGGCTCGGCCGCGTCTCCGACGACCTCGCGCGCAGGACCAGCCGGGTCGTCGGCGGCTGGCAGGACCACATCATCGAGTTGATCCGTACCGAGGGTGTGACCAAGCGGGCCGTGGCGAGGCTCGTCTCCTTCGACGTCGAGTCGCTGGCGCTGATCTTCGTGATCGGGCTGCTCGGCTACGGCTCCGCCGAGGCCGAGGGGACGGCGGGTACGGGCGGGCTGCCACAACGGCTGGTGCACGCGCTTTTGGGCGCCGAGTCACTGCGTACCATCGGCGCCAAGGCCCGCAGCGATCTGCGGGCCCGGATCGCCACGCTGTTCGACGATGAGACGTCGCGTTATGTCCAGGCCCTCGACGGTGCGGGCATTCCTGACGAATCCGCCGCCACTCGCCTTTACCAGGCAACGTACAACCTTGAGGTCGCCCGATGAGCGTTGGCACCACCCAGACTCGCCAAGGTCTCGGCACCCGGCTCGCCGCGCTGTCACGGATCGTGGAACTGGGGCCGGGCAGGGTCGACCCCAAGCTTCTCACCGAGTCCGGGCAACTGCTGCTGCGCGCCGGTGACAGGCTCAAGCTCTCCTCGGAGCACACCGTGGTCGCGCTCGCCGGAGGCACGGGAAGCGGCAAGTCCACGCTGTTCAACTCCGTCTCGGGCCTTGAGCTCTCGCCGACCGGGGTCCGCCGTCCGACCACGGCGCGCACCCACGCGTGCGTCTGGGGCCTGGACGGCGCGGGCCCGCTGCTCGACTGGCTGCAGATCCAGTGGCGGCACCGCTTCGCCAGGGCCAGTGCCCTGGACAAGGGCGAAGGCCGGTTGCACGGGCTGATCCTGCTCGACCTTCCCGACCACGACTCCATCCGCGCGCTCACCGACCCGGAGGCCGACCGGCTGATCCAGGTCGCCGACCTCGTCGTGTGGGTGCTCGACCCGCAGAAGTACGCCGACGCCTCGACCCACCGGCGCTACGTGACCGAACTGGCCGGGCACGAGGCGGTGACGATCTTCGTGCTCAACCAGGCGGACAGGCTGTCCCCCGAGGAACTGGCCGAGTGCGTCGCCGACCTGGAGGACCTGCTCCGCCGCGAGGGCGTCGGCGACCCCGTCGTCGTCATCACCTCCGCGATCAACGGGGAGGGGGTGGACGAACTCAAGGCGGTCCTGGCCGAGACCGTGACCAGGCGCAGGGCGGCGGTCCAGCGCCTTGAGGCCGACCTCGACCGCCTCACCGCCCGCCTGACGAAGACCATGCCCGTCGAAGGCGCCCCGACTCCTCCCTCGGCCGTCGACGACGCGCGCAGGATCGGTCTCACCGACGCGCTCTGCGACGCGGTCGGCGTGCCCGCCGTCGGCGAGGCCATGGAGAACGTGTACGGCGTGCGGTCGGTGGAGTGGGTCGGCTGGCCGTACAGCCGCTGGATCGCCAAGCTCCGGCCCGACCCGCTGAACAGCCTGCGTCTCGGTGATCTCAAGAACGAGATCCGTGGGCTGACGGGGGGCGCGGTCAGCGCGCAGGCCGCCGAGGTGGACAACGCGGTGCGTGCCCTGTCGGACGGGCTGACCGCCGGCATGCACGAGGCCTGGCAGAACGGGGTCAGGGACGCCGCCCGTTCGCACATGACCGAGCTGCCCCAGAAGCTCTCCGAAGAGCTCACGGAGATCGCGCCCCGTCTTGATCGGGTCCCGGCCTGGTGGCGGTTGCTCCTCGTCTGGCAGTACTTCCTGGTTCTGCTCTTCGTCGCCGGGGCGGTCTGGTTCGGTACGGCTCTGGCCTACGGCGTGTTCGGCGCGGGAACGCTGCCCTCGGGGCTGGAGATGTTCGGCGAGACGGCGTCGCTGCCCTGGGTGGGACTCATGATCCTGTCGGTCCTGGGACTCGGCCTGCTCACCGCCGTGGCCAGCCGTAACTTCGTCATGCTCGGTGCGGGCAACGAGCGCGACAGGCTGGAGCGGGAGATGCGCCGCAGGGTCGGGGCGGTGGCCGCCGGCGCGGTGATCGAGCCGGTGGAGCGCGAGCTGGCCAGATACAACGAGTTCTACTCCGCCCTGCGGGGCGTGCGGGGCTGACCTGGCTCTTCGCGCGGGCTCGGGTCGCCCCGGTCTCCCCGCACCGGTCCGGGCTCGACGCGGCTTACCGGGATCGGCCGGGTTCGCCGCCGTCCCGTGCGGGCCGCGTGGATCGTGTGGACTGCATGAACCGTGCGGATCGCATGAACCGTGCGGATGGCGTGGACTCGGGCCCAGATCCGGTCTCCCAACGCCGACCGGGATCTGGGGCGTTCCGTTCTCCGTGACCGGATCCGTGTCTTCCGGACGGGTCCGGATTCGGTGTTGTCCACAGCTTTTCCGGGAGCGCTCCGAGCTGTCCACAGAACGCGGTTCGGGGGCTCGTGCCGTGGGCGGCTCGGGCCACTGTGTCTTTCACACGCCGGGCACTTCGCCCCGCTCTCATGGGAGGCACGATGAACGACATCTACGTCACGCTGACCGGTAACGTCGCCGCTCCGCCACGTCAGCACACCTTCCCGGACGGCTCGCGGGTCACCTCGCTCAAGGTTGCCTCGACGAGCCGTTACTTCGACCGGGAGAGCCAGCAGTGGTGCAACGGCGAGACGACCTACTTCGGCATTCGCTGCTTTCGGGGGCTCGCGGACAACGTCGCCCAGTCGGTCAGGGCCGGCCAGCCGGTCGTGGTGCAGGGACGGTTGCGGATCCGCGAGTTCGTCCACGAGGGCGAGCGCCGTTTCATGCCCGAGGTGGAGGCCAACTCGCTCGGGCACGACCTGCGCTGGGGTCTGGGAAGCTTCAGCAAGCCGCAACGGGGTGGGGCGGCCCCGGTGCTGGGCCGAGAGGAGCGTACCGAGCTCGACCGGGAGACGCACGACTGGGCCATGGGCACCTCCGCCACGGGCTTCACGGCTTCCCCCGTCACCCCCGCCGCGGCGGACGCTTCAGGGGCCCTGACCCTGCTGAGAGGCGGGGCAGGTGACGGAGAGATGACCGGAGACGGAGACGAGGGCGGTGAGGCGAGACGCGGAACAGCCGGAGAGACCACGGCCACGGAGACCACGGCTGAGGAGACCAGTGCCACGGAGAGCACCGCGCGGGAGAGGGCGAGCGCCGGGCGGAAGCCGAGAAGCGGGGTCAGAGGGGACGGGGAGCTGAGAGGCGGGAGCGGGGGCGGAGGCGACGGGAAGGCGCGTGTTGGGGAGGCGCATGACGAGACGCCATGGCCCGTGGAGACGCGCACGGCTGCCTGAGCCGCGTTCTCCCACGTTGCCTCGACCGGGGCTCGTGCTTCTTTCTCCCGGGGGAGGAGCACGAGCCGAAAAGGCTGACCGGAGGGGGCCAGGGACGACGGAAGGACAAGCGGCCGGAAGGGGAGCCGGTAAGGAAGCGGGAAGAGAAGAAGGAGAGGGAGGGGAATCGAAAGGGAAGAGAGGGGCAAACGGGGTGAAAGGGGGGGAAGCGGCCGAAGGTGGTCGGCGCTCCGCGGTGACGCGGTGACGCTGTGGCATGCCGGTGTGGTGGTGTGGTGGCGCACGGGTGCGGCGGTGTGCCGGTGTGGTGGTGCGGTGGTGTGGTGGCGCACGGGTGTGCCGGTGTGCCGGTGTGGTGGTGCGGTGATGTGGTGGCGCACGGGTGTGCCGGTGTGCCGGTGTGGTGGTGTGGTGGCGCATGGGCGCGGTGGTGTGCCGGTGCGGTGATGTGGTGGTGGTGCGGTGGTGCACGGGTGCGGTGGCGTGGGATGCCGAGGAAACGGCCGATGGATGTGGTTGTGTTCGGGTGTCCGAAAAACATCGTGGAGATCCTGTCCCGTAGATCTTTCCTGCGTTGCCGAGCGGTCAGGTCACCGACCGGTCAGACGGTGCGCGGCGGCCGGGAGAGGTGTGCTCTCCGGAAGGCGTGCCACGGCCTGCCGGCCTGTCGCGGCCGATCGGTTCTTCGCAACCGGTCGGTGTCACAGCAGGCAGCCCGTCGGTGTTTCGTGACCGATCGGCGGCAGGCAGGCGCCCGGCCCGGGTTTCGTGACCGATCGGCCGTGCGTAGGCGCCTGGCCCGGGTCTCGCGACCGATCGGCCGCACGCAGGCGACCGGCCCGGGTGTCGCGACCGGCCGGTGTCACGCAGGCAACCGATTGGTGTCTCACAGCCAAAAGGTGTGTCACGGTCGCGAGGCGTGTCACAGCCATGAGGTGTCACAACTGGTTGGTGTGCCACGGTTGGTCGGTGTATCACCGCCGGAAGGTGTGTCACGGCCGGTCGGCGTGTCGCCGCCGGTCGGCGTGTCACCGCCGGAGGCCGTGTCACAGCCGGGAGACGTGGTGCGGGAGGGGGCCGTGGCCGGTTGCGGTGACCGGGACATCCCGGGGTTCCCGCGGTGAACGCGGAACCTGCTCAGCGTTTTCGCGGGGTGGGGTGGGAACACCGCGAGATGTCGTCTGGGTGACCGCAGGAGATAAAAGATCTAAGGGACAGGATCTAGGTCCAGGTCACACCCCGCAGCATGGCTGCTCCTTTCCTACATGGACGGCTCTCCGGGGAGAACGGTCCCCAACAGTGAGTCACCTGATGAGTGGACCCACTCCGCCCAAGGTAGCGGTTCCCATCGCGCGGCGCACACTCCGCAACTATCGTGTTACACATCGTTAGTCGGAGAAGGGGACGACATGGCGGCACCCAGTCACACCTCGGTCAAATCACGCGACACCGTGACGACCCTGGCCGATCGGTGGCCCATCCTTGGTCAACGCCGTCCACTGGTTGTCTATCTTTGCGGCATCGTGGCCCTGGACCTCGTCGCAATCGGGTTTTTCGCCGCATCGAGCGATTTCTACTGGCACGACCTGCTCACCTTCGTCGCGCTGATGGTCTGTGGCGCCGTCTGCATCGAGGCGACCCGCCGACTCGGTATGCCCGCGGGCGTCTCCCGCGACCTGCTCTCCGCCTGGTGGCTGCCCGCCGCGTTGCTGCTGCCACCCGTTTACGCGCTCTTGGCGCCCATTCCGCTCCAGATCCTGTTGCAGAAACGGGTGCGGGAGACGGTCGTGTACCGGAGGGTCTTCAGCTCGGCGGCCATCAGCCTCGCGGGAGGCACGGCCTCGGTGCTGTTCCACGTGGTGGTCGGCCAGCTGGACGTCCTCACCGAGGGAACCGGCGGGCCGATCCTCGTCGCCGTCGGCTGCGCCGTCCTGTTCACCGTGCTGAACACCGCGCTGATCGCGATCGCGGCCCACACCGCCGTCCCCGACACCCGCTGGCGGGAGGTGCTGTGGAACCGTGAGAGCCTGCTGCTCGACGTGGTGGAGCTCTGTCTGGGCGTCCTCGTCGCCATCGCCTGCGCGGTGAACCTGGCCCTGCTGGTCCTGGCCCTGCCGCCGGTGGTGCTGCTCCAGCGCAGCCTGCTCCACGCCCAGTTGCAGGCGGCGGCCCGCACCGACCCGAAGACCGGCCTGCTCAACGCCGCGGCGTGGCAGCGAGAGGCGGACACCGAGATCGTCAGGGCGCGCCGCACCGGGGAGACGCTCGCCCTGCTGATCGTCGACATCGACCACTTCAAGCGGGTCAACGACACCTACGGCCATCTGGTCGGCGACCAGGTCCTGATCGGGGTGGCCGCCACCATCCGCAGTCAGTTGCGCGACTACGACGTGGTCGGCCGTTTCGGTGGGGAGGAGTTCGTCGTCCTGCTGCCGAGGGCCGACGTGACCGAGGCCCGCAGGGTCGCCGAGAGGTTGCGTTCCCGCATCGGGCGGATGGCCGTGCCGGCCGACGACAACATGGTCACCGTGACGATCTCCGCGGGAGTCGCGATCATGAGCATGCACGGAGACGATCTGATCGAGTTGCTCGCGGCGGCTGACCTGGCCCTTTACCGGGCGAAAGAGCTCGGCCGCGACCGGATCTGCCTGCCTGCCACGCCTGTGCCGCCCGCACGACGTCCTGGCCCCGAGGCCGCCCCTAGCTAAGCCCATCAGGCTCTAAGCTAGAAGGCATGCCGGAGTACATCTACACACTGCAGCGCGTGCGCAAGGCGCATGGTGACAAGGTCGTCCTCGACGACGTGACGCTGTCATTCCTGCCGGGCGCGAAGATCGGCGTCCTGGGACCGAACGGCACCGGAAAGTCGACGCTGCTGAAGATGATGGCGGGCCTGGAGCAGCCGTCCAACGGCGACGCCCGGCTCATGCCCGGCTTCACCGTCGGCATGCTCCAGCAGGAGCCCCCGCTCAACGAATCCAAGACCGTGCTCGGCAATGTCGAAGAGGGCGTCGCCGAGACCAAGGCCATGCTCGACCGGTTCAACGAGATCGCCGAGCTGATGGCCACCGACTACAGCGACGAGTTGCTCAACGAGATGGGCAAGCTGCAGGACGCCCTGGACCACCGTAACGGGTGGGACCTCGACAGCCAGTTGGAGCAGGCGATGGACGCGCTCCGCTGCCCGCCGCCGGACGCCGACGTCACCATGCTGTCCGGTGGTGAGCGGCGCCGGGTCGCGCTGTGCAAGCTGCTGCTCGAGCAGCCCGACCTCCTCCTGCTCGACGAGCCCACCAACCACCTCGACGCCGAGAGCGTCCAGTGGCTGGAGGCGCACCTGGAGAAGTATCCCGGGACCGTCCTGGCCGTCACCCACGACCGTTACTTCCTGGACAACGTCGCCAACTGGATCCTCGAGCTCGACCGTGGCCGTTGCCACCCCTACGAGGGCAACTACTCCACCTACCTCGAGGCCAAGGCGGCGCGGCTCAAGCTCGAGGGCCAGAAGGACGCCAAGCGCAAGAAGCGCCTGGAGGAGGAGCTGGAGTGGGTCCGCTCCAACGCCAGGGCCCGCCAGACCAAGAGCCGCGCGCGTCTGCAGCGTTACGAGGAGATGGCCGCCGAGGCCGACAAGCACCGCAAGCTCGACTTCGAGGAGATCCAGATCCCGCCGGGCCCGCGCCTGGGCACCACGGTCATCCGGGCCGAGAAGCTCACCAAGGGCTTCGAGGACCGGGTCCTCATGGACAGCCTGTCGTTCGACCTGCCGCGTAACGGCATCGTCGGCGTCATCGGCCCGAACGGCGTCGGCAAGACCACGCTGTTCCGGATGATCACCGGGAGCGAGACCCCGGACGACGGCCAGATCGTCGTCGGAGAGACCGTCAAGATCTCCTACGCCGACCAGAGCCGGGGCGGCATCGACCCGGCCAAGAACGTCTGGGAGGTCGTCTCCGACGGGCTCGACTACATCAAGGTCGGCCAGGTCGAGATGCCGTCGCGCGCCTACATCGCCGCGTTCGGGTTCAAGGGCCCGGACCAGCAGAAGAAGGCGGGCGTCCTGTCCGGCGGCGAGCGCAACCGGCTCAACCTCGCGCTGACCCTGAAGCAGGGCGGAAACGTGCTGCTGCTCGACGAGCCGACCAACGACCTCGACACCGAGACGCTCTCCAGCCTGGAGAACGCCCTGCTCGACTTCCCGGGATGCGCGGTCATCACCTCGCACGACCGGTGGTTCCTGGACCGCATCGCCACCCACATCCTCGCGTGGGAGGAGGGCTCGAACTGGTTCTGGTTCGAGGGCAACTTCGCCGACTACGAGAAGAACAAGATCGAGCGGCTCGGCGCGGAGGCGGCTCGTCCGCACCGGGTCACCTACCGCAAGCTCACCCGCGACTGATGCCGGCGGTCGCCGCCCCCGGCGCCCCCGCTGTGCGGTGGGAGCCGGGGGCTCGCTACCTTTTGGGATGTGTTCAAGCAGAGCGTGACCGACGCCATGAGCGATACCCGTAAGCACGTGTTCCTCAGAGCCGTCAGGTTCGCCGACGTCGACTCTCAGGGCCACGTCAACAACGTCAGGTTCCTCGACTATCTCGAGGACGCGCGCCTGGAGCTGTTCCACCTCGACCCCCACCGAGAGGGAGAGGCCCCCTTCAGCGGGCTCGTGGTGGCCCGGCACGAGATCGACTACCGGCGTCCCCTCACCTTCCGTGCCGATCCGGTCCGGGTGGAGTCGTGGGTGACCGAGATCAAGCCGGTGCGCTTCATCCTCAACTACGAGATCCGTGACGACGAGACGACCTTCGTCCGGGCCCGCTCCGTGCTCGTCGCCTACGACGTGAAGAAGGCCATGCCACGCCGGCTGGAGCAGTACGAGCTCGACTATCTGGAACGCTTCCTCATCGCCGGATAGCCGAGCCCGCGGACGCCCGTCCGGACGGACCCCGGCTGCGAAGGGGCGGGGGTCAGAAGGCGGTGATGGTGGCCGGGGCGCGTTCGGCGCGGCTGAGGGCCCGGATGACGTCGGTCGGGCCGTGGCGGCGTACGGCCAGCCGGGACAGCAGGTCGACGACCGCGTCGACGGCGCCCTGCGGGAACGCCGGCGTCGCGATGCCCACGCTGACCGCCAGGTCGTCGGAGTGGACCACGAGCTCCATCGTCCGGGTGATCAGCAGGTCGTCGAGCCGCAGCGACCACGGTCCCCACAGCGGGACGCGCGCCGGCCGGTCGGGCAGCGACGCCAGGAGGCCGGTCAGTTCCCCGAGGGCCTGGTCGACGCGTGCCACCAGCGCCGCCGGTCCCTCGGCCGCCAGCCGCTCGCCGCCGTTGCGGATGCGGACGTTGATGTCGCCGTCGAGGTCGGAGTCGATCCACTGTGCCCGGCTGTAGTGATCGAGCAGGGAGACGGTCTCCTCCTGCGGTTCCGGCCCGGCCAGGGCATCCGGGAGGAGCAGAACCTGGTAAGCCAGATGGCCCGCCAGACCGCCCACGCTGAACTCGGGCAGCGCGCTCGGTCCGTTCCAGGCCGCGGCGACCGCCGGCTCACGGAGCAGGTCGGCGGCCGAGCGGGCCGTGGCCAGGAAGTCGTCCCTGATACCGCTGGTCATTTCGCACCTTCCTCGTGGAACCTCGCCTGAACCGGCCGGACCCTCGTGGAACCTCGCCTGAACCGGCCGGACGGCCGGGCCGCTTCCACGTCCTGCCGGACGCCGGAACACAGCCTCCCACAGGGGAGACGGCCGGAGCAGGCGGGCCCCGTGGCGCCGGGCGGGGGCCGGTTTCAGGGGGTGTGCAGCCAGGCGGCGGTGTCCGGGGGGAGCAGATGGCCGTCCACCGGGGCGCTGCCGATCAGCACGTGCTCGTGCGGCGGAAGGGGGACCGGGCCGGTGCCGCAGTTGACGACGCACGTCATGGAACCGCGGGCGAAGAACAGCGCGTCATCGGGGGAGTCGAGCCAGGTGATCTCGCCGGGGAGCGAACCGCGCAGTGCGCGGCGGGCGCGCAGGGCCTGCCGGTAGAAGCTCAGGGTCGATCCGGGGTCGCCCGCCTGGCGGTCGGCGGTCAGCGCCGTCCACTCGATCGGCTGGGGCAGCCAGGGCCGCGCGCCGTCTGGGGAGAAGCCGTACGGCTCGGCTCCCCCGGACCAGGGAAGAGGTACCCGGCAGCCGTCCCGTCCCGCCAGTGTCCCCTTGGAGCGCGTGAAGATGGGATCCTGGCGGGCCCCGGGGGGAAGGTCCTTCACCTCGGGGAGGCCGAGTTCCTCTCCCTGGTACAGGTAGGCCGATCCCGGCAGGGCGAGCATGGCCAGCAGCGCCGCCCGGGCGCGGACGAGGCCGGTCGTGGAGTTGGTCAGGCCCTCGCCGTACCGGGTGACGTGGCGGACCACGTCGTGGTTGGACAGCACCCAGGTGGGGGCGGTCACGGAGGCCAGGGTGTCGTCGATGACCTTCCGGAAGGCCGTGGCAGACCAGGGGGCCTCCAGCCAGGCGAAGTTGAAGCTCTGCTGCAGCTCGTCGGGACGGACGTAGCGGGCGAGGTCCTCGGCGGAGTCGGTCCACACCTCGCCGATGGCCATCCGTCCGCCGGGGTAGGAGTCGAGCACCGTGCGCCACTGCCGGTAGACGCCGTGCACCTCGGGCCGTCCCCAGATGGGCGACTCGGCCCTGAACGCCTGGCCCTCGGGGGGAGTGTCCGGCAGGCCTTCGGCCTTGTACAGGCCCATCGCCACGTCGATCCTGAACCCGTCGACCCCGCGGTCCAGCCAGAACCTCAGCACGTCGAGGAACTCGGCGTGCACCTCGGGGTTACGCCAGTTGAAGTCGGGCTGCTCGGGGGCGAACAGGTGGAGGTACCACTGCCCGTCCGGAGTCCTGCTCCAGGCGGGGCCGCCGAAGGTGGACTGCCAGTTGTTGGGCGGCAGGTCCCCGCCGTGGCGGAAGACGTAGCGGTCGCGGCCCTCGCCCCGCAGCGCGGCCTTGAACCACTCGTGCTCGGCGGAGCTGTGGTTGGGCACGATGTCCACGAGCAGGCGCAGCCCGCACGCGTGGGCCTCGGCGACGAGGGCGTCGAAGTCGGCCAGCGTGCCGAAGAGGGGATCGACGTCGCGGTGGTCGGCGACGTCGTAGCCGCCGTCCGCCATCGGGGATCGGTAGAAGGGGGTCAGCCAGATCGCGTCCACGCCGAGCTCGGTGAGGTACGGCAGGCGCTCCCGGATGCCGGCCAGATCGCCGACGCCGTCTCCTGAGGCGTCGGCGAAACTGCGAACGTAGATTTCGTAGACGACGGCATCACGCCACCAGGGGGTTTCCATGTGCATGGGCTGCCCTGGGGTGACGGGGTTTATTCGTCAGGGGCGTTGACCATGCTGTGCGCGGCGTAGACGAGATAGTCCCACAGGCGCTTTTCCAGCTCGTCGGGGAGCTCCAGCGAGATCACCGCGTCGTGCATGTGCTTCAGCCAGGCGTCGCGCTCGGCCGAGCGGATGACGAACGGATTGTGGCGCATCCGCAGGCGCGGATGCCCGCGCTGCTGACCGTAGGTGTTGGGGCCGCCCCAATATTGGATCAGGAACAGACGCAGCCGGTCTTCGGCACCGACGAGGTCGTCCTCGGGGTAGAGCGGGCGGAGCACGGGATCCTCCACCACGCCTTCGTAGAAGCGGCGGACGAGACGGCGGAAGGCCTCCTCACCGCCCACGGCGTCGTAGAAGGACTGGGGTTCCTCGGGGATCGCGGACACGTCACCAAGCCTAAGCGACGTCAGGTGGCGATCGGGATGGAAGCCAGGTCCAGCGCCGTCTTGACGCGGAAGCGAAGCTCCCTGGCGATCTCGGCCTGCCGGGAGGGGATCGTCTTGGCGCTGACCCGGAAGACGATGGCGGTGCCGGAGATCTGCTCGATTCCCCAGACCTGCGGCTCCTCGACGATGACCGAGTCGCGGAAGTCGGTGTCCTCCCACAGATCGTCGGCCACCTTCTTGAGCAGGTCGCGGACCACGGGGATGTCCGCGGTGTAGGCGACCGGCACGTCGACCGTGGCGCGGGACCAGCCCTGGGACTCGTTGCCGACGCGCGTGATGGTGCCGTTACGGACGTACCAGACCCTGCCGTCGGCGTCGCGGAGCCTGGTGATGCGCAGGGTGACGGCCTCGACGGTGCCGACCGCGGCGCCGGCGTCGATCACGTCGCCCACGCCGTACTGGTCCTCCAGCAGCATGAACATGCCCGCGATGAAGTCCTTGACGAGTTCCTGGGCGCCGAAGCCGATCGCGACGCCCAGGATGCCGACGCTGGTCAGCAGGGGCGCGATGGGGACGGACAGGCGTTCGAGGATGGTCAGGGCCGCGGTGCCCAGGATGATGATCGAGGCGACGGACTTGAGCACCGAGCCCATGGTCTCGGCCCGCTGTCTTCGCCGCTCGGCCACGAGGGCGTCGAGGCCGTCGAGGGGGATGGCGTCCTTGCCGCGCAGCCGCCCGGCCAGGGACGGCCTGCCGGAGGATGCGCGCTGCACGACGCGGGTGATCAGGCGGTGGGCCGCCTTGCGCAGAACCAGTGCGACCCCCGCTATCAGCGCGATGGCGATCGCGCCCGCGACCAGGCCGGCGATGATCGGGGCCCACTGGGAGGGGAGAACGGCCTGCACGAGCCCGCAGATTACTCCACCGTCCTCTCCACATGAACCGCTCATTAAGCCCGCGCCCTTGTTGACCAGTTCCAGCACATCAGGCAGGACCGACGAGGTGGGGCTGGGCGAGGGGGAGACAGAAGGGGTTGGCGAGGGGACGAGCAGGAACACGGAGTGGATCCCTCCCGGATCGATTCGGTTGACAAAGGGGGGTTAAGTCAGGCGACTCACCCATTTTGCCGATCGAACCGGCCGCCGTCACATCACGCCGGGGAGGACGGGAGCGTCCACACTCGGGGCCGCGGGGGCGCGCGTGGACGTTCCGGTGACGGGTGGCCCGGACGGGGCACGCACCCGGAAGCGTGTCCCGTGCCGTTTCCAGGGGGATCCCTCCGATCCCCGCCCGGGCGGGCCCGGACGGCGGCTTGTGGTCGCGCTCGAGCCTGTGGCTCGGCTCACATGTGGACTTCGTCACACACGGGTCTCACGAGGGGTCCGGAGCACTGCCGGTCTCGGAGCCGGTCGTGTCCGGGACGATCTGGGAGCCGGCGGGGTGCCCAGCGTCCGAGGACGCTCCGCACCGGATCACCCCGCCGGCTCCGTCGAGCCGCGGTGGGCACGGGCCCCGGGTGGCTGCGACTCCGCCCGGGACACCGCCGCCTAGCTCACTCTCCCACCGCGGCGAGCACTCGGGCGACCTTGGTCGCCGCGCCGGCGGGGTCCTTGACCGTGTGCATCCGTTCTCCCCAGGACCACCAGTAGTACCAGTCACGGTGGCTGGGGGCGGCCTGCGCGCGGCAGGTGACGTTCTCCGCCAGGCTGGTCGCGTTCGGGTTGATCACGCGGACGAAGGCGCGGCCCGCCGTGGTCCGCACCACCCGGGCGTGCAACCCGCGAGCGTCAAGCTCTGACACCAACCGTTCCAGGTGCCCGAAGCCGTCTTCCCCCACCTCGCCCCTCCCTATTGGTCTTGGCCGATCCCTCACCGAACCGTGCTCGACCGGTTACCCGAATCGGTGCTGGTTGGCCAAAGATGACTCACAAGACCCGATGGGTCAATGTCGGCTCTACCAAGATCGGGATATGCATTGTCCCAAGTAGGTTGAAAGAAACAGCCCGGTGGAGGACGATCCTTAGCCGGTGGTTTCATCCGTGCGTTCCGGATGAGCCAAGCGTGGTCCATCATTCTCTGTAGGCACAGTGCGACACCCGAATCACACTGAGTCAACGGGGAGAGGACCGGTCGGGACAGGCGTGCCAACCAGCCCAGCTGGCCGCGAGAGAGGGGCCGGTATGTCCGGCAGGCAGCACAGGGAGACGGAGTTAGCGCGGCAGATCCGCGCGAAGGGCCTTGCCGCCGGGCGCATCCCGGCTCAGATCGCCGAGGAGATCCACGATACGTGCGGTCCGCAGTTCGGGACCACGCGCGTCAAGGCCCATCGTCTCGCGCACGGTGTCGCCCTCGCCGACGTGATCGAACAGATACGGGCACTGTTCGAACGCGACGGCAAGGCGGTTCCGGGAATCGGGGAGACGCTTCTGTCCGCCTACGAGAGCGGGCTGAAACGGCCTGGGCCCGAATACCTCCACTACCTGTGCTCCGCCTACCGGGTCGAGCCGATGTCCCTCGGTTACGACGGCCCGTGCATCTGCGGCAACCGCCACAGGGTGCAGGGTGTCGTCCGCGGCGATCTCCAGGACGGAAGACCCGACACTTCCCCTGGTCCGCACGAGCCGTCGATCCAGCGGATCGACGGCGATTCGTCGGCGGACGGGAGCGAGGAGGACGAGAACGTGTTGCGGAGGACGCTTTTACAGCTTCTGCTCGGCACCGGCGCCGCGCTGGACGGACAGCTGCTCGGATCGGTGGAGAACATCCGGAGAAGGATGGACGAGACGCTGGTGTCGGCCACCGTCTCACCCGCGATGCTCGACCAGTGGGAAGAGGCCACCGTCGGTTTCGGCCGCCAGTACATGAACACGCCGCCGCTACGGCTGCTCTGCGACGTGCTGCTGGAGTTCAGCACCGTGCGCAAGGCCATGGAACGGCGCCAGCCGGTCGACCTGCAGGAGCGGTTGTGCCGTATGGCGGCCCAGCTCGCCGGTCTCAGCGGCATGATCATGGTCAACCTCGGTGATCACCGAATGGCACGGTCCTTTTTCCGGACGGGCAGGATGGCCGCCGACGACACCGGGGACCGCGCGCTGAGGGCCTGGGTCATCGCCAGGGAGGCCCTGGTCCCCCTCTACTACGGGGATCCGCGCGAGGCGCTCAACCTCGCGCGCAAGAGCCGCGACCTGGCGGGCCAGACGCCGTGCGCCGCCCAGGCCATGGCGCCCGTCGTCGAGGCCCGCGCGCTCGCGATGATGTCGGGCGCCGGCAAGAAGGACGTCGTCGACCAGGCCAAGCGGGCACTGTCGCGGGCCAGGGCGGCCTTCTCCCAGATGGCCGCGGCCGACCAGGACGACGCGGCCTTCGGCTACACCGAGCGGCAGCTCTACTTCCACCAGGGCGACGCGCTGGTGAGGCTGGGACAGACGATGGAGGCCGACCTCATCCTGGAGCAGGCCCTGACCAAGTACGGCCCGAGCGACTGGCTCGACCCGACGCTGATCAGGTTCGACCGGGCCAAGTGCAAGCTCCTGGAGGGCGACGTCGACGAGGCGCTGTCCATCGCCAAGGCCACGCTGGCATCCCTGGGCGAGGGGTACAGGCCCGACATCCTCATGCAGCGCGCCCACGAGGTGGCCAGGGCCGTGGAGGCCAAGGATCCCGACAACCCCGGGCTCAAGCTCTACCAGGAGGCGTTGCGCACCGCTCCGGTGCCGGATCCGACGGCGAGGGATGCGTGAGGATTCGGCGTTATCGCCGGTCCGACCTTGAATCCGTCCGGGCGCTGCACCGGATCTGCCTCGCGCAGGTCGGTCTCACCCCGGGGGACGGTGTCTACTACGAGGACGACTTCCCGCGGATCGGCGAGATCTATCTCGCCGACCGGGGGGAGTTCCTCGTGGGGGAGATCCCGAGCGGACGGATCGTGGCGATGGGCGGGCTCCGTCGCGTCGACTCCGGAACGGTCGAGCTGTGCCGAATGCGGGTCCACCCGGACTTCCAGCGGCGCGGGCTCGGCGACCGGATGCTCGCCGAACTGGAGAGGCGGGCGGTCGAGCTGGGCTATCCCAGCCTGTGCGGGGACACCACGCTGAACCAGCCCGCCGCGATGGAGCTCTACCGCAAGTACGGCTGGCGCGAGACCCACAGAGAGAGACGCGGCGAACACACCGTGATTTACATGGAGAAGAAAATCTGATTTTCGGCCATGTCCCCTCTGGTCGATCAGAGGGGATTGAGGCTTGTTTGGGATTAAGCGTTGCAATCCGGTGGAGCGGGAGAATACTTGCTTCTCGTACCTGTAGTCGTTCTCTGTGAGGGTGCGGTGAAGAAGATCATCGTTCACAAGCCCGGCACCACCAGGCTCAGGGGCGTCTCCGGCGTCATCCACAAGGGATGAGGAGCGCCCCGGCCACCTCCGGCGATCGCACGGGCCCTTCGCACCTCCTGGCGGACGGGCACCGGCGGTCGGCCGGACCCTCCTGAGCCGGACCTCCCGGAGCCGCACTCCCTTCGAGGAGAGACTCCCCGAGGCCGGACCTCTCCGAAGCGGCCCCGGTCAGGCGGGGAAGACCTGGACGTGGCCGGGGTCCACGCTGAGCCGTACCACGTCGCCGGGGGCGAGCCGCGCGGCGGCGCGTGAGGGAAGGTCGGCGAAGACGGTGGCGGGGGAGCCGTTGACCTCGGCCTGGACGTAGACGCGGGTGGTGGCGCCCAGGAAGACCGTCACGTCGACGACCGCGCGGGCGCCGGGACCGTCGTGGCTCACCGAGACGTCCTCGGGACGGAACATGCACAGCACCCGCTCCCACGGCGCCGCGACGTCGAAGGCGCCGCCCGCGGTCACCCGGCCACGCTCGGCGTGCAGTTCAAGGGTGTTGCGGTTGCCGACGAAGCCCGCCGCGAACCGGGTCGAGGGGGCGGTGTAGATCTCCGCGGGGGCGGCGCACTGCTCGATCTCCCCGGAGTTCATCACCGCGACCCGGTCGGAGATGGCCAGGGCCTCGGCCTGGTCGTGGGTGACGAAGACCGTGGTGATGCCGACCTGGTGCTGGATGCGGCGGACCTCGTCGCGCAGCCGGTGGCGCACCTGGGCGTCCAGCGCGGACAGCGGTTCGTCCAGCAGCAGCACCTCGGGGCGGGGAGCCAGCGCGCGGGCCAGCGCGACGCGCTGCTGCTGGCCGCCGGAGAGCTGGTTGGGCAGCCTGTCGCCCTGCTCCGACAGCCCGACGAGGTCCAGCATCTCCTCGACCCGCTCGGCGACCCTGGCCCTGCCCTCCCGGCGCACGGTCAGCGGGAAGCCGACGTTGCCGCGCACGGTCAGGTTGGGGAACAACGCGTAGGACTGGAAGACCATGCCGATCGGGCGCCTGCGGACCGGAACGCCCGCCATGTCGGCGCCGCCGATGGTCAGGCGCCCCGCGTCGAACGCGGTGAGACCGGCGATGCAGCGCAGCAGGGTGGTCTTGCCGCAGCCGGACGGGCCGAGCAGGGCGAGCATCTCCCCCTGCTCCACGCTGACGTTCACCCCGGCCAGCGCGACATGACTCGCGTAACGCTTGGTGATGCCGTCCAGGACGACGTGACTCATCGAAGGGTCCTTCCGATAGTGCTCACCCGACCGCGACCGAGGCGGACGACCAGGGCGGAGAGTGCGAACAGGAAGCCGAAGGTGAAGATCGTGACGACGGCGAGCGCGTTGGGGTCGCCGAGGGTGCGGGAGACGAACTGGCGGGCCGACCAGATCGGCAGCGTCTCGAACTTGGCGCCGACCAGGATCTTGGCGAGCGCGAACTCGTTCATCGCGGTGGCCACGACCAGCAGCGCGCCGGACACCACGCCGCCGCGGATCGCCGGGAAGATCACCCGTGTCAGGGTCTGGAGCGGACCGGCCCCGCAGGTCGCCGCCGCCTCGCTGAGCCGTACGGCTCCCGCCGCGATCAGCGAGCTCTCCACGGCCCAGTACATGAACGGGAAGGCGACGGCCGCCGTCGCCGCCGCCAGCAGCCAGAACGTGCCGAAGAGACCGGGGGCGAACGACGCGGTGACGAGCTGGAGGCCGGCTCCGATGACCACCCACGGGACGGCGAACGGGATCACCGCGATCGTCTGCACCACCGAGCCGATCCTGGGGTTGTGGACCACCGACCAGTAGGCGGCGGGCACCACGAGCAGCACGTCGACGACCACGACCACGGCCGACAGCAGCAGGGAGCGCAGCAGCGCGGACGTCACGTCCGGCTTGCCGAACACGCCGAGCCAGTGGTCCAGGGTGTAGCCGTCGGGCAGCGGGGTGTCGGTCCACCGGGTCGCGACGGAGTACAGCAGGGCCGCCAGCAGGGGCAGCCCGAAGTAGAGGCCGAGAATGCCGAGGAAGATCCGCCTTTTCATGGGGCGCGCACCGTTTCTTGTTCGGATCACAGCCACCGCTGCGCCCGCTTCAGCGAGAGCCGGTAGAGCACGGTCGCGCCCACGGCCAGGAGCATGAGCAGCACCGACAGCACCGCGGCGCGTTCCAGGCCGAACACCGAGGACTCCAGTGTCGTGCCGATCTGCAGGGTGATCAGCTTCTGGCTGCCGGGGCTGGCCGCGACCGCGTAGGCGACCGCGTAGACGCCGATGGTCCAGGTGAAGACGAGCAGCCATCCGGCGATGACGAACGGCGACAGCACGGGAACGCCGACGTGGCGCCAGAACTGCCACCGGGTCGCGTGACAGACCGCCGCCGCCTCCTGCCAGTCGTCCTTGAGCACGCTCAGCGCGGGCAGGGTCAGCAGCACGAACATCGGGACGTTGAAGTACAGGTAGACGATGTTCATGCCGGTGAACGAGCCGGTCGAGGGGAAGGGGTTCTCGATCCCGAACAGGCCGCCGAGGATCAGGGTGAGCATGCCGGTCGAGCCGATCAGCGCGACGAAGCCGAAGGCCAGGCCGATGCCCGCGAAGTTGGAGGCCACGTTCATCAGTGACAGCCAGAACGCCCGGCCGCCCAGGCGCATCCGGGTGATCAGCCAGGCGGCGGGGGCGCCGATGGCGGTCGCGAGCGTGGCCTGTACCACGCCGAGCCCGAGCGAGCCCGCGACGGCCTGCCGGTCCACCGGGTTGTCGATCACCCGCAGGATGTGGTCGAAGCCGTAGCCGCCGCCGCGCAGCGCGAAGGTGTCGTTGACCAGCCGGGTGGCGGGCAGCACGAGCATCGCGAACGTGAACGCCAGCAGCGGGAGGGCCGGCGCCCAGTTCGCGAGGACCTTCCAGGTACGGCGCGCCGCCCGGCCCGCCGAGCGGCCCGCCTCCGTCACGCCGGTGTCCCCGCCGGAAGCGGGGATGTCGTCCTGCCTTGAGACGGGGGCCGGGCGGGCACCCGCCGATGGCGGGAGGAAGGCTCCTCCCGCCACGGGCTCAGGGGTCTGCTGGGTCACGCGAGAACCTTGGCCTCCCAGTCGGCGACGATCTGCTCGGGGTTGACCTTGGTGATCTCGATCTCCTTGACGGGCGCGTACGCGGCGTCCGGCAGCCAGTTGGCCTTGGCGTCGGCGGGCAGCTGCAGGTCTCCGTTGAGGGAGCGGATCGGCCGGGCGCCGAACTTGGCGAAGAGGGTCTGGGCCTCGTCGGACAGGGTGTAGTCCAGGAAGCCCTTGAGGAAGTCGCCCTTGGCGGTGTTGTACTTGTTGATCATCAGTCCCGAGGGGGACCAGACGGAGCCGTCACCGGGGATGATCACTTCCACGTTGACGTTCTTGGCCTTGAGGGCGTTCTTCTGGGCCAGGCCGTTGAAGTCGTAGTTGATCTGGATCGGGGCCTCGCCCTTCTCCAGGGTCTCCTCGCTCATCTTGGCGTCGCTGAGGTTGCCGGCGTCCTTGAGCTTCTTGAAGTAGTCGTAGGCCGGGGTCAGGTCGTCGACCGAGCCGCCGTTGGCGATCGCGGCGGCGACGACCATGGCCTGGCCGGTGCCGGAGGAGGCCGGGTTCTTGGTGGCGATCATGCCCTTGTACTCGGGCTTGAGCAGGTCGGCCCAGCTCTTCGGCGGGTTGGTCACCTTGTCGGTGTTGACCACGAACGACGGCACGCCGACGAAGGTGGCGATCCAGCCGCCGTTCTTGGCCTTCTGCCAGTCCTTGAGCTTGCTCGCCGACGGCGGCAGGTAGGCGGGAACGACGCCCTTGGCCTCGGCGACCGGTCCCCACATCAGGCCGAGGTCGCTGGCGGTGCCGACCGGGTTGCTCTTCTCCGCGTCGAAGCGCTGGATCTCCTCGGCGGAGGACATGTCGGTGTCGACGTGCTTGCACGTGCCGCCGTGCTTGGCGCAGAAGGTCTTGACGACCTCGCCGTAGTTGGCCCAGTCGGGGGCCAGGCCGTACGTGGGAAGGTCGGCGCCCTGCGCGGCGATCTTGGACTCGTCGGGGGCGGCGGCCCAGTCGTAGTCACCGGCCGTGGCGGTGCCGCCGCAGGCACTGAGGGAGAGCATGGCCAGTACGGTCGCCGATGCCGCCCGCAAGCGGAGGTTTCGCATAGAAAGTACCCTTCTGGGAGTTTTACGCAGTGAACCTTGGCGTTTGTCGGTCCTACCTGGACGACGATTGGCCCAAGGGCTTCTTTCGATCAGGTGAATTCATGGTTAACGCCATTTGGTGACCATTTAGCGGGTCTTTAGCGGACGGAGAACCGCGTGTGCCGAATGTCTAACCCAGTGCCGCGACCTGGCCAACGCATCATTTGTTGATCGAGCCCATAGGTAAAGCGCTATAGCCCCTGCCTATCGGAGGCATCGGGTAATTCCCCCTTGTGAGACGGGAGCACGCGCGGTGAGGCTGACCACTGACAGCCGCACGGTGGAAAGGAATCCGATGGAGAGTCGCTACCTGCTCAACCACATAGGGGGCCAGTGGCGCCCGCCGGAGAGCGGGCAGACCCGGCCCAACATCAACCCGGGCGACCTGGCGGACCGCGTCGGAGACTTCGCCGAGTCGGGCGGAGCCGACGTGGATCTCGCGGTCGAGGCCGCCGCGGCGGCGTTCCCCGCCTGGAAGGCGCTGGGCCCGATCAAGCGGGCCGAGTACCTGCGGACCGTGGAGCGGCTCATCGAGGAGCGTGCGGAGGACTTCGCCCGGGCGATCACCCGCGAGCAGGGCAAGCTGCTGAAGGAGGCGCGCGGCGAGGTCAGGCGCGCGCTGGCCATCCTCGACTTCACCGCGGGCGAGGCCCGGCGGCTGAACGGCGAGACCACCCCGGCGGAGGAGCCGAGGACCTTCTCCTACACCTTCCGCTCCCCGCTCGGCGTGGTCGGCCTGATCACACCGTGGAACTTCCCGCTGGCGATCCCCATGTGGAAGGTGGCCCCCGCGCTGCTGTCCGGCTGTACCGCGGTGTTCAAGCCGTCGCCGTTCACCCCGCTGAGCGGCGCGCTGCTCACCGAGGCCTTCGCCGACGCGGGCCTGCCCACCGGGGTGCTCAACCTCGTCCAGGGCGACGTCGCCGCGGGCCAGGCGCTGGTCGCCGACGAGCGCGTGACCGGCATCAGCTTCACCGGCTCCCTGCCCGTCGGCCTGGCGATCCACACCGCGGGCGCGCCCCGGCTGCTGCGCACCCAGCTCGAACTGGGCGGCAAGAACGCCGTGCTCGTCCTGGCCGACGCCGACCTCGACAAGGCGGTCCAGGCCACGGTCTTCGGCGCGTTCGGCCAGTCGGGCCAGCGCTGCAGCGCCACCTCCCGGGTGGTCGTGGACGTGCGCGTCAAGGAGGAGTTCCTCGCGCGCCTGGTCGAGCGGGTCGCGGCGCTCAAGGTCGGCATCGGCGCCGACGCGGGCGCGGACATCGGCCCGGTGGTCAGTGAGGCCCGGATGAAGGCCTGCCTGGACGCGATCAGGACCGCCCAGGAGGGCGGAGCCAAGGTCGCCGTGGGAGGCGGGCGCCACACCGAGGGCGTGCCCGACGGCTGCTACGTCCAGCCGACCGTGCTGTGCGACGTGCCGTGGGACAGCGAGATCGCCCAGGAGGAGATCTTCGGCCCGGTACTCTCCGTGATCGACTGCGACGGCTTCGACGACGCGATGCGCATCTCCAACTCCGTCAGGTACGGCATGAGCGGCACGATCTTCACCTCGGACATGTCCAGGGCGTTCGAGGCGCTCGAACGGTTCGAGGCGGGCATGCTGCACGTCAACCGGCCCGGCGTCGGCGCCTACGCGCACCTGCCGCACATGGGCTCGAAGATGTCGCAGTTCGGGCCGCCGGAGTGCTCTCCGCAGGTCTGGGACTTCTACACCGAATGGAAGTCCGCGTGCATAACCTACTGAGCGCCCCGAAGGCGCCGGTCCCGGCCGCGGGGAGGCGATGACGGTGGAGAAGGTGATCACCGCGGGCGAGGCCGTGGCGCGCTTCGTCACACCCGGCGCGATCGTGGGCATGGGCGGGCAGAACATCAACCGCTGCCCGATGGCCCTGGTCCACGAGGTGATCCGGCAGGGTGTCGGCGAGCTGACCGTGGTCGGCTGCAACCTGTCGCTGCCGCTGGACATGCTGGTCGCGGCCGGGCTGGTGGCCAGGACCGAGCAGGGCACCGGCAACCTGGAGCGGTACGGCACGCTGTTCGCCTGGCGCCGGGCGGTCGAGCGCGGCGAGGTCGGCGTGGGCGACCACAGCCACCTGGCCATGGCCACCCGCTTCGCGGCCGGTGCGCTCGGCCTGCCGTACCTGCCGACGCGGAGCCTGCTCGGCACCGACCTGCTCGCCGACATGGTCGCGGCCGGTTACGCCAAGCAGGACGTGGACCCCTGGAGCGGGGTTCCCGTGGTCCTGCTGAAGGCGATGGTCCCGGACGTGGCGATCATCCACGCCAACCGCGCCGACGTCTCGGGAAACGTGGTCATCGAAGGCGTCACCTCGCACGAGGTGGACATGGTCAGAGCGGCCAAGGTGACGATCGTCTCCGCCGAGGAGATCGTTCCCGAGGGCACCTTCGCCGACCGGCCGGAACAGGTCACGATCCCCGAGGCCTACGTCTCCGCCGTGGTCGAGCAGCCCTTCGGCGCCTTCCCCACCTCGGTCTACCGCGCCTACGACTTCGCCGAGCAGGAGATCAAGGAGTACCAGGCGCTCGGCAGGGCGGGCGACGCGCAGCTGCGTGACTGGCTCGCCGCGAACGTGCACGCGGGCGACGACTTCGACGCCTTCCTGGCCGTCCGTGATCCGCAGGGCTCGCTCAGGGCACGGCTGGCCGACCAGATGAGGAGCCTCATATGAGCGCACTCGCCGCCCTTCCCCGCGAGCTGCTCGTGGTCGAGGGCGCGCGGCAGATCAGGGACGGCGACCTGGTGATCGTCGGGACCGGCCTGCCGCTGCTCGCCGCGACGCTGGCCCAGCGCACCCACGCCCCCGGCGCCAAGCTCGTCATCGAGTCCGGGGTGATGTTCCCCCGGGTCGTGCCGACCCCGGTCTCCGTGGTCGACCCCCGCCTGATGCACGGCGCCTCCCGCCACGGCTCGCTGTTCGAGGCGCTGGGCGGCCTGGTCCAGCGGGGCCTGGTGCGGACCGGTTTCCTCGGCGGGGCCCAGGTCGACGAGTACGGCAACATCAACTCCACCTGGGTGCCCCGCGAGAACGGGGATCGAGTCCGGCTGCCCGGCAGCGGCGGCGCCAACGACATCGCCAGCCACTGCCGCCAGGTGGTCGTCCTCACCGACCACGAACGGCGCCGCTTCCCGCCGCGCTGCGACTACGTCACCAGCCCCGGCTTCCTGTCGGGGCCGGGAGCCCGTGCCGAGGCCGGGCTGCCGCCGCTGGCCGTCAAGGTCGTCACCGACCTGTGCGTCATGGAGGCCGAGGACTGCGCCCTCACCGTGACCGCCCTGATGCCCGGCGCCACCGAGCGGGCCGTACTGGACAACACCGGATTCACCCCGGCCTTCTCTCCCGCGCTCACGACCGTCGTCCCGCCCGCCCCCGAGGATCTGCGCCTGCTGCGCGAGGAACTCGACCCGGCGTGCGTCTACTTTCCCGAAAGGAAGTCCCGTTGACCGACAAGAAGCCGTTCGCCTGGGAAACGGCCATCGCCTGGAAGAACAAGGACCGCATCGTCGTCCGCGGCTACGACGTCAACGAGCTGACAGGCAACATCTCCTTCGGCGAGCACTTCCACCTGGTGCTCAGGGGTGAGCTGCCGACACCCGAGGTCGGCAGGATGACCGAGGCGATCATGGTGAACATGGCCGAGCACGCCATGTCGCCCTCCTCGGCCACGGTCCGCTTCGCCACCTCGGGCGGCGCCGAGCTCAACTCCGCGGTCGCCGCGGGCGTCGCCGGCATCGGCCGCCTGCACGGCACCGCCGACCGTCCCGCCGAGCTGTTCCTGGCCGTGGCCGAGCGGGCCGTGCGCGACGGGCTGAGCGACGCCGAGGCCGCCGCCAAGGTCGTCGCCGAGATGCGCGAGCGCCGCGAGCGGATGCCCGGATTCCACCACGCCCAGCACATCCGCGACCCCCGTACGGCCCGCCTGCTCGGCCTGTCGGACGAGCTCGGCGTCACGGGCCGTTATGTGGCCGTCGCCCGCGCGATGGAGGACGCGACGGAGGACGTCTTCGGCCGCCGCATCTGGCTCAACGGCCCCGGCGCCATGGGCTGTATCGGCCTGGACATGGGATACGAGCCGCTCCAGCTCAAGGCCCTGTTCATCGTCTGCCGCTCGCTCTCGCTGTGCGCCCACTCCATCGAGGAGGCCACCCGGGAGAAGGGCTGGCGCGCCTCGTCCAACTCGCACATGGTCCAGCCGCTCGACCTGTCGATGCAGGGCCCCGACAACTACGACGGCCCCGCCGACCGTTCCCTCTGAACCGCGGTCCCGCGTGATGTCCCGCGGGTCCCGGATCGGGGCAGGGCCTGACGCCGGCGTCGGTGCGGGCCGGGCCCGTGTCACGACGTCAGCTGTGGCTCTGCGGCCACGCGCTGACCGTGCGGAGGTACGTGACCCCGGAGCGCGGCCTCCTGATGATCCGGGCGCCGAGTGACTTGATCAGAACTGAACAAGTGTTTAATATGCTGAACATGTGTTCAGCGCATGATGATCTGACCGCCAAGGCCGTCATCCGGGACCGCGCCCTGGAGCTGTTCGCGCTCCACGGGAGCGACTCGGTGACCGTGCGGCAGATCTCCTCGGCCGCGGGTGTCTCACCCGGTCTTGTCATTCACCATTTCGGCACCAAGGAGCGGCTGCGGGCCGTCGTGGACGCCCATGTGGCCTCCATCTTCGACGGCCTGTTCTCCCGTGCGGCGGACGGTGAGCTCGACACCCTGGACGGCGCTTCCTTCGCCGAGGTGTTCCTGAGGGAGCTGCCGTCCGACTCGCCCGTGCCGCGATATCTGCGCCGGTTGCTGCTGTCGGGCGACCCCGCGGGGGCGGAGGTGTTCCGCCGCTGGTTCGCCGCCAGCAGGGCGACCGTCGCCGCCCTGGCCGTTCGCGGAGTGCTCGTGCCGGGGCGCGACCCGGAGGTCCGCGCCGCCTTCGTCATGGTCAACGACCTGATGCTGTTGCTCCTGCGGGACCGGCTGACCGACGTGCTCGGCGTCGACCCCCTCGGCCCCGAGGGAGCGGCCCGCTGGGCCGACGAGGTGCTGGCCATCTACCGGGACGGGCTGTTCGCCTCCGGAACGGAGCTCCGATGAAGGTCGTGATCTGTGGTGCCGGAATAGCCGGTCTCACGCTGGCGTGGTGGCTGCGGCGCACGGGCGCCGAGGTGACCGTCGTCGAGAAGGCGGCGGGCCCGCGTTCCGACGGTTACATGATGGACTTCTTCGGTTCGGGCTACGACGTGGCCGAGCGGATGGGCATCCTCGACGAGTTGCGCCGGGTCGCCGCCGACATCACCGAGCTGGTCTACGCCGACGGGTACGGCAGGCGGGTCGGCGGCCTGCGGTACGCCTCCTTCCAGGAGATGCTCGGCGGCCGGGTGCTGAGTGTCATGCGCGGCGACCTGGAGACGGTCCTGCGCTCGGCGCTGCGCCATGACGTCCCGATCCGGTACGGCATCGGCGTCGAGACCGTCCGTGACGTCCCCTCGGGGGTGGACGTCGAGCTGACCGACGGCACCGTCCACAGAGTGGACCTCCTGGTGGGCGCCGACGGCATCCACTCCACGGTCCGGCGGCTGGTCTTCGGCCCCGAGGAGTCGTTCCTGCGCTCGCTGGGCTATCACACCGCGTCGTTCCTGTTCGAGGATCAGGAACTCGCCGAGGAGATCGGCAGGAGGTTCGTCCTGGTGGGCGTGCCCGACCGGCAGGCGGGGTTCTATCCGGCGGGGAAGGGGGGCCTGGCCGCCTCGCTCATCCACCGATGTCCGGCCTTGACGCTGCCCGCCGACTCCCGGGCACAGGTGCTGGACGCCTACCGGGGACTGGGCCCTCTGATCGACAGGATGCTCGAACACTGCCCGGAGGATCCCTACTACGACTACGTCGCCCAGATCCGCATGTCCACCTGGAGCAAGGGCCGGGTCACGCTGCTCGGCGACGCCGCCCACGCGGTCTCGCTCATGGCGGGCCAGGGATCCTCGATGGCGATGGGCGGGGCCCACACGCTGGCCACCGAACTGCTCGGGGCGGACGTCGAGTCCGCTCTGGAGCGCTACGAACGGCGGATGCGCCCCTTCGTCCTGCGCAAGCAGGCGGCCGGAAGAAGCACCGCCGACTGGACGGTTCCGCGCGAGGCGTGGCGGATCGCCCTGCGCAACCGCCTGTTCGGCCTGGCGGACCTGCCGGGAGGGAGGTCCCTCATGGGACACACCCTCAGGCGTCTGGGCGCCAGCGTGGTCCCCTCCGCGGGATGAGCCGGCCGGGCCCCGCCCGCTCTCCGGATCCCGCTCTTCGGATCCCGCTCTTCGGATCCCGCTCTCCGGCCGCGAGGCGCTCAGTCGCGGCAGGCGTCGGGGGCCTGTGCGCCGAGCATGCCGTATGACCCCTTGTTGGGGGAGAAAGGCGTTTTATTGGATTTGGTCGATTTGTGTCGTTATTTATCGACAGGGGAAGAAACGGACGCGGTCCCGGCGAGCGGACGGATCACCCCGGCAGGATGATCCGGGAGACGATCTCCGGCAGGCCGGGGGGCTCCAGCGCGTCGGGAAGTTCGGCCATCTCGGCGGGGGAGAACCACCCGAACCCCAGGTAGGTGTCGTTCTCCTCCTCGGTGAACGCCCCGGGCTCCACCCGGGGAGTGCCGTCGAACCTGGCCAGGTAGAACCGCTCGGTCTTGGCGTAGTGGACGCCGAGCCAGTCGAACTCCCGGGGCACCGGCAGCCACCGGTCGGCAACCGCCTCGCCGGGCAGGCCGGTCTCCTCGGTCAGCTCCCGCCGCGCGGCCTCCAGCGGCGTCTCGCCCGGGTCGATCCCGCCGCCCGGCGGCTCCCACAGGGTTCTGCCGCTGACCGGGTCGCGCCAGTGCATCAGCAGTACCCGTCCTTCGTCCGTCACGCAGATGACTCTGGCGGCGGGGCGGTCACTCACCTGAGGGTCGGTCATAAACCCCGGACGTTATCACCGTCTGTTTATTCGATACGCCTATGGCGGCAATTGAAAAACGCGATTATCCGCGAAGCCGTTGTTAACCTGTCGGCCTTTGCGTGATCACCCGTGCCGGAGATCCTCGCGCAGAGCCGGAGTTCCCGGCCCCAGCGAGGAGGATGTTCATGCGCTTACGCAACGCGGTGGCGGCGACGGCGGCGATGGCCGTGATCCTGGTCCCGGCGACGGCGGCCCTGGCGGAGCCGAGCAGCCCGGCGGTTCAGGCGGCCACCCCCAAGCCCGCCCCCGAGAAGGTCCTGAACACCAAGGCGACCCTGGCCGCCCCGCTCCCCGTCCCCAACGTCCCGAACGGTACCAGCGCCGACAAGGTCCTGGTCATCGGCCTTGACGGCCTGCGGTACGACCGTATCGCCCCCGCCGCCGCGCCTAACCTCGACGCCCTGATCGCGGGCGGGACCTTCGGCGCCAGCCTGCTCTACACCAACCCCATGGCCGCCACCTCCAGCGGCCCCGGCTGGTCCACGATCGCCACCGGCGTGTGGCCCGACAAGCACAAGGTGAAGGACAACAACTTCACCGGCAAGCGCTACGACCTCTACCCCGACTTCCTCAGCCGCATCGAGGGGACCAACCCGGCCCTTTCCACCTACGCGGCCGTGGACTGGAAGCCACTCGGCGACCAGGGGACCTTCGGCACCGCCATCGACGCGCGGATCGTCCTCGACGGCGACACCGCCGGATACCCCGCCGAGGACGAGCGGCTCACCCAGGTCTCCGAGCAGGTGCTCCGCGACCGCAACCCGGACGCCGCCTTCGTCTACCTGGGCAACATCGACATCGCCGGGCACAACAGCGGCGCGGGCAGCCAGGCCTACCTCAACGCGATCGGCACCATCGACGGGCAGGTCGGCCGCCTCGTCAACGCGATCAAGGCGCGTCCCACCTACGCGAGCGAGCGGTGGACCGTGATCGTCGCCACCGACCACGGCCACACCGACGCGGGCGGCCACGGCGGCTCGACCATCGAGGAGCGGCGCACCTTCGTCCTCGCCTCCGGTCCCGGCATCGCCGCCGGCGCCACCCCCTCGGACACCCGCCTGGTCGACGTGGCCGCCACGGCCTTCGCCCAGCTCCACCTCCCGCTCCCCGCGGGCCTGGACGGCAAGTCCGTCGCGGTGCGCGCCACCGACCCCTTCGACGGCCTCACCCTCGGCACGCGGGTCGGGGAGACCGGCATCCCGGCCACGGTCCAGGGCTTCACCCACACCCCGCCGACCGGCTGGGCGGTGAACAACACGAGCATGCCCTCCGGCGGTGTCGAGGAGTGGCGCGGCTGGTCGTTCACGACCGACGAGTTCTGGTCCCGCGCCCAGCGCGACCAGTGGCGTGAGCTGTTCGTCAGGGGCCGGGGCGTGTTCGCCGTCGCCGACTCCGACGAGTGGGACGACGCCTCCCATGGCTCGGGCACCTTCGACTCCACCCTCGTCAGCGCGCCGTACTCCGTCGCGGGCCGTACCACGGCGAAGATCGACTACGCCACCCACTACCGCCAGGAGGGCACCCAGAAGGCGCAGGTCCTGGTCTCCTTCGACGGCGGCCCGGCCACGGTCGTGAAGAGCTACACCGCCGACACCGTCTCCCAGGCCGAGTCCGTCTCGGTCGCCGTCCCCTCGGGCGCCGCCACCATGACCGTCCGCTTCCGCTACTACGACGCCAGCAACAACTGGTACTGGGCCATCGACGACCTGCGCGTCTCCTGACCCCTCACCGCCCTCCGTTGTTCCGCGGGCCGTACCGGACGTCTCCGGTACGGCCCGCCCCGCGTCCACCTCGCGGGGCGCCGGTCTCCTGGGAGGCCGGCGTCAGCGTTTCATCGTGCCGTCGGCTATCGCGTCCGCGGCCTCGCCGATCGCCATTCCGACGATCTCCAGGCGGCGGACCAGCGCGTGCTCCTTCATGGCCTCGGAGCTGATCTCGCCGGAGAAGATGCGGGCGATCTCGTACTGGTACATGCGACGCAGGGTCCCGGCCGCCTTCTTGGCCTCCAGGGCGTCCCCGGCGGCGGCCGAGGGGCGGGAGGTCAGGTCGCCGACCGCGGTCTCCAGGGCCTCGATGCCGACGATCGCCTGGTCGAGCATGGGGACGAAGCGCCGCTGGTCGGCGACGCGGTACAGGTGCGATTCGCGGACGAAGTCGCGCAGGGAGTCGAGCACGTCGTCGATCGAACGCGACAGGCGGAACAGGTCCTCCCGGTCGATCGGCGTCACCAGGGAGCCGGACAGCTCCTCGATCAGCCGGGCGCGTTCGGTGTCGCCGCGATGCTCGACGGCGCGCATCCGCGCGTGGGCGTCGGTGCGTCCCGTGTCGCCGCCGATCATGGCCATGGCCAGCCAGGCGCCCTCCTTGGTCGCCTCCAGCTGTCCGATCAGGGCCCGGGTGAGCGCGCCGTCCATGCGCCCGGTCATCAGGTCCCGCACCCGCCGCAGCCGCTTCACGCGATCACCCCTCGGACGATGAGCGCCACGGCCGCCGCGAGCAGCCCGCTCACCGGCAGCGTCAGCGTCCAGGCCAGAACGATCTTCGCGGCGGCGTGCCAGCGCACCCGCCCGGCGCCGTCGGCGACCCCGGCCCCGACCAGCGCGCCCGCGATCGTCTGGGTCATGCTCACCGGCGCGCCGATCGCGGCGCAGCCGATCACCGCGGTGCCGGTGGCCAGCTCCGCGGTCACCCCGTGCAGGGGACGGGAGGCGATGATCTCCCTGCTCAGCGCGCGGCCCGCGCGCGGCAGGCCGTACAGGGCGCCGGCGCCGAACAGGGCCGCCACGACCAGGCAGACGGACGGCGGGGCCCCCTCGAAACCGAGGGCCAGCATGAAGACCGCCAGCATCTTCTGGCCGTCGTTGGCCGCGTAGGCCAGGCACTGCAGGGCGAACCCGGCCCGGTGCCACTGCCGCAGCCCGCGGCCGCCCGCCAGCAGCGTGAGCGGATGACGCACCAGTACGGCGAGCAGCCCCCCGACGAACGGCGCCGCCAGTGCGACCACGAGCACGAACAGCACCGCGTCCGCCGAAACCGGCACCCCCCAGCCCAGTCCCGCGCCGGTCAGCGCGCCCACGACGGCGAGGGTCAGGCTGGTCGGCCGTCCCCGGTTGCCGAGAAAGGCGACGACGGCCAGGGCGCACAGCACGGCGACGGCCGTGGCGGCCTGGCCGCCGGGACTGTCCAGGTTCACCAGCCGGGTGGTGAAGGTCACCGCGACCCGGTAGGTCGCCAGGGGGACCAGCGCGACCGAGGCCATCAGCAGGGCGAGGCCGGTCAGCGGCCGGACGCTGGGGATCTTCAGACCGGTCGCCAGCAGCGCACCGCCGTCGTTGATCCCGGTCACGACCGAGAACAGCCCGGCGAGTGACGTCAGGGCGATCAGGCTCACGCTCCCACATCCCCGTTTAATGGACGATGAACAGCAAGGCCGGTTCGGCTATGGGGTCCATAGGCGAATGACGGCTGCCCTCGTTCGGGCTCCCCCGGTAGCGTCCGCAGTGCACCGATACGGACATGCCTACCCAAAGATCGAGTGGATGATGGACGAAGAGCTCATTCTGCTGAACCCCGGACCGGCGTGTACCTCGCGACGCGTCAAGGACGCCCTGCTGCGCGGAGACCTGTGCCATCGCGAGCCGGAGTTCACCGAGCTCCTGTTCCGGATCCGCGAGGCCCTGCCGCGCTGCCTGAACCTGGCCGGCACCCACGAGGCGCTGCTGGTCACCGGCTCGGGGACCGCCGCCATGGAGATGGCGGTGATCAGCTCGGTGCGCGAGGGGCGCTCCGTGCTCGTGGTGAACAACGGCGTCTACGGCGAGCGCATGATCAAGATCGCCACCGCGCACGGCATCCCGGTCCACGAGGTCCGCGGCGAGTGGACGGTCCCCGCCGACCCCGAGGCCGTCCGCGCCGTGCTGGCCGAGCACGACGACGTGGACGCGGTCGTCTGTGTCCACCACGAGACCACCACCGGCCTGATCAACCCGATCAAGGAGATCGGCGAGATCGTGTCCGGCACCGACGCCCTGTTCGTGATCGACGCCATCAGCGGCACCGCGATCGAGGACCAGGACCTGGCCGAGGTCGCGGGCGACGTCATCTGCGGCACCGCGAACAAGGGCCTGCACGGCCAGCCGGGCATGTCGTTCATCCTGTGCGGCGAGAGGTCCCTGCGGCGGATCACCGAGGTCCCGGTCCGGTCGCTCTACCTGAACGCGGCCGGCTATCTGCAGGGCCAGCGCAAGGGCGACGTGCCGTTCACCCCGGCGGTGCAGGTCTGCTACGCCCTGGACGAGGCCATCGCCGAGTTCGAGGAGGGCGGCGGCTTCGCGGCCAGGACCAAGCTCTACCGCGAGCGCGCGGCGCTGGTGCGCGGCCAGTTCGAGCGACTGGGCTTGAAAGTGCTCGTTGATGAACCTTTCCGTTCAAATACCGTCACAATGATTCATCTTCCGGACAACGTCACGTACGCCGCCCTTCACGACGAGCTGAAGAAGCGTGGCTACGTTATCTACGCCGGTCAAGGACGGCTCTCCGCCGACTTCTTCCGCATCTGCACGATGGGCGAGATCCCCTGGCACCGGCTGGAGCGGCTCGAGCAGGCGCTCCGCGAGTCGATAGACGCCGCCCGCGGCGTGTGACAAGCCCCGTCGCCGGGGTGAGGAGGGACGACGTTGCAGCTCAACCTGCATCGCCTGTGGATTTTCATGACCGTCGTGGAGTGCGGGGGCTTCTCGGCCGCCGCGCAGAAGCTCTACCTGAGCCAGCCATCGGTTTCCCACCAGGTCAGGCAGCTTGAGCAGTCGCTGCGGGCCACTCTCATCGACCGCAGCGGCGCCCGCATCCGGCTCACCCCCGAGGGCGAGGTCATGCTGGCCTACGCCAAGCGCGTCTTCCTCCTCGCCGACGAGGCGGTCACCGCGATCCGCCAGGTCTCCGGCCTGCACACCGGCACCCTGGTCGCGGGCGGCACGACCACGGTCGGCACCTACCTGCTGCCCCCGCTGCTGGCCGCCTTCCGCGACCAGCACCCCGGCATCGAGGTCGGCATCTACGTGGGCAACGGCCAGCAGGTCGAAAAGCAGCTCGTCGACGGGGAGATCGGCGTCGCCGTCCTCGCGGGCGAGCCCGGCGCCGCCCAGCTGGTCAGCGAGCCGATCCTCCAGGACCGTCTCGTGCTCATCACCGAGCCGGGACACCGCCTCGCCCGCGCGGGTACGGCCAAGCCCGCCGAACTGGCCGGGGAGCGCTTCCTGCTCCGCGAACCCGGTTCCTCCACCAGGGAGCTCCAGGAGCAGGCCCTGGAGACGTGGGCGCTGGAGGAGGCCCGCCGTACCGAGATCTGGGGGCCCGAGACGATCAAGCAGGCGACCGCCGCCGGGCTCGGCGTCTCCCTGGTCTCCGAGCACTGCGTCGAACGCGAGCTCGCCGACGGGCGGCTGGCCGCGCTGGAGGTCGTCCCCGCCCCCCAGCCCCGGCCGATCGTGCTCGCCCACCGCAGGGACCGCCTGCTGGGCCCGGCCGAGCAGGCGTTCATCACCCTGCTGCGCGGCGTGCGCAGCTGGCCGGGACAGAACCGGCTGAGGAGCATCTCATGACAGACCGCTCAACCCCTCATGGAGTGAACACCCGGTGAACGGAACGCTCCCCTCGCGCGCCCGGGTGGTCGTCGTCGGCGGAGGCATCGTCGGCTGCAGCGTCGCCTACCACCTGGCCGAGCTCGGCTGGACCGACGTCGTGCTGCTCGAACAGGGACAGCTGTCCTGCGGCACCACCTGGCACGCCGCCGGGCTGGTCGGCCAGCTGCGCAGCACCGGGAGCATGACCCGGCTGATCCGCCACAGCACCGAGCTGTACGCCCGCCTGGAGCGGGAGACCGGCTTCGGCACCGGCTGGAAACAGTGCGGCAGCCTCGGCGTCGCCCGCACCGCCGAGCGGATGGCCCAGCTCAGACGTACCGCGGCCGCCGCACGGAGCTTCGGCGTCGAGTGCGAGCTCATCTCCGTCCGGGAGGCGGGCGAGCTCTGGCCCGCCATGCGCACCGACGACCTCGTCGGCGCCGTCTGGCTGCCCGGCGACGGCAAGGCCAACCCCTCCGACCTGACCCAGGCGCTCGCCCGGGGCGCCCGGCGACGCGGCGTCCAGGTGCTGGAACGGGTCAAGGTCACCGGTTTCTCGACGCTGGAGGGCCGGGTCACCGAGGTGCGGACCACCGAGGGCGACATCGAGACCGAGGTGGTCGTCAACTGCGCCGGACAGTGGGCCAAGGCCGTCGGCCGGCTCGCCGGGGTGACCGTGCCGTTGCACTCCGCCGAGCACTACTACGTCGTCACCGACCCGATCGCCGGAGTGCACCCGGACCTGCCGGTACTGCGCGACCCCGACGGCTACACCTACTACAAGGAGGAGGTCGGCGGCCTCGCCGTCGGCGGCTTCGAACCCGACGCCAAGCCGTGGGGCATGGACGGCATCCCCGAGCCGTTCGAGTTCCAGCTCCTGAAGGAGGACTGGGACCAGTTCGCCATCCTCATGGAGAACGCCGTCCACCGCGTTCCCGCCCTGGACGACGCCGGGATCCGGATGTTCTACAACGGCCCGGAGAGCTTCACCCCCGACAACATGTTCCTCCTCGGTGAGGCCCCTGAGCTGCGCGGCTTCCACGTCGCCGCCGGGTTCAACTCCGCGGGGATCGCCTCGGCGGGCGGCGCGGGCATGGCCCTGGCCGAGTGGATCGTCAACGGCGAGCCGACCCGCGACCTGTGGGCCGCCGACCTGCGCCGTTTCGCCCCGTGGGCGGGCAACGACACCTGGCTGCACGACCGGGTCAAGGAGACCCTCGGCCTGCACTACGCCATGGCCTGGCCCGACCGGGAGCCGGAGACCGCCAGGCCGCTGCGCCGCTCCCCGGTCCACCACCTGCTCCGTGACGCGGGCGCCCGCTTCGGGACCGCGATGGGGTGGGAACGGGTCAACTACTTCGGGCCGGCGGTGCCGTACACCTTCGGACATCCCGCCTGGCAGCCGTTCGTCGACGCCGAGGTGCGGGCCTGCCGTGAAGGGGCCGCGCTGTTCGACCAGACGTCGCTGTCGAAGTTCACGCTGAAGGGGCCGGACGCCTGCGAGGTGCTCCGGTGGCTCTGCGCGGCGGAGGTGGACGTCGAGCCGGGACGGTGCGTCCGCACCGGGATGCTCAACGACCGGGGAGGATACGAGTCGGACCTGACCGTGACCCGGGTGGCGCGGGACGAGTACCTGATCGTCACCGGGGCGGCGCAGGGCGTGCGCGACTTCGACGTGATCTCCCGGGGGATCGGCGGCGGCAGGGCGGTGCTGGTCGACGTCACCGGCGCCCACGCGGTCTTCGGCGTCATGGGCCCGAAATCACGCGAGCTCCTGAGCCGCGTCTCCAGGACCGACTTCTCGGCGTTCGAGCTCGGCACGTCCCGCACGGTGGACATCGGCCACGCCACGGTCCGCGCGACCCGCCTCACCCGCGTGGGCGAGCTGGGCTGGGAGCTGTACGTTCCCGCCGAGTTCGCGGTCACCGTCTACGAGACGCTGCTCGCCGCCGGTGACGTCACCCAGGCGGGCCACCACGCCATCGAGGCCATGCGCCTGGAGAAGGGATACCGGTCCTGGGGGCGCGAGCTGGGCCCCGACGTCACCCCCGCCGAGGCGGGCCTGCGGTCCGCCTGCCGCCGGGACGCCTCCTTCCGCGGAGCCGGAGCCGCCTTCGGAACGCCCGCCCGCCGCGTCGTCTCGATCGTCCTGGACGATCCCGCGGCGCGGCTGTGGGGCGGGGAGACGCTGCTCGCCGGCGGCGTCGCGGTGGGTCACGTCACCTCCGCCGCCCACGGTCCCACGCTCGGCCGCGCGGTCGCCCTGGGCCTCGTCGCCGCCCCCGCCGTGGACGCGGCCGGTAACCTCGTCACGGACACGGTGCAGGTGGAGGTAGGTGACTCCCTGTACTCTGCCGAGGTCGGTGTGAAGGCACCGTATGATCCGACCTCTTCGAGGGTGAAGGCATGAACGAGCGAGTCAGAAAGCCCGGCGCGGGCTACGCGCGGCTGAGCGAGGAGACCGTATGAGCTCCGAGGCCCAGTTCGTGTTGACGTTGTCCTGTCCGGACCGGCCCGGTGTGGTGGCCGCGGTCTCCGGCCTCCTGGCCCGGCGGGGCTGCAACATCATCGAGAGCCAGCAGTTCGGAGACCCCGTCTCCCAGCGGTTCTTCATGCGGGTGCAGTTCTCCTCGTCGCTGCCGGACGCCGAGCTCCGCGAGGCCTTCGCCGCGCTCGTCCCCGACCTCGGCATGGACTTCAAGCTGCGCGACGTCGCGGTGAAGCCGCGCGTGCTGGTGATGGTCAGCAAGTTCGGCCACTGCCTCAACGACCTGCTCTACCGGACGCGCTCGGGGCTGCTCGACATCGACATCGTCGCGGTGGTCTCCAACCACCCCGACCTGCGCCCGCTGACCCAGTCGTACGGCATCGACTATCACCACCTGCCGGTCACCCGCGAGACCAAGCCCAGGCAGGAGGCCGAGATCCTCGCCCTGGTCGACCACTACCAGGCCGACCTGGTGGTGCTCGCCCGCTACATGCAGGTGCTGTCGGAGGACCTCTGCACCAAGCTGGCCGGGAACGTGATCAACATCCATCACTCGTTCCTGCCGTCGTTCAAGGGGGCCAAGCCGTACCACCAGGCCCACTCGCGCGGGGTGAAGCTGATCGGGGCGACCGCTCACTACGTGACCGCGGACCTCGACGAGGGCCCGATCATCGAGCAGGAGGTCGCCCGGGTCAACCACACCCACACCGCGGAGGACCTGGCGGCCATCGGCCGTGACGTCGAGTGCCAGGCCCTGGCCCGCGCCGTACGGTGGCACACCGAGCAGCGCGTCCTGCTCGACGGTCACAAGACCATCGTCTTCCCGCGCTGACCGAGGCGCCGACCGGGACGCCGGCCACGGCACCGACCGGACCGACCGGACCGAGCGGGGCGCCGGCCGCGGCACCGGCCCGAGCGGCGATCTCGGGCGGGGCCGCGGGGCGCCGCCGGGCGCGGCCCGTCAGGCGGTCAGGCCGGTGTGGTGGGCGAGGAAGACGAGCTGGTCGGCGGCGAGCTCGACGGTCTTGCTCACCGCGCGGGCGCCGTGGCCGGCCTCGACCTCGTTGCGCAGCAGGATCGGCCGCTCCGAGGCCTGCGCGTACTGCAGCGCCGCGCACATCTTCCAGGCGTGCAGCGGGTGGACGCGGGTGTCCGACTGGAAGACGGTGAACAGCGTCGCCGGGTAGGACACCCCCTCGCGGACGTGGTGGTAGGGCGAGTAGGAGCGCAGCCAGGCGAACTCCTCGGGCTTCTCGGCCGAGCCGTACTCGACGTTCCAGGTGGCGCCCAGGCCGAACAGCTCGTATCGGATCATGTCCAGCAGGGGGGCCGAGCAGACCACCGCGGCGTACAGCTCGGGACGCTGGGTGAGGGCCGCGCCGACCAGCAGGCCGCCGTTCGAGCCGCCGGAGATGGCCAGCTGGGAGGGGGTGGTCACACCGGTGGCGATCAGGTGCTCGGCCGCCGCGTGCAGGTCGTCGAAGACGTTCTGCTTGTTGGCGAGCATCCCCGCGCGGTGCCACTCCTCGCCCTGCTCGCCGCCGCCGCGCAACTGGGCGATGGCGTAGGTGCCGCCCGCCTCCACCCAGGTCAGGATCGACGCCGAGTAACCCGGGGTCATCGAGATGCCGAAGCCGCCGTAGCCGTACAGGACGGTGGGACGCGGGCCCTCGGCGCCGGGCTTGGAGATCACCAGCATGTGGACCTCGCTGCCGTCGGCCGAGCGGTAGGTCACCTGCCGGGTGTCCACGGCGGGCACCTCGACGGCGCCGGGGGAGGCGGCCCACAGGGTCGTCTCGCCGGTGCGGGCGTCGTAGCGCTGGATGGTCGGCGGGGTGGTGTTGTCGGTGTAGCCGAACCAGGCCTCGTGGCCGCCTTCGGGGCGCTCGACGATGCCGCCGATCGTGCCGAGACCCGGCGTGGGCACCTCGCCCACCCGCTCGCCGGTGACCAGGTCGTGGACGGAGATCTCGCTGATCGCGTGCCGGGTCCAGCCGACGAGCATGACCGGCCGGTCCAGGTCGTCGAGGATCGCGAAGTCCGTCAGCACGGCCTCCGGGTCCTGGGGGATCAGGTCGCGCCAGTGCTCGGAGCGGGGGGCCGACGGGTCCGTCACACAGATCCGCGCGCGGGAGGCGTCGAGGTCGGTGAAGATGTACAGCCTGCCGTCACGGCCGAAGTGCGCGGCCGTCTGGGCGTCCACGCCCTCCTGGACGACGACCAGCTCCGGGGAGTCGGGGGAGGAGGCCGTCAGGTCGGCCACCCACAGGTCGTTGCGCGGCGCCGTTCCCCGGGAGGCGGAGATCTGCAGCCAGCGGCCGTCGCGGGAGACCGCGACGCCGTAGTAGTTGGTCTTCTCCAGGCCGTCACCGAAGATCAGCACGTCCTCCTCGGAGGAGGTGCCAACCCGGTGCAGGTAGACCCTGCGGTGGAACTGCTCCTCGCCCTCGGGCACCTCGGTCGAGGGCAGCCTGCGCACGTAGTAGAAGGCCTCCCCGCCGGGCAGCCACGCCACGGGGGAGTAGCGGCACCGGTCGATCGGCCCCTCGATCCGGATGCCGGAGGCGATGTCCATCAGGTAGAGGCTGGACTCCTCGTCGCCGCCGACCGAGATCTGGTAGGCGAGCAGCCTGCCCTCCTTGTCGGGCTGCCAGGAGTCGAGCGTGGTCAGCCCGGTCGAGTCGAGCCTCATCGGGTCCAGCAACGCGCGCTCGGTGCCGTCGGGGTCGACCGTGTAGAGCACCGCGTGCTCCTGCTCCGGGGTGCGCCGCATGAACAGCTGCCGCTCCCCGCGCCAGACCGGCGCGCCGACCGAGCCCGACCTGAGCAGCTCGGCGATCCGCGCCCTGAACCCGTCGCGGCCGGCGAGCGCCCCCAGCTCGGTGGAGAACAGCTCCTCCTGCGCCGTCAGCCACTCCTTCGTCGCCGGATCGTCGGAGCTCTCGAGCCACCGGTAGGGGTCGGCGACGGGGACGCCGTGGAGCTCTTCGACGAGGTTGTCACGGCTGGCTGGTGGGTATGGCAGTGGGCTCATGCCAGGAACACTACGACGTCGTGGGGACCGCACGGAGCCATTGCGCGGGCGGCGTAGTCGATCTTCGAATCGAGGAGTTAAAAACTGGTAATGCGGGCATAAAACGTACCAGGCGTCTCTCCAGTTATTTATGGGTGGCGGGAACGACGATGCAGAAGCCAAACTTGGTGGAGGACGGTGCCGTGGTGACCATCCGCTGGGCCGTCCGGCGGAGGTCCCTGTGACGGAAGCATCCGGGCCCCAGGAGGGGCCGCCAACCGGGGTACGCGCCTGCGTGCCCCCTCACGAGACGCGTCGCGCGGCGGGGAAGGCACGCTGATGCGCCAAGTCCTGCTGCTGAACGCAACCTACGAACCCCTGACCACTCTCTCCCTGCACCGGGCCGTCGTGCTGGTGCTGAGGGAGAAGGCGGACGTCGTGCACCGCGACGGGCGGGGCGCCGTGCTCCGTTCGGCGAGCCGTACGCTCGACGTGCCGTCGGTGATCAGACTGCGCCGATACGTCCGCATCCCCTATCGGTCGCGGATCCCGCTGACGCGGACCGCTCTGATGCGCCGGGACGACTACCGCTGCGCCTACTGCGGCCAGCGGGCCGAGACCATCGACCACGTGATCCCGCGGTCGAGAGGGGGCACCCACACCTGGGAGAACTGCGTGGCCTCCTGTACGCCCTGCAACCACCGCAAGGCGGACCGGATGCTGGAGGAGCTGGGCTGGACGCTGAGCGTCGCCCCCGTGGTGCCACGGGGCGTCCACTGGCGTCTGATCGGCGCGCACAACATCGGAGACCCCCAGTGGGCGCCCTACCTCGAGGAGAGCGCCGCCTGAGCGTCACGGCGTCCGTGGCGGTGTGATGTCCGTTCGCCCCGGCGCGGTCCATGTCTGCACAATCAGTGCATGAAGTGGACTTTCACCTCCAATCCCGAGGTGTACGCCGGGGCGGCGGAAGCATGGTTGCTGCGCGACCCGGTGCGCAACACGGTGCTGATCACGATCCTGCGGGCGATCCGTGGCGGTCTGTGGGGGGACGACGTGCTCATGGGATGGGCCGAGCGGGACGGCGAGACCGTGGCCTCGGCCCTGCAGACGGCGTCCCACCCCCTGCTGCTGGCCGACATGCCCGAGGAGGCCGTACGCGAGCTGGCCGCCGTGCTCATCGAGGCCGAGCGGAAGGTCCCCGCCGTCACGGGCCCCCTGGTCCTCGCCGAGACGTTCGCGGCCGCCTGGTGGCGGCCGGGGCTAGAGCGCCGCAGCGAGCGTCTCTACCGCCTCGGCTCGCTCGTGCCGCCGTCCCACCTCCCCGAGGGGGGCGCCCGTACGGCGAGTGGCGAGGACCTCGAACTGCTGGTCGAGTGGACCACCGCCTTCCAGATCGACGCGGGGGGCCACGCTCCCCCGGACCTCACCCCGCTGATCGCCAGCCGGATCGGCAGACACGAACTGGTCCTGTGGGAGGTGGACGGGCGCTCCGTGGCCTGCGCGGGAGCCTCGGCGCCGATCGCCGGCATGTCGCGGGTCGGCCCGGTCTACACACCGCCCGAGGAACGAGGAAAGGGGTACGGCACCGCCGTGACCCACGCCGTCACGGCCAAGGTGCGGTCGGAGGGCGCCACCGAGGTGCTGCTCTTCACCGACCTGTCCAACCCCACGTCCAACGCGATCTACCAAGCGATCGGCTATCGCCCGGTGGCCGACTACGCCTCCATCGTCTTCGCCTGAGCGCCCCGGCGGCCGGCCTGCCTCCTGTCACCCCGACCGGGAAGCGCGCCGCCGTCCCGGCCGGACCGGTCCCGATGTCCCGGCCGGGCCGACGTCATCGGCTCCATCGGCTCCGCCGGTTCCGTCGGCTTCATTGGCGCCATCGGCTTCGACCGGCTTCGGCCGAGTGAGCCCGGCCGTGCCTTCATCGCTTCCGGCTGAGTAACCTGTGTTCATGCCGCGCTATGACTTCCGCTGCCGTTCCTGTGGATCGACCTTCGAACTCTCCCGCCCGATGGCTCGCTCCGGTGACCCCGCGCTCTGCCCGCAGGGCCACGACGACACCGTCAAGCTGCTGTCCACGGTCGCCGTCACGGGCGGATCCGGCGCCTCCGCTCCCCGCCCCGCCGCCGGTGGTGGCGGCGGTGGCTGCTGCGGAGGCGGCTGCTGCGGCTAGCGCCGGGATCGTTCCCGGGCCGGGCACCGTTCATCGGCGCCGATCCGCCCGCCTCACCCCTCGCCGTACCGGCGTCCGGATGCTCCCGAGCGTGGTGAAGGCGGGCGGTCCCGAGATCGTGGTGAAGGGGGGCCGACGCCCATGGCCGTACCGGCCGCGGGCGTCGGTGACGCCTCTGGCCGGGTGAACGTTCCCGGCCGGTGGACGTCCCGGGCGCGGCCTCAGGCGGCCGCTATGCGCCCCTGGTGGACGGCGCGTTTGCCCTGGAAGGGCAGGAAGTTGTCGGCCCGGTGCGGGCGGGCGGGGATGAAGGTCGGCTCGGTGGCCACGATCCGGTCGAACCGGAAGGCCCGGATGGCGCCGCGCAGGCGGCACATTCCCACGAGGTACCAGTAATCGCGGTGCACCATGCACGTCACCGGGTCGACGTCGCGCACGGTCACCCGGCCCGACACGTCCTGGTAGTGCAGCCGGACCACGAGGTGGGAGGTGATGGCGTTGGCGATGGTCCTGGCCCGGTCGGCGACGGGGGCGGCCATCGGCTCGGTCAGTGTCGCGAGGGTGGTGGAGACGACCGCGTCGTCGAACTCCATGTGCTCGAACAGGTGACGCAGGCCGCTGCGGGCGGCGGTGGCCTGCGGATCCGACCCCAGGTGCGCCAGGGACAGGGCGAGGGCGGCGATCTCGGCGGTCGTCAAAGGGCTGGTGGAGGGCTTAATGACGTTGGCCATACACCTATGGTATTGGCTGCCACCGACATTTTTCGAACTTCCTGTCGGATACAGCACGCTTCCCTGCCGGGTGCGGCGGCGACGTGCGCGGCCGCCCGGCAGGGAGGCGTGTGAGGCAGGGAAGGCGTCAGCGCGACAGCTGGGACAGGTCCCGGGAGGCGCCCGTCGAGGCCGAGGTCGTCAGCGCCGCGTAGGCCTGGAGCGCGGCGCTCACCGGGCGGTGACGGTCGCGCGGCCGGTAGCCGCCCAGCTCGGTCAGGAGCCGCTCACGCCGGGCCGCCAGCTCCTCCTCGGAGAGCTTCAGCTCGATCGAACGGCCCGGGATGTCGATCTCGATGAGGTCGCCGTCCTCGACCAGGGCGATGACGCCGCCCTCTGCCGCCTCGGGAGAGGCGTGGCCGATGGACAGCCCGCTCGTGCCGCCGGAGAAGCGGCCGTCGGTGACCAGCGCGCAGACCTTGCCCAGGCCCTTGCCCTTCAGGAACGAGGTCGGGTAGAGCATCTCCTGCATGCCGGGCCCGCCCTTCGGGCCCTCGTAGCGGATCACCACGACGTCCCCGGCCTTGACCTTGTTGTTCAGGATGCCCTCGACCGCGTCGTCCTGGGACTCGAAGACCACGGCGGGCCCGGAGAACCTCCAGATCGACTCGTCGACCCCGGCCGTCTTGACGATGCAGCCCTCGGTGGCGATGTTGCCGTAGAGCACGGCCAGGCCGCCGTCGCGGGTGTAGGCGTGCTCGGCGTCGCGCACGCACCCCTCGGACCGGTCGAGGTCCAGGGAGTCCCAGCGGGCCTCCTGCGAGTAGGGCTTGACGGTGCGGACGTTGCCGGGGGCCGCGTGCCAGAGCTCCAGCGCCTCGGGCAGCGCGCCCGCGGAGCAGGGGTCCCAGGCGTCGATGTAGTCGCCGATCGTGCCGCCGGCGACGGTGTGCACGTCGCGGTGGATCAGGCCCGCCCGGTCGAGCTCACCGAGGATGGCCGGGATGCCGCCGGCGCGGTGGACGTCCTCCACGTGGTACTTGGCGGTGGCCGGGGCGACCTTGCACAGGCACGGCACCCGCAGCGAGATCTCGTTGATCTCCTTGAGGCCGAAGTCGACCTGGGCCTCACGGGCCGCGGCGAGGATGTGCAGGATCGTGTTGGTCGAGCCGCCCATCGCCACGTCCAGCGCCATGGCGTTCTCGAAGGCGTCCTTGGTGGCGACGCTGCGCGGCAGGATCGTCTCGTCGTCCTGCTCGTAGTAACGGCGGGCGATCTCGACGATC
This sequence comes from Streptosporangium sp. NPDC051022, assembly GCF_040683035.1. Classification (NCBI taxonomy): domain Bacteria; kingdom Bacillati; phylum Actinomycetota; class Actinomycetes; order Streptosporangiales; family Streptosporangiaceae; genus Streptosporangium; species Streptosporangium sp. NPDC051022. Next base: position 41,908 of record NZ_JBFBCF010000025.1, on the reverse strand, counting down.
TGCCGCCCGGCGTCCTGGAACAGTTTCTTGCGCGCCTTGTGCGTGGCGAGGATCGTGCCGTTGCCCGGCAGTGCCAGGCCGATGGCCTCCGCCAGGCAGTTCATCGAGTTGGCGGTGAACATCCCGCTGCACGACCCGCAGGTCGGGCAGGCGCTCTCCTCCATCTCCAGCAGTTCGGCGTCGGAGACGTTGTCGTCCGCGGAGGCGATCATCGGGTCGATCAGGTCGAGCTTGCGGCCCGGGGTCTTGCCGGCCTCCATGGGGCCGCCGGAGACGAAGACCGTGGGGATGTTGAGCCGGAACGCGGCGAGCAACATGCCCGGGGTGATCTTGTCGCAGTTGGAGACGCAGATCAGCGCGTCGGCGCAGTGCGCGTTCACCATGTACTCGACCGCGTCCGCGATCAGCTCGCGGCTGGGCAGCGAGTAGAGCATGCCGCCGTGACCCATCGCGATGCCGTCGTCGACCGCGATCGTGTTGAACTCGCGCGGGATCGCGCCCGCCTCCCTGATCGCTCCGGCGACCACGTCGCCGACCTCGCGCAGGTGGACGTGCCCGGGGACGAACTGGGTGAAGCTGTTGGCCACGGCGATGATCGGTTTGCCGAAGTCGCTCCCCGCTACACCCGTCGCCCGGAGCAGGGCCCGGGCTCCGGCCATGTTCCTGCCGTGAGTGACCGTACGAGACCTGAGGGCGGGCATGAGGCTTCTCCCATCATCGAAACCGTGTCCTCAAATGGTACGGCCATCGCCCGGTGCGCGAGACGCGCGTCCACCGCGCGAGACAGGGCCCCGGTGACCAGGCGAAAGGGCCGGAACGGGGTTGGAGCGAGGGCGGGAGGACTCCGGAAGGGGCCTCGGCGGGACCCGGATGGGACAGGTCCGAAAACACGGGCGACGGCGCCGCAGGCCACGCCGACGACGAGTACACCGACGACAGGCGAGGCGGCGACCACGGCGACGGCGGGCGCGCCGACGACGGGTGCGGCGGCGCGGCGGGGATCGCCGCCGCGGCCGCCCAGCACGTCGCGGAGGCCGCCGGTGCGCGTGGACCGACGCGTGGATCCGTGGATCCGCGCGTGGATCAGTACGTCGCCGAAGCCGTCGCCGAGGCCGTCGTGCGGGGGTCAGGCTCCTCGCGCGCGACCGTGGCGGGCGTCGCGGGGGTCAGGATTCGGGGTAGCGCGCGGGCAGGACCTGCTCCGCCACCTCGTAGATCTCGTCGATCTCGGCGTCGGTGAGTGACCGTTCCCGCTTGGTGATCCATTTACGGACACGACTTCCGTCGAAAACGTCGACCTCGCGGACCGTGAGGACCTTCCACGGGATCGCCGGGCCGTAGATCGCCAGGGACGGGATGATCGTGACCTCGCGGCCGAGCGCCTCGCCGATCAGCTCGGCGGCCCTGGACGCCTCCCAGCGGGCCTCGTCGAGACGCGGCTTCTGGCTGAACGGGCCGTGGAACAGCTTGCGGTGCGACTGGACGCGGACCGGCAGGCGCTTGTCCCACTTCTCGGAGTCGACGGCGTAAACCCCCGTCGGGCCCACGACCAGGTGGTCGATCTGGGCCTCGCTGTCGGGGATCGCGCGGGCGTGCAGGCTGCGATAACCGCCCCGCTCCATCCTCTTGAGCTGGGCCTCGGTCTGGCGCTCCGCGACCGAGGCGCGCCGCCAGGCGGGTACGGTCGAGTGCGTCCGGGCGCGCAGCACCGTGTCGGCGATCGCGCCCAGCACGGCGGCGGTGAGGCCGAGCCGCCAGCTGGAGAACAGGATGGCCGCGACCACTCCGGCGACGACCGCGACCAGGACCCGCCGGCGCAGATGGCCGTATCTGGGGTCCTCTAGCAGAGCGCGCAGCGAGGTGCGCTCCACGGGCGCGTACGTAGACGCGGGCGTGGTGGGTCGAGACGTCGGCCTGTCATCGGCCGGTCGGTCGCTGACCCAAATAGGTGACGTAGTGTTACCGTCTTCTGGTGCCTGACCGGAATCCACGTAACTCACCGTAGCTGACGTCTGGAAGGGTGCCTAGTATTGCGTTTCTCATACTTTTGTGACTGCCGTCATCCGCTTGACCCTCCGCCGAACCGGGTATGAATTCATCTTCTCTCTAGACAACTCGGGCCGACCGCGTCCGCTATGTGGGACGTGGGTCACGGTGGTCGGCATCGGCGATCTTACCGTCCGGAGGCGGACGGCAGCCGTGCAACGCGGGAAAACCCCGCCCCGCCGAGAGGGGAGCGCTCCGCCCGGAGACGGGTCTCGACGAGCCCGCGGCGTGGACTTACCGTGGACGTGTGGACGCGATTCAGGTCTCCGAGTTCCTGATCGGCGCATCCGCCGGCCTGTTCCTGCTGATCAGCGCCCTGGTGGTGCTGCCAGGCAGGCTGCGCGCGAGCGCGGCCAGGGCCACCTCCGCGGGCGCGGTGTGGTTCGGCGGTCCTTTCCACAGCGAGCGGGGGGTGGACGTCTCCGACCTGGTCCTGGTCGACCCGCCGTCGCCCGGCGCGCGGGCACCCGAGGTCGACTGGGTCTCCCTGGCGGAGATCTCCGAGCCGGGACGCCGTGTCGGCGGGGCGTCGGCCCGATGGTGACGGTGGCGGGAGCCCTCACCTCGACGCAGGCCCACGACGTCCGCAGGGCGTTGCGCACCGCGGAGCGCCGCAGCGGCCTGCGCTTCGCCGTCTACCTCGGCCCGGCCATCGGCCCGCGCCGCCATTTCTCCGAACGGCTGCACGCCGCGCTCGGGCAGGAGTCCGACACGGCCGTGCTGGTGTTCGTCGACCTTCGAGGAAGGGGCCTGGAGATCGTCACGGGTTCCATGGCGGGGCGGAGGATCACCGACGGCGAGTGCCGGGCGGCCGCGACCTCGATGGCGGCCGCGTTCGGCGGCGGAAACCTGGTGGGCGGGCTGATCAGCGGAGTGTGGCTCCTGGCGGACCTGGCTTCCCGACGGAGGTGACTTCTCGGATAATCGGGGCGTGCTGAAGATCGTGCGGGGTACACCGCCGGCCGACGTCTCGCGGGAGGGGACGGTGCCGCAGGAGGAACAGGGGAGCGACGAGACGCTCTCCTACATCAGGCAGGTCCTGGCGGAGGTGCGCGGAGACAACGGCCGGGCGAACAGGAAGGCGATCGCGCTGCTGGTGACGGCCGTCGCCGGAGGCCTGCTCGCGGGCAACTGGAAGCCGGGAAGGCTGCCCAGCCAGGTGGAGTGGCTGTGGTGGACCGGGGCGTTCTTCTGCGTGATGGGCATCCTGATGTTCGTGGGCGCCCTCCTTCCGCTCAGCGCCCGGCTCGCGGGCCGTACCGTGGAACGCCGCCGCTCCTACGCGGGCCGCCTGCAGACCTGGAACCCGCCGGCCGGGGACGACCGGACCGCCGACCCTCCGGAGCAGAGATCGCGCGGCGCCTTCTCCGAGGAGGCGCTGGCCGACCTGAGGGCCCGCATGAGGAGCCAGGACACCCGGATCGGCGCCGACACGCTCGTGCTGCGGATCAGGAGCCTCAGCGCCGTGGCCCACGCCAAGAACCGCTACATCCGCAGGGGAGTGCTGCTGCTGCTGATCGCCGTCGCGTGCTGCGTGTTCTCGGTGACCGTCGGCCAGATCATCCTCAACGCCTGAGGAGGCGGCCCCTCGCCGCCCGTGCGGCCTTCGGGAGCCGCGAGGGATCCGGCGAGGGATCCGGCGGGGGCCGTGCGGGGTTCGGCGGCGGGCCGCGGATCGCGGCACGCCGGGATCGCGCTTCAGCGCTCCAGCAGCCGTACCAGATGGGCGGTGATGTCGGCCAGGAGCGTCGAGGGCGCCAACGGGGCCGTGGCGATCGCGGAGAACAGGCTGGGCAGGCCCGGCAGCGGGAAGCCGTCGTCCTTGGCGGCCTCGTTGCCCACCTCGTTCTTGCTCAGGATCGTCCGGCTGCGCTCCCAGGCGTCGAGGACCTCCTCGGCGGAGGGCACGCCGAACCCGTGGCCCACCGGGGCCGCGTGGCGCAGCTTGACGAGGGGGGTCTCGGCGAAGGCCAGCGCCACCCGGGCCCGCGTGGCCAGGCGTTCGCGGCGGTCCGGCTCGATCCAGTCCATCGCGGTGCAAGGGGTGCGGCAGGAGGCCACGCAGGTGGCGAGCGCGCCGGCCACCTGGCTGTGCTGGCGGTCGAAGTAGGCCCGCCAGCCCTCCGCGGGCTCTCCCGCCACCCGCAGGGTCCGGTTGAGCGCCGACTGCTCGGCCTTGGTGTGGTCGCACTCGCGGCCGCCGATGACGCCGAACCGGCTGCCGGGCGCGGCCAGGCCCCGGGGCCAGCGCGCCGGATCGCCCGCGTTGCCGAGCACCGGTTCGAAGGCGAGCAGGGGAAGATACTCACTGGTGATGTGCAGGGCGGCCACCATCGAGCTCAGTTCGCGCCGGTGCCACCGGATCGCGATCACCTCCAGCAGCAGCCCGTAGGCCGGGCGCAGCGACTCCAGCGCGCCGCGCGGCTGCTCCCTCGGCGTCTGCGGCATGGTGCAGGCCCGCGCCCGCCGCCTCAGGTCACCGGGCACGGCCCGCGCCTCGGCGGCGAAGTCCTCGGCGTCCAGTGAGAGCAGCCGCTGCCCGAACTCGCACACCGCCTCGATGTCGTCCGCCCCGTCGACGACGTCCGTGGCGAGCGCTCCGACGTCGGCGAAGGCGTGCCTCCGTGCCAGGGAGATGAGCAGATCCCGCGCCGATTCCACTTGATCACCCTTTCACGGCCTGTGAACGCCGAAGATGTTGTCCGATACAGAGTGTGGTTTGAGGACGTTCTCCCAGGCAGAGCCTATTTTTACCATTATTTCGAGATGGGACCGATATTCGTGGTGTGTTGGGCTCCTCGCCGGGGGCAGTGGATCCCCAGGTGGAGGCGGCCCCCGGTGGCCTGCTCCCGCCACTTCGGTGGGACGCCTTCCGCCCGCGGTAGCGGGGCGGCCGGGCTGCGTTCTCCCTTTTCCCTTTTCTCTGCGGATAGTCACATCTTGCGCAAGGATCGTCACCGTGAGTGTCTGTAAGGTTTCAGGGATCCTCATCCAGAGAGAGGAACAGGTGCTGGAGCTCGCCTCGGGCGAGCACGCCACCTTCGGCCGCGGACCGGTGGACCTGGTGCTGCCCGACCCCTCGGTCTCCCGGGTGGCCGGGCGGATCGACGCGGTCGACGACTACTGGATGATCTCCAATTTCAGCCGTTCGGCGACCTACGTGGTGGACAACCCCGAGGGCGGCGGTGAGTTCGTCAAGGTGCCGCCCGGACGCGTGCGCGCTCCGATCCCCTTCGAGCTGGCCCGGGTACGGGCACCCGCCGAGGAGGCGGCGTTCCTGGTGTTCGCCCCCGAGCACGTGCTGCTCCACCCCGACGCGCCCGGGCAGGGGCGGGAGACGGTGACGGCCTCCCAGCTGGACGTCACCGCGAAGTACTTCCTGATCCTGGTCGCCCTCTGCGAACCCCGGCTGCGCGACCCGTTCTCCACCGTGATCCCGACGGTTCCGGAGATCATCATCCGGCTGGCCCACCTCGGCCTCGGCCGTTCGGCGGTCAACTTCCACATCGACTATCTCGCCAGGGTGAAGCTCCGGGTGAGAACACCGGAGCGGCCGGGAAAGTCCGACCGGCAGCGCGCGGCGCTGGTCTCGCTGGCACTGCGGCACGAACTGGTCACGGCCGATCATCTGGCGCTGCTGGAGACGCGCAGCCACACCCTGTCGTGAGGGGGCGTGAGGAGATCGTGAAGGGGCCGTGAAGAGGGCCGGGCGGACGATCCGGCGGCCGGGAGCCGGGAGATCCGGCGGCCGGGCGTGCGCGCGGGCGTCCGGCCGTCGCCCGGGGTGCATGGAGCCCCGGGCGGGCCGTGGCGCGGGCGAGCCGTACCGGCTCAGACCGCGGAGGCGTCCTTGGCCTGTGCGCGCAGGGCGCGGCTGATGCCGTCGGCACCTTCGAGCAGCAGGCGCCTGAGGGCCTGCGGGGGCTGGCTCTCGGAGATCAGATCCTGGGTCCTGGCGACCGTCTCGGGCGAGATCGCCAGAGCCGGGTAGCAGCCGTTGGCGAAGTTCTGCGCGCTGTCGGAGGTCCAGGCCTTCCAGATCCCGCCGATCTCCTCGAAGTACCGCGCGGCGTACGGCTCCAGCAGGCCCGGGTGGCGCGGGTCCATGAAGCCCAGGATCGTCGAGCGCAGCAGCGCGCCGCTCAGCTTGCCCTCGGTGATGGTCGCCCACGCGGCCGCCTTGCCCTCGGCCGTCGGGATCGCGGCGCGGGAGAGCGCGGCGGAGCGCTCGCCGGTGGCGGTCGCGTCGCGCAGCAGCTCCTCGGCGATGTCCTCCTCGCCGAGGACACCGCCGGAGACCAGGGCCTGGGTCAGCGTCCAGCGCAGGTCGGCGTCAACGGTCAGGCCGTCGAGCACGGTCGAGCCGTCCAGCAGGCCCTTCAGGAACGCCAGGTCCTCCTGCGAGATCGCCACGGCCGACAGCGCGTTGAGGTAGGCGAGCTGGTGGTCGGAACCGGGCTCGGCCTCGGCGACGAGGGTGCGCAGCAGGGAGGCCAGCCGGGCCAGTCCCTCGGCGCGCCAGGCGGGGTCGGCGTACTGCTGGACGGCCAGGCGGGCCTGGCGGAGCACGGTCTGGGCGACGGTGATGTCCTTGATCGACGAGATGCCGGAGGCCACGAGCGCGACGTAGTCGCGGGTGGACATCTCGGCGTCGCGGGTCATGTCCCAGGCCGCCGACCACGACAGGGCGCGCGGCAGGGACTCGGTGAACTTCGTGATCCCGCCGTCGACCAGGGTCTGCAGCGAGCGCGCGTCGAGCCGGACCTTGGCGTAGGTCAGGTCGTCGTCGTTGATCAGGATCAGGTCGGGCTGGGTCTCGCCGACCAGCTCGGCCACCGCCGTACGCGCGCCGACCACGTCGAGCTCGACCCGCCCGGTGCGGACCAGGGTGTCGTCCCGCAGAGAGTACAGGCCGATGGCGACGCGGTGCGAGCGCAGCGTCGGGTAGTCGGCGGGGGCCTCCTGCAGCACGTCGAACTCCAGGAAGCGGCCCTCGGCGTCGGTGGTGAACGACGGGCGCAGCGTGTTGACCCAGGAGGTCTCCAGCCACTCCTTCGACCACGAGGACAGGTCGCGGCCGGAGGTGCGCTCCAGCGCGCCGAGCAGGTCGGCGAGCGTCGTGTTGCCCCAGGCGTGCTCGTTGAAGTAGTCGCGGACGCCGGCCAGGAAGTTGTCGAGGCCGACGTAGGCGACCAGCTGCTTGAGCACCGAGGCGCCCTTGGCGTAGGTGATGCCGTCGAAGTTGACCTCGACCGCGTGCATGTCGACGATGTCGGCGGCGATCGGGTGCGTCGAGGGCAGCTGGTCCTGACGGTAGGCCCAGGCCTTCTCAACGTTGGCGAACGTCGTCCACGCGCCCTGGCCCCAGCGGGTGGCCTCGGCCTGGCAGAGCACCGAGGCGTAGGTGGCGAACGACTCGTTCAGCCACAGGTCGTCCCACCAGCGCATGGTCACCAGGTCGCCGAACCACATGTGCGCCATCTCGTGCAGGATCGTCTCGGCGCGGCGCTCGATCACCGCGTCGGTGACGCGGGAGCGGAAGACGTAGTCCTCCAGGAAGGTCACGCAGCCGGCGTTCTCCATCGCGCCCGCGTTGAACTCGGGCACGAACAGCTGGTCGTACTTGCCGAACGGGTAGCGGATGCCGAAGACCCGGTGGAAGAAGTCGAAGCCCTGCCGGGTGATCTCGAAGAGGTTGTCGGCGTCGAGGTGCTCGGCGAGCGAGGCCCGGCAGTACAGGCCGAGCGGGATGCCGTCGTGCTCGGAGGTCACCTTGTGGTACGGCCCGGCGCACAGCGCGGTGATGTAGGTGGACAGCACCGGGGGCGCCGGGAAGTGCCAGCGCCTGGCGGCCTGGAGCGTGCCGTGGCGGCCCTGGTGCTCCTGGAGCCTCTCCGACGTGTCGGGGGCCGCGTTGGAGATCACCTCCCAGGACGACGGCGCCAGCACGGTCAGCTCGAAGGTGGCCTTCAGGTCGGGCTGGTCGAAGCAGGCGTACATCCGGTGGGCGTCGGCCGTCTCGAACTGGCTGTGAAGGTAGACGTTCTTGTCGACCGGGTCGACGAAGCGGTGCAGGCCCTCGCCGGTGCGCATGTAGGAACAGTCGGCGTCGATGCGCAACTCGTTGGTCTCGGCCAGGTTCGGCAGCGGCAGCCGGCCTGTCTCGAGGTCGTAGGTGTTCACGTCCAGCTCGACGCCGTTCAGCACGGCCTGGCGCACCTTGGCGCCCGCGAGGTCGATGAACGTCTCCGCCCCCGCCCTGGTGCTGGTGAAGTGGACCGTGGTGACGCTTTCGAAGTGTTCCTCACCCTCGGTCAGATCGAGCTCGACCGCATATGACCGCACGCTGATCAGCCGTGCGCGCTCGCGTGCCTCATCACGAGTCAGATTGCCTGCCACTACCGCTCCCTCGTCAACAAATTCCCCCGCTTCAGCGCTAAGGGGTGCCTGAATCCTGCCACGTGAGGCCCGGGATCGTCGCCCCCGGAGGCAGGGGAGTCGACTGTCGGTCACGCTCGAGGATAAAGACGCCGGTCAAGGTAATAACCGATTCAAGGAATAGGAAACTCCGGGTCGCCGGTTGTCGCGGTGTGAAGGAACCTCACGATCAGAAAGCTGAGAGATGACTGAGCGCACTCCTGTCGACCTCTGGTTCGACCCCTTCTGCCCCTTCGCGTGGATGACGTCCCGCTGGCTGCTGGAAGTGGAGAAGGTGCGGCCCATCGAGCCGCGCTGGCACATCATGAGTCTCAACATCCTCAACGAGGGCAAGGATGTGCCGGAGAGCTACCGTGAGCTGATCGCCAGGGCCATCGGCCCGGTTCGCGTGGTCGCCGCGGTCCAGGACAAGCACGACTCGGAGACGGTCGGCAGGCTCTACACCGAGCTCGGCGTCCGTTTCCACAACCAGGGCGGGCTCAAGGAGCTCGACAGGCTCCGCGAGACCGTCGAGGAGGCGCTGGAGGGGGCGGGCCTCGACCGCGCGTTCGCCGACGCGATGGACTCGGAGGAGTTCGACGAGATTCTGCGCGCCTCGCACAACGACGGCATCGACCGCGTCGGCCAGGAGGTCGGCACCCCGGTGATCGCCGTCGAGGGGGTCGCGTTCTTCGGTCCGGTCATCTCGCCCGCGCCGAAGGGTGAGGAGGCGGCCAAGCTCTGGGACGGCGTCCGGCTGGTCGCGGGCATCGACGGGTTCTACGAGCTCAAGCGCTCCCGCACCCGGCCCCCGATCTTTGACTGATCCCCGGCGGCCCCGTCCCGGCCCGCCCGGCCGGGACGGGGCCGTAGGGCCGGTCGGTCCGGCATATTACGAGTTTTTAAGGATCCCGGTAATTTGTCGCTCACGGGGGCGTCTCCCCGTACCCTTCGTCGCGAGGGGCGGCCGGGCGCCGGCCGGCGGCGGGGAACCGCGCCGGTCGTCTCACGATCCGCACGCGGTGCGGCGGTATCTCCCCTGACCTGCCGGTCCCTCGCCTTACGACGATCCGCGCGCGAGGATGAGAGGCATGCGTCACCTTTATCTGAACGGATCCTGGCAGCCGTCGGCATCGGGTGAGAGCATCGACGTCGTCAATCCCGCGACCGAGGAGACGATCGACCGGGTACCCGCGGGGTCGCCCGCCGACGTCGAGGTGGCCGTGGCCGCCGCCCGTGAGGCCCTGCCCTCCTGGTCGGGCACGGCCGCCGCCGAGCGGGGCCGCGTACTGGCCGCCGCGGCCGGGTTGATACGGGAACGCGCCGACCAGATCGCCAGGATCATCGCCACGGACATGGGTGCGCCGTACGGCATGGCGACGCGGGTGCAGACACTGATGCCCGCCGGGGTGCTCGCCTCCTACGCCGAACTGGCCGAGAGCTACGACTTCGACGGCGGAAGGATCGGCAACTCCCGCATCTTCCGGGAACCGGCCGGCGTGGTCGCGGCGATCACCCCGTGGAACTACCCGCTCCACCAGATCGTGTGCAAGGTCGGCCCCGCGCTCGCCGCGGGGTGCACGGTGGTGCTGAAGCCCAGCGAGGTCGCGCCGCTGGCCGCCTTCGCGCTGGCCGGGATCTTCGACGAGGTCGGCCTGCCCCCCGGGGTGTTCAACATGCTCAGCGGTCACGGCCCCGTGGTCGGCGAGGCGCTGGTCACCCACCCCGACGTGGACATGGTCTCCTTCACCGGCTCGACCAGAGCGGGCCGGCGGGTCGCCTCGCTGGCCGGCGAGACCGTCAAGCGGGTCGCCCTGGAGCTCGGCGGCAAGTCGGCCAGCGTCGTCCTGCCGGACGCGGACCTGGCCGCCGCGACCAAGGCGACCGTGGCCAACGCCTTCCTCAACTCCGGCCAGACCTGCTCGGCGTGGGCCCGCATGATCGTCCACCGGGACCGATACGACGAGGCCGTCGGGCTGGCCGTCCGGGCCGCGGCCGAGTACACCGTCGGCGACCCCTTCGACGAGCTCACCCGGATCGGTCCCCTGGTCTCCGCCGCGCAGCGCGACCGGGTCGTCCGCTACATCATCCGGGGACAGGAGGAGGGCGCCCGGCTGGTCGCGGGGGGCTCCGACCGCCCCCTGGAACGGGGCTTCTACGTGGAGCCGACGGTGTTCGCCGGGGTCGAGCCCGGGATGGTGATCGAGCAGGAGGAGATCTTCGGCCCGGTCCTGGTGATCGTCCCCTACACCCGGGGCGAGGACGAGGCCGTCTCCATCGCCAACGGCACCCCGTACGGCCTGGCGGGCGCGGTGTGGGCGGGGGACGAGGAGCGCGGGATCTCGGTGGCCCGGCGGCTGCGCGCCGGCCAGGTGGCCGTCAACTGCGGCCGGTTCAATCCGCGGGCCCCCTTCGGCGGTTACAAGCAGTCGGGCCTGGGGCGTGAGATGGGCGAGTTCGGGCTGGAGGAGTATCTGGAGATCAAATCGGTCCAGCTGTGAAGGACGCGCGGACGGGTCCCGCGACGAGTCCGCTTGCGGACAGGACGGTCATCACACGGCCTTCTGGGTAAAACGCTCTGCAGGCACTCGTAAGCACTCGTAAGGAAAGCGTCGTCTCTCCCGAAGGGCGCCTCATGAGATTGGGCACCGCGCGTCTGACCGCGTTCGACCTGGTGATCGTCGCGGGAGGGCTGCTGCTGGTGCTGCTGGCCGTGCAGAATCTCGGCCCGGCGCTTGCGGCCTTCCGCGGGGAGGGCACGTGGGGCACCTTCACCGCCCGGCGCGTCGAGTGCGTCGAACATCCCGGCCACGAGCAGTGCACCTGGCTGGGGGAGTTCCGGGGCGGCCGCGTCGTCCGCCCCGACGTGGGGTTCTACGGCGGGGACAGGAACACCTTCACCCCCGGCCAGGCCGTCAGGGCGTTCGACACCGGCCGCCAGGGACACGTCTACGGCGCGGGCGGCTCCAACGAGTGGATCGTGGTCGTGCTGCTGCTGCTCGCCGGCCTCGGCCTGGCGGCCTGGCCGCTGCTCCGCCGCCGCCGGCGTGCTCCCGTCTCCGGAGCCCCCGGCGATCCGGTGCCCCGGCCCTAGCGGGGCCGTAGGGGCCGTAGGAGCGGGGCGCCGGGACCCGCGAGACGCTCAGGGGGCCTGGAGCAGGACCTTCCTGGCCGCGTTCTTGGCCAGACGGTCGACGTAGAGGGTGCCGTCGAGGTGGTCGGTCTCGTGCTGGAAGCAGCGCGCCAGCAGGCCCCTCGCCTTCAGGCGGACCGGGCGGCCCAGGCGGTCCAGCCCGCTGACGGTGACCCCGGCCGCGCGAGGGGTCTGGGCGTAGATCGGGGTACCGGTCTCGCGTCCCGGGATCGACAGGCAGCCCTCCTCGTCGACGACCTCCGTGTCGTCGTCGACGGTCAGCACGGGGTTGATCACGTGTCCCTTGCGGTTGCTGCAGTCGTAGACGAAGATCCGCTTCGACACGCCGATCTGCGGTCCGGCCAGACCGACACCCTGCGCGGCGTACATCACGTCGAACATCTCGTCGATCAGACGGCGCAGATCCCGGTCGAAGTCGGCGATCGGCTCGGCGGGCGTGCGCAGGACCGGATCGCCGACCACTCGGATATCACGCATGAGGGACTCTCTCTTGTAAGGGCTGCGGGAGTATACCGGTCGTTACTTTAGCCGGGGTGGGGGTCAAGAGGGCCATCCGCACCTGCGAAACTGGGCGGGTGCGCGTCTACATCGGTGCCGACCATGCCGGCTATGAGCTCAAAAACCACGTCGTCTCCTGGCTCAAGGAGCACGGCCACGAGGTCACGGACTGTGGCCCGTTCGTCTACGACGCCGAGGACGACTACCCGCCGTTCGTGCTGCGCGCGGCCGAGGGGGTCGCGGAGGACCCGGGCAGCCTGGGGATCGTCATCGGCGGATCGGGCAACGGCGAGCAGATCGCGGCCAACAAGGTGCGCGGGATCCGCGCGGCCCTGGCCTGGAGCGACGACACCGCCAAGCTCGCCCGCGAGCACAACAACGCCAACGTGATCAGCGTCGGCTCGCGGATGCACTCACAGGACGAGGCGGTCCGTTTCATCGAGCTCTTCCTGAGCACGCCCTACTCGGGGGCCGAGCGGCACAACCGCCGGATCGCCCAGTTGACGTCCTACGAGACGATCGGCCAGCTCCCGCCGCTGCCCTGATCCTCAGCCCTGTTTGCGGCGCGGGGACTCCCTGCGCTGCGTCTCGTCCCGCAGAGGCCGCCTCTCGGCGGCCTCCTGCTGTTCCTCGGTGGGCCGGGAGACGTCGCGGGCGCGCATCGCGGTGATCGCGTTTATCTGCAAGCTCTGCAGTGCCATGCCTCACCATAACCCGCGCGCCCGGGGCCTCCCGGCCCCTTTCCGTCTCCGGCGCCGTACGGCCCGCGCCCCGCGAGCCCTCGGGAAGACCGGGGGAGGCCGGAGGAGGGCAAGGGGAGCGGGGAGGCCCGCCGGATCACGGCCACCGGGAGGCACGCCGGGCATGGCGCCCCGGCGGGCCCGGATCAGAAGATCAGGCCCGTCCAGGGAGCGGGCTCCCAGGACATCGCGGTCGACAGCTCCCGCACCGCCCCCGCCCGCGACTCGTGCACCAGGCCGGCGGCCTGCGCTCCCGTGAGCGCGCGGCCGCCCAGATAGGCCGCGCCCAGCAGGGCGACCGGAAGCCTCAGGTCGGCCTCGGCGTCGCCGGCGGGGACGCACCGGGCGCCCGAGGTGCCGGCCGACAGCCGCCACCGGCCCGCGTTCCACGGGCACAGCGTGTCCTCGACCTCGATCACCACGTCCACCGGCGCCGAGTAGCGGCGCGAGGCGAGCGCGCGCTCGACGTCCACCAGGCGGATCCACAGCTCGTCCAGCCAGCCCGCGTTGAGATGGCGCGGCTCGGCGAGCAGGTGCATCAGCGGATCGTCGACCGGCCGCTGCGCGACCCTGACCCTGGAGACCAGGTCGCGGTCCAGCACGTGCCGCCACAGCAGCGCGTAGGCCGCGGGGTCCAGGCCGAACAGCTCCTTGAGCCGCAGCTCGCCGCTCGGCGTGTCGTGATCGGTGATGCCCGATCTGATCCGGAAGAGCGCGTAGCCGCGAGGGCCCCGGTCGTCCTCGACGACCACGGCGCGCAGCGGCCCGGAGCCTCCCTGGTCGGCCTCGTGGTCCGACAGAATCGCGTTCCAGCGTTCCGGCGTGCGGGCGTAGAGCCCGGGGCGGCCGTCGAGCGCGGCCTCGAAGACCTTCTCGAAGACGCTCCTGGCCTCGGCGGGCCTGACGATGCGCAACCGCAGCGAGGGGTCGGACGGGGCGTGCTTGACGAAGCCCGCGCTGTGCGTGGGGATGTCGAAGAAGAGGTTGTCGGCGGCCCTGCCGTACCCGAAGCGGCCGTAGATCGCCGCCTCCGAGGCGTAGAGCGCCGCGACCGCCTCGCCGCGCTCGCGGATGTCGCTCAGCTGGCGGGTCATGAGCGCCGACAGCACGCCCCGGCGGCGGTGCGAGGGCAGTACGGCGACCGAGGTGACCCCGGCGACCGGGAGCGGTCCACCGGGCACGGTCATGGTGAAGCTGAACACGGAGGTGACGCCGACGAGCTGGTCGTCCTCGAACGCGCCGAGCGAGCGGTCGAACTCCGTCACGTCCTTGAAGAGCTCCCGCCGGTGCGGCGGTATCGCGTTGCCGAACGCCTCCTCGTCCACCGTGATCCAGGTGGAGTAGTCGCTCTCGGTCAAGGGGCGCAGGCTAAGGCTCATTTTTCCTACGGTAGATGGGACAAACCCTTCCTGCCATTCAATATCCGCCCTTAATGATCAAGGCATTGGTCAAGTGGGCTGCCGAAACGGGGGGTGGCCCGATACAGTCGAGCGCATCATGAGTTCCCGTCCGGTGCCGCTGATCCCTCCGGCGCTCCGCGCGTTCCTGGTGCGGGTCCCCTTCCTGGTGCCCATCGTCCGGTTCCTGCGCCGCGGGCCGCTGGCCCGTGACCGCAACCTGCTCATCACGCTGATCGTGCTCACCCTGGTGCTCGGAGGACTGGCCGCCAAGGTCTCCATGCAGTGGTTCTCCCCGGCGCTCCTGATCCCGATCACCCTCGTCGGCGGTCTCCAGCTCAGGCTGCGCAGCCTGGCCAAGCTGCTGTGCGCGGTCGCCCTCGTGCTCCTTTATCTGGGGGTCGTGCGCGGGGTCGGGCACATCGGCCCCGGCCTGCTGGCCACCTTCGGGTTCACCGGCGTGCTGGCCGCGCTGATGGCCCGCACCAGGGGCAAGCTCGGCGTGCAGGGCCTGCGCGGCGACGTGATGCTGCTGGAGCTGCGCGACCGGCTCAAGAGCCAGAGCGAGCTGCCCCGGCTGCCCAAGGACTGGGACTCACGGGTGGTGCTGAACCAGGCGGGCGGGTCCTCCTTCGGCGGCGACTTCCTGGTCTCCATGCGCGAGGGCGACACGGTCGAGCTCGCCCTGGTCGACGTGTCGGGCAAGGGCGTCGACGCGGGCACCAGGGCGCTGATGCTGTCGGGGACCTTCGGCGGCCTGCTCGGCTCGGTCACCGACTTCCTCGGGGCCTGCAACACCTACCTCCACCGCCAGCGCGAGGCCGAGGGCTTCGTCACGGCCGTCCACGTACGGCTCAACCTCGCGACGGGCGAATACGTCATCACCTCGGCAGGTCACCCGCCGGTGGTCAAGTTCGATTCGGGCACCGGCACCTGGCGGGTCTCCCCGGCCAAGGGCGTGGTGCTGGGGATCGTTCCCGACCTGCACTGCGAACCCGACCGGGGGATGCTCCGCAAGGGCGACGCGCTCATGCTCTACACCGACGGGCTGATCGAGCAGCCGGGACGCGACATCGACGCCGGCCTCGACCGTCTGCTGGGGGAGGCCGAGCGCCTGCTGCCCTCCGGTTTCCGCGGCGGCGCCCGCAACCTGGTCGCCTCCATGTCGGCCGGGCACAACGACGACTGCGCGCTGATCCTCATCTGGCGCCCCTGAGGCCCCTCTCCCCGGACGGCCGGGCCGCGGGGGCACGCGGGCCACAAGGGGTCACAGGGGCCACAGAGGGGCAGCAAGGGTTACAGGGGGGCACAGGGGTCACAGGGGTCACAGCCAGCCGGAGTCGCTGGCGATGCGCACGGCGTCGAGGCGGCTGCGCGCCTGGGTCTTGCACATGATCCGCGACAGGTGGTTGCGGACCGTTCCAACGGACAGGAAGAGCTGTTCGGCGATCTCGTTCGACCTCGCGCCCTGGGCGGCCAGCCTGAGCACCTCCATCTCCCTGCGGGTCAGCGGGTTGTCCGACGCCTCCAGTGCGGCGACCACGAGCTCGGGGTCCACCGCCCGCCGCCCGGCCGCGACCAGGCGGACGCCGTCGGCCAGCTGCTCCGGGCTAGCGTCCAGGCTCATGAAGCCCAGCGCGTGGACGGCGAAGGCCCGGCGGACCAGTCCCGGCCTCGGCCGCTGCGACAGCAGCAGGACCCGGCAGTCCGGAGTGTTCTCGCGCAGCCCGAGCGCCACGGTGAACCCGTCGGCACCCGGAAGATCCAGGTCGACGATCGCCGTGTCGGGCCCGTGCTCCAGGGCGGCCGGCACGACGGCCTCGCCGTCGCCGACCTCGGCGACGACCCTCAGGTCGGCCTCGCCGTCCAGCGAGGCCACCAGGCCCCGGCGGACCATGGGCTGGCGCGCGGCAACCAGGATTCCGATCAAATTCTTCCCCTCGCCCCGTACTCCCGCAGAGTGATCGAGTAGTCGCTCACCGTTGAGGCAGTCTCCCGGTTCGGTAAAGCCCGCGCAAGTGGCCGGATCGGGAAGGCCCGGCTCTCAGGGAGGCTGACCCCCGGGGAATTGGGCTAATCTCTTATGGGGCGTTGTCGACGGCTCCGCGACCGGGGGGTAGGAACCTATGAGCTGGCTCTTCGGGATCGCCGTCTTCTTCTTCGGGCTGATGGCGTCGATCGCGTTGCACGAGCTGGGTCACCTGGGGCCCGCCAAGCTGTTCGGCGTCAAGGTCACCCAGTACATGGTCGGCTTCGGCCCCACCATGTGGTCGCGCCGCAAGGGCGAGACCGAGTACGGCGTGAAGTGGATCCCGCTCGGCGGCTACATCCGGATGATCGGCATGCTCCCGCCCCGGGCGACCGACGCCCCAGGCAAGGTGCGCTCGACCTCCACGGGCCCCTGGCAGTCCCTGATCGAGAACGCCCGCGACGTGGCCCTCGAAGAGGTCAAGCCGGGCGACGAGAACCGGGTCTTCTACCGCAAGCCGTGGTGGCAGAAGGTCATCGTCATGGCCGGCGGCCCCGCGATGAACTTCGTGCTGGCGTTCGTGCTGTTCGCCGTCGTGCAGATGGGCTTCGGCGTCACCGTGCTGAAGAACCAGGTGTCGTCGGTTCCCGAGTGCGTCAAGACCACCGCCGAGTACGAGAAGAACCCCAAGTGCACCGAGACGGACCGGCCCAGCCCCGCCGCGGCGGCCGGGCTGAAGCCGGGTGACGTCATCGTGTCGGTGTCCGGCAGGCAGACCCCGACCTGGGACGCGGCGACGCGGGCCATCCGGAGCCACGGTGCGGGACCGGTCGCGATCGGGATCCAGCGGGACGGGCAGCCGATGACCCTGAACGCCACGCTCATCGCCCAGGACAGGGAGTCGCTGGACGAGCCGGGCAAGATCGAAAAGGGTGTCGGCTATCTGGGCGTCAGCCCCAGGACGGCCGTCGAGCGGCAGGACCTCGGGGCCGTGGTCACCCAGATGCGGGACCTCACCGCGGCGACCGCGGGCTCGCTGCTGCGCTTCCCCGAGAAGATGGTCGGCGTCTGGAACGCCGCCTTCTCCGGTGAGGAGCGCGACAAGAACGGCCCGATCGGCATCATCGGCGCGGGCCGCATCGGCGGGGAGATCGCGGCCTCCGCCGCCCCGCTGGAGAACAAGGTCTCCACCTTCATCAACCTCCTGGCGGGCTTCAACCTGGCGATCGGCCTGTTCAACCTGATCCCGCTGCTCCCGCTGGACGGCGGCCACATCGCGGGCGGCCTGTGGGAGGGGCTCAAGCGGGCCTTCGCCAGGGTGACCCGTCGTCCCGCACCCGGTCACGTGGACATCGCCAAGGCGCTTCCGCTGACCTACGCGATCGCCCTCGTGATGGTCGTCATGGCCGGCCTGCTGATGTACGCCGACCTGGTCAACCCGGTCCGCCTCGCCGGCTGAGCCCCGCGAACTCCGCGAACTCCGCGAACCCACGATGTGCGACGGCGTGCGGCGCCCGGCGGGGGCCGTACACGCCGATAGGGTTACGCCGTGAAGGACGGGACGCCGGGGGCGGCGATCGACGGGGCGCTGTTCCGGCTGCGCCGGATCTGGGCACGCCCGCTGCGCACGCGCAAGGCCGCCGACCCGCAGCGAGCGGTGCAGATGTCGAACGTGATGGTCGTGAACGCCGTGCACAGGCTGAGTCTCGACGTGTCCGAGGTGACCGTGGGAGCCGTCGCCGAGCAACTGGACGTCGACCCCTCGACCGCCAGCAGACTGGTCAACGACGCGATCGGCGCGGGGTTCGTGGCACGTGAGGAGTCCGAGGTCGACGCCAGACGGGCCAGGCTGGTGCTGAGCCCGCGAGGACGGCGGGTGCGCCAGGTGGTCGTCGACTCCCGGCGGACCTACCTGGACGGGCTGATCGCCGACTGGGACGAGGCGGACCGCGAGGTCTTGGCCCGGCTGCTCACCCGCTTCGCCGAGGCGGCCACGGCCAGGCCGCCGGACCTGGCCCACCTCGACCGGCTCATCGCCGAGGCGATCGAGGAGACCTCGGCGGGCACTACTCTCCCGTGACGCCGTCGACCCGCTCGCGGATGAGGTCGGCGTGGCCGTTGTGCCGGGCGTACTCCTCGATCATGTGCACGAGGATCCACCGCAGTGAGACGTCCTGCCCCCTGCGCTGCCGCCTGCCCAGGGTGTCCAGCGACAGTCCGGCGTAGAGCTCGCGGACGTCGTCGACCTCGGCGCGCCAGCAGGCCAGGGCCTCCTCGGCAGGGCAGGAGTCCAGCAGGTCGAAGTCGCCGTCGGGCTCCTGCTCGGTGTAGTAGAACGGCGGCGCCTCCTGGTCGTGGAGGACGTTGCGGAACCAGTGACGCTCGACCTCGGTCATGTGGCGGACCAGTCCCAGCAGGGACAGCCCGGAGGGCTTGACGGGACGCAGGACGAGCTGTTCCCGCGACAGCCCCGTGCACTTGAGCGCCAGGGTCTCCCGATGCCAGTCCAGCCACGCGTACAGCATGGCGGCCTCGTCGGCGATGAGCGGGGGAGCGACGCGGTCGTTTGTCATGGATCTCATCCTGGCCGCACGCGCGAACGCTGTCATACGGTTTTGCGCCCGGCCCGGCCCCGAACGGCCCTGAACGGCCCAGGAGGGGCGGGAGGGGGCGGGAGATCCTGGGACCTGCCGGGCCCCGGGCGGGCCGGAGGCCGGGAGCGGCCGGGGCGGGAGCCGGGACCGGCCGGGGATCCGGGGCGGGCCCCCGGCCGGGGCGGGCACGGGGCCCGCCGGAGGCCTCAGTACATCGAGATGTGGACGTGGTCGTAGTGGTTGGCGGTGATCCCGCCCCGGTCCGACATACCGCGCCAGCCCGAACCGGTGTCGATGCGCTGGCGCCAGATCACATACTTGACGCCGAGCCGGGCCTTGTTCTTTATGGCCCAGGCGGCTATCTCGTCGCCGAGCGCGACGTTCTCCGCCGAGGGCAGGGAACCGCCGGTGCTCATCATGAAGTCGCAGGCGCGGCCGAGGGGGTGCTCGCCGCCGTCGTTCTCCGCCCGGTAGCAGCCGACCTCGTGGGGAAGCTTGAAGGCCCGCCCGACGGCCTCGCGCATGATCCGGGTGCGGTCGGTGATGTTGTCCTCCCCGGTGGGGAGCTGGGGCGCCCAGCCGCCGTCGGTGAGGCGGCCCGAGCCCGTCGGAACGAGCCGGTCGAGCTTTTCCTGGATGCCGCGGATCATCTTCTCCGCTTCCTGGCGCTGGGCCTCCACCGTCCTGGCCTCCTGACCGATCCGTTCGGTGAGTACGGCCGCCTTGTCCGCGGCCTGTTTCATCAGATCCCGGCTGCGCGCGAAACCCTCCAGATAGGCGCTCTGCTGGGCGGTGAGCTGTTCCATGACGGCGGCGCCGCTCATGCTGGGGGCGAACAGCATCGTGGGCAGGTCGACGGGGCCGCTCTGGTAGCGGAGCTGGGCGATGGAGTCGACCCGCTTGCCGGCCTCGGCGTAGGCCTCCTCGGCCTTGCGCAGGTCCGCCTTGGCGGTCTCCTCGGCCTTCTGGGCCTTTCTCAGCGACTCCCGCTTGGCCGCGTAGGCCTCGATGAGCTTGTCGACCTTCTTGTTCAGCCGGGCCAGCTCCGCGCGGAGCTCGGGTTCGGCCGGCTTGGGCGCCGCGTTGCCCGCGGCCGCCGCGCTCAGGACGAAGGCGAGGACCGCGACCGCGCAGACGGTCAGGGTCATGTGACGTCGGAACGTGGGGGACAGAGCCGCCACAGCTCTCCTCTCCTCACGCCTACCGGGTTAGCTGACGGGTTCGGGCTGGAGAGAGCCCTTCCACCGAAGTGGTTCACCCCAAATGCGTGGGTCCCCGGCTCTCAGGCGAGGCGCCTGAGATTAGGCATATCGAACCTTTTGTCCGATGCGTGAGGATAGTAGTGGTAAAGCGGGGGGTAATGCGACCCCAAGTCGAGATAAAGTGGTGATCGTTTCGTGATAATCATGGGGAGGGGGTGCACGGTCCGCCCGCGCCTTTCAGCGCTCCGCTGTCCCGCTCTCCCGGTGGGGCTCGGCGACGATCAGCTCGCCCACCCGGGCGGCGATCTCCTCGCGGGCCTCCTCGGCGAGACCCGAGTCGGTGATCACAAGATGGGCCTCGGCCAGCCCGGCGATCGTGCTGATCCCGACGGTTCCCCATTTGGTGTGGTCGGCGGGAACCACCAGACGGCGGGCCGAGGCGATCAACCCCCGGTCGATCTCGGCCTCCAGCAGGTCGGGCGTGGTGAACCCGGCGCGGACGCTCATGCCGTGCACGCCCAGGAACAGGGTGTCCACGTGCAGCCCCCGGACGGCCGCCACGGCGATCGGGCCGACCAGCGCGTCCGAGGGGGTGCGCACGCCACCGGTCAGCACCACGGTGCGGTCGGCGCGGGGCGAGCGGTGGAAGACGTCGGCGACCCGGATCGAGTTGGTGATCACCGTCAGTTCGGGCACCTCCACCAGGAGATGGGCGAGCGTCCAGGTGGTCGTCCCCGCGGAGAGCGCGACGGCCGTGCCGGGCCGGACGAGCCCGGCCGCGTGCCGGGCGATCGCCTCCTTCTCCGCCCGCCGGCGCACCGGCCCGGCGGTGAACCCGGACTCCTCGGCCGGGCCGAGGCCCGTGGCGGTGGCCCCGCCGTGGACCTTCTCGATCAGCCCGCGCTCCGCCAGCGCCTCCAGGTCCCTGCGGATCGTCATGTCGGACACGCCGAACTCGCGGACCAGGTCGGCGACCCTGACCCCGCCGCTGCCGCGCACCCGCTCCACGATCACCTGTTGCCGCTGCTGAGCGAGCATCGACCCACTCCTCGATCCACCATGTTCCAGCAAATTGCCACAGAAAGCTTAGGGTCAAATGTTTGATCCCGGTGGGTTGCCGTTCACAGCCGCGCGAGCTCGGCGCCGATGTTCTCCCTCGCCCGGACCTCCAGATCGGCGATGTGGAAGATCACCGGAAGGTCGAGCAGGGAACGCAGCACGGCGGCCCTGCCCTCCAGGAAGGCCTCGTCGGGAACGAAGGAGTACTCCTCGCGCACCGAGGCCGCGTAGGCCGCGTACTCCTCCGGCGGGGAGGCCAGAATCGCCAGATCGGCGTCGCACAGCACCGCCCCGTCGGCGTCGCCCGGTTCGGGGGCGTGGGTCAGCGTCAGCCTGACCAGCCGGGCCACCGTGGCCACCTCCTCGGCGGGCAGTCCCAGCTCGGGCAGCGCGCGCTCGGCCAGCCGGGCGCTGCGCTCCTCGTTGTCGCCGCGCGTGGGATCGTAGACGGCGTCGTGGAACCAGGCCGCGAGCCGTACCAGATCCGGGGCGGCAGCATGGGCCGCCAGCGCGTCGACGTGGTCCAGCACGGCCCACAGATGTTCGGTCGTGTGGTATTTGCGGTGCGGCTCGCCGTACCGGGTGATCAACTCCCTGCCCAGGTGGTCCGCCTCGGTCCCGGCCAGGGACCGCCAGCGCTCCATCAGCTTCTCGCTCATGCGACCGAAGCCTAGAACGAACCGCCTTCCAGGCCCGCGCCCGCCGGTCCACCGCTCCACCGGTCCGTCGGGACGCTGCGGCCGTCGGGCAATCGTTCCCGGGCCTTGTACGGAGGCCCGAGGCGGAGGAACGTGGAAAGCGGGTCCCGCGGTTCCCGTGCGGACCTCGGGAAAGGGGTGGCCGACATGGGCAAACGAGCGCGCAAGAGCCGGGCCCGCAAGAAGCACCGGGCCAACCACGGCAAGCGGCCGACGGGGCGCTAGCCGCGACGGCCCCAGGAGGCGAGCAGCCGGGTCTGGGCGTCGGTGTCCGAGGACACCGGTTGCTGTTCTCCTATCACCCCGGCCTGGCGGTAACCGTTCTCCGCGCCCGCGAACCACGCCGCGCACGCCTCGACCAGTTCGGGGTCGAGGCGTTCGTCGGCGCCGATGGCACGGGCCAGGTCCCAGGTGTGGATGAGGGCGTCGGCGAACAACTCGGTGATGTACTCCCTGCCGGGCACGTCACCGAACGACAGGTGCGCCACACGGGTGAGCGCCCCCTCGTCGCTCGCCACCTGGACGGCCGCCACGGCCGAGGTGTCGAACGCCTTCAGCGGGTCGTCGCCGAGCAGGTCGCCGTCGAAGGCGTCGCCGATGTCAGCCACGGTGCGCCCGGAGAGCAGTTCTGGAGCCCAGAGATTCTCGCCGACCACGTGGTTGACCAGGGCGCGAACGTCCCAGTCCACGCAGGGGGTCGGGTTCTGCCACTGCTCCGGAGTGATCCTGTGCACGAGAGCGCCGAAGTCGTCCAGCGCACGGCGGTAGGCCTCGCGTACGTCGATGGTCATCATGCCCTCCCAGGTCCTCAATTCGACCGTAACCCCTGAGCGGCCGGTAGTCATCGCGCTCGAAGGGCATGACCGGCGTCGCGGGCGGTGCCCGCCGCGAGGGTTCATCCCACGGCCATTCCTGCGTCAGCCGGGGGCCACCGTGACGTGGTGCCGAGGTGACTTCCCGGCGGCTTCCGGGCGGCATCCGGGGCGGTGGCGCGGCGCGGTGGACGCCAGGGGTGAGCGCCTGGCGCCATAGTGTGACCATGGTGCGAGCGTCCGCGGGTGAGGGGTCGTCACGCGGCCTGAGGCTGCTGGTGGGGGCGGCGGCCGCGGTGGTCGCGCTGGCCGGAGTCAGGGCGGTCGCCGACATCGCGGGTCCCGCCTTCCTCGCGCTCACCCTCACCATCGCGGTGAGCCCGCTGCGCGTCTGGCTGCGCCGCCGCGGCGCCAGGACGTGGGTGCTGGTAGTGGTCCCGCTGCTGACGATCCTGCTGCTGCTCGTCGCCCTGCTCGGCTCGCTGGTCGTCTCGGTGGCGCGGCTCGTGGAACTGCTGCCGTCCTACGCCGACCGGTACCAGCGGCTGATCGACTCGGTCGCCCGGCAGATCGCGCACCTGGGCATCACCCAGGAGCAGGTCAGGACGGCGCTGAGCAAGCTGGACCCCGGCTCGCTGATCGCGCTGCTGCAGGGCTTCCTCGGCGGCCTGCTCAGCGTCGGCTCGGCGCTCGTCCTGCTCACGCTGCTGGTGTTCGGGATGAGTCTGGACGCGACCCCCGTACACGACGCGATCAGGTCGCTGGGCCCGCCCCACTCCGACCTGGTCGGCGCGCTGGGCGACTTCGCCAGGGGGACCTGCAGGTATCTGATCGTCTCCAGCGTCTTCGGGCTCATCGTGGCGGTGCTCGACGCCGTCGCCCTGTGGATCATGGGCGTGCCGCTGCCGCTGCTCTGGGGGTTGCTGGCCTTCATCACCAACTACATCCCCAACATCGGGTTCGTCGTCGGGCTCGTCCCGCCCACGCTGCTGGCGCTGCTGGACTCGGGGCCGGGCACGGCGGTCGCCGTGGTGGTCGTCTACTCGGTGCTGAACTTCGTCATCCAGTCGCTGATCCAGCCCAAGTACGCGGGGGAGTCGGCCGGCCTGTCGACCACCGTCACCATGCTGTCCCTGTTCGTGTGGGCCTACGTGCTCGGGCCCATCGGGGCGATCCTGGCGGTGCCGCTCAGCGCCTTCGCCCGCGCACTGCTGATCGACTCCGACCGGCGGACCCGCTGGGCCGTTCCGCTGATCGCCGGCCACCCGTCGGGCCGCCGGTAGGCGGGCGGCCGTACCCGCGGGTCACCCCGGCTCGTGAACGATCGCCCCTATCCCGCCGGGAGCGGCACTTCACACGAATCCTTGCCGCGGGACGGGCAGGGCCCCCGATCGCCGCCGGGTCCTTCCGGCGGAAGCGGCACCCCACCCGCGGCCGATCCGGCCGATAGTGAGGGTATGACGAACTCGCGAGTGGCGATCATCGGCGGTGGCATCGGCGGGCTCTGCCTCGCGCAGGGACTGCGTGGCGCGGGCGTGGACGTGGCGGTCTACGAGCGCGACCGCACCCCGGCGGACCGGCTCCAGGGGTACCGCATCCACATCGACTCCGGCGGCGCCCGCGCGCTCCACGAATGCCTGCCGCGGCCACTGTGGGAGGAGTTCCTGGCGACCTCCCGCAGGAGCGGGAACGACTTCGGCTTCCTCACCGAGAAGATGGACCGGCTGCTGCTGCTCGAGACCCCGCGGGCGCCCGACCCGCTGGACGGCCACCACTCCGTCAGCCGGATCGCCCTCCGCCGGGTGCTGCTGACCGGCCTCTCGGACGTCGTCCGGTTCGGCAGGACCTACGAGCGCTACACCCGTGACCCCGACGGCACCGTCACCCTGCACTTCGCCGACGGGACGGCCGAGACCGCGGACATCCTGGTGGCCGCGGACGGCGGCAACTCACGGGTCAGGCGGCAGTACCTCCCGCACGCCAGGCGGATCGACACCGGCGTCGTCACGGTCGCCGGGAAGTTCCCGCTCACCGACGCCACCCGCGACCTGGTCCGGCCCCGGCTGTGGCGGGGGCCGAACATGATCATCCCGCCCAGGGGATGCGGCATGTTCACCGCCCCCCAGGACTTCGGCGGCCCGCTCCCGCCCCCGGGCGCCGGGCGCGCCGAGCAGGAGGACGCGCTGGTCGACGACACCGGCAGCTACGTCATGTGGGTCTTCGGCGCGGCGAACGGCCGCTTCCCCGGCGGCCTGCCCGGCATGACCGGCGAGGAGCTCAGGGAGACCGTGGCCCGGATGATCGCCGGCTGGCACCCCGACCTGCGGCGGCTGGTCACCGCGTCCGCCCCGGATACGGTCTCCCTGCTGCCGATCCGGACCTCGGTTCCGATCGACCCCTGGCCCGCCACGAACATCACCCTGCTCGGAGACGCCGTCCACAGCATGACCCCGATGCGCGGCATCGGAGCCAACGTCGCCCTCCGCGACGCCCAGCTGCTCACCCACGCGCTGAGCGGCGAGGATCCCGTCGCGGCCATCGCGCGCTACGAGGCCGGGATGCGCGAGTACGGCTTCGCCGCCGTGCGCAGATCGCTCATGGCGGCCCGGCAGTTCGTCGACGACAACCGGCTGGCCAGGGCCGCCTTCAGAACCGCGCTCCGCGCGGCCCAGCGCTTTCCCGCCCTCAGGCGCAGAGCCCTGTCCTGACCCCGCCCGGCACGCGGAGGCGGCCCCCGGACCCCTGTGTCCCGGGGGCACGTCCGGGTCCTCAAGGCAACTGCTGCTCCACCCAGACGACCTTGCCCTTCGGGGTGATGCGGGAGCCCCAGCGGTGGGCGAGCCAGTTGACGATGAAGAGCCCACGCCCCGAGTCGTCCTCGCTGCCCGCCTCACGCATGGCCGGAAGCGCCGAGGAACGGTCGGTCACCTCGCACACCAGCGTCGGGCCGCGCAGCAGCCGCAGCTCGACGCTGCCCGAGCCGTGCTCGACGGCGTTGGTCACCAGCTCGCTGATCATGAGCTCGACGGTGTCGGCGACCGCCTCCAGCCGCCAGGCGGTGAGTGTGGCGCGGACGAAGGCGCGGGCCTGCGCCGGAGAGCGGCGGTCGGAGGGGAGCAGGAGGTCGACGACGTCGTCCTGGCCCAGCTCACGCACCCTGGCCAGCAGGAGCGCGATGTCGTCGCGTTCGTGTCCCGGGCGCTGCGCGCCGATCGTGAGGTCGCAGAGCTCCTCCAGATCCTGGAGGCGGCCGGCCAGCAGGTCGCGCACCATGCCGATGCCCTGGTCGATGTCCCGCTCGCGGCTCTCCACCAGGCCGTCGGTGTAGAAGGCGAGCATCGAGTCGTGCGGCAGCACCAGCTCACGCATCTCGAAGGGGTCGTTGCCGATGCCCAGGGGGACACCGGACGGCAGCTCCAGCAGCTCGGTCTCGCCGCCGGGCCGTACGATGATGGGGGGCACGTGCCCGGCGGAGGCGATCGCGCAGGCCCGGGTGACCGGGTCGTAGGTGGCGTACACGCAGGTCGCGATCTGGGTGGCGTCCAGGTCCTGGCTCATCCGGTTGAGCCGGAACAGCACCTCGGCGGGATCGAGGTCGAGGCTGGCCAGCGTTCTGGCGGCCGTACGGAGCTGGCCCATCGTGGCGGCCGCCCTGATGCCGTGTCCCATCACGTCGCCGACCACGAGGGCGACCCGGCAGCCGGGCAGCGGGATCACGTCGTACCAGTCGCCGCCGACCCCGACCAGGTCGCTCGCGGGCAGGTAGCGGGAGGCGATCGTCATGCCCAGCGGCTGGTAGAGGTCGGCGGGCAGCAGGCTGCTCTGCAGGGTCAGCGCGGTACGGCGCTCGCGGTTGTAGAGCCGGGCGTTGTCGAGGCAGACCGCGGTCCTGGCCGCCAGTTCCTCGGCGAGGTTCACGTCCTGGTCGTCGAAGGGCTCGCTGTCCGGCTTGCGGGTGAAGATGACGAAACCGAGCACCCGGCCGCGGGCCTTCAGCGGGACCACCAGGAACGAGCTGTCCTCCAGCACCCGGGCGACCGACTCGCGCTTGCGGAAGCGCCCGATCTCCTCGGAGGTCCTGCGGCCCAGGCGGGGGTAGAGGATCGGGTTGCCGGTGGCCATGCACCTGGCGTAGGGCGTCCACGCCGCGTAGCTGGTGACCTCGTCCACGGGGAAGGCGTCGGCGTAGTCACCGGGGTCGGCGCTGGAGACCCCGACCGAGATCCGCCGCACCGGAGCCGAGCCGTCGATGCTGCGCTGCGGGAACTCCCCCTCGGCCACCAGCCGGTCCTGCACCAGGATGCCCGCCGCGTCCGCGAAACGCGGCACGGCGACGTCCATCAGCTCCCTGCCGGTCTCGAACATGTCCAGCGTGCTGCCGATCCGCTTGCTCGCCGCGTTGAGCAGCGAGAGCTGTTCGTGCATGGTGGCCGGACTGCTCATCCGCGGCGCCGAGGCCGTCGGGTCCTTGACGACGAAACGGCGGTTCACTCGCTCCACCGCTGGTTCGGGAGCAGGTGTTCACGGGCGGCGAGCAGCGGATCCGTGGTGTTCACGTGGCCGCCGTGACAACGGGGGACCGCCGGGCCCGAGCCGCCCGGGTGGCCGGGGTGGCCACTCGTGCGGCCGTTGATGACGTTGTCGGGCCCCGTCACGTTCCCCTCCGGTCGACTTGACTACCGTTCATGGAGAATCGTAAAGAACGATCTACGTCCGGGATCCGGGTTTGGCATAGATTTCTTGATATTTCTCCGCAGCGTAAGCCTGGTCTCCAACGGCTTCCCGCGTCAAGCCGATGCCCCTCTTCCGTTATCCCGGCGCCTCGCACGCCCTGGCGGCGCCGCGGCGGAAGAGGGGGCCCGGCTTCCCGCCGGTGTCCGCGCGATGTGGTCGCGCGATGCGGCCTACGGCCCGGACGGCCCGGACGGATCGGCTGCCCCGGGCAGGCCGGTCAGCGCCGCGTCGATCCGCTCACGGGGCAGCGCGAAGTCCTCCAGCAGCCCGGACAGGTGCCGGTCGTAGGCGTTCAGGTCGAAGTGGCCGTGTCCGCACAGCGCGGTCAGCAGGACCTTCGGCTCGCCGCTCTCCTTGCACCGCAGCGCCTCGGCGACGGTCTCGGCCAGCGCGTGGGCGGGCTCGGGCGCGGGGAGGATCCCCTCGGCCCTCGCGAAGCGCACGGCCGCCTCGAAACACTCGCTCTGCCTCTTGGCCACCGCCTCGAACATGCCCAGCTCGTACAGATGTGACAGCAACGGGGACATGCCGTGGTAGCGCAGGCCGCCCGCGTGAATCGGGTCGGGCACGAAATCGTGGCCGAGCGTGTGCATCTTCAGCAGCGGGGTGAGCCCGGCGGTGTCGCCGAAGTCGTAGGCGTAGGCGCCCCGGGTGAGCGATGGGCAGGCCTCGGGCTCCACCGCCCGGATCACCGGATCGATCCTCCCGGCCAGCTTCTCGCGGAGGAACGGGAAGGTCAGCCCGGCGAAGTTGGAGCCGCCGCCGGTGCAGCCCACGATCACGTCCGGCGTCTCCCCGAACGCGGCCAGCTGCTCCAATGCCTCCTCGCCGATCACGGTCTGGTGCAGCAGCACGTGGTTCAGCACGCTGCCGAGCGCGTAACGGGTGTCGGGCGCCGCGCCGGCCACCTCGACGGCCTCGCTGATCGCGATGCCGAGGCTGCCCGGTGATCCGGGGTCCTCGGCCAGGATCCTCCTGCCGGCCCCGGTCATCTGGGACGGGCTCGCGTGCACGGTCGCGCCGTACACCCGCATCAGGCTCGCGCGGTGCGGTTTCTGGTCGTAGGAGGCGCGGACCATCCAGACCTCGCACTCGAGGCCGTACTGCGCGCACGCGAACGCCAGCGCCGAGCCCCACTGGCCGGCACCCGTCTCCGTGGTGAGCCGCCTGACCCCCTCCCGCGCGTTGTAGTAGGCCTGCGGGACGGCGGTGTTCGACTTGTGCGAGCCGGAGGGGGAGCCGCCCTCGTACTTGTAGTAGATCCTCGCGGGGGTGCCGAGGGCGCGTTCCAGTCTCCGGGCGCGGACCAGCGGGGTGGGCCGCCAGAGCCGGTAGACGTCACGGACGCCCGCCGGGATCGGTACGAACCGGTCGGCGCCGGTCTCCTGGGCGATCAGCTCCATCGGGAACAGCGGCGCGAGGTCGTCCGGCCCGACAGGCCGCAACGTGCCCGGATGCAGGGGCGGCGGTGGGGGCAGGGGCAGGTCGGCCACGATGTTGTACCAGTTGCGCGGGATGCAGGACTCGTCGAGCAGGACACGGGTGGCTTCGTTCACGTGCGCCTCCACGGATCGGTTTCCCCAAGTGTCGGCCCCATCACCGTCCGTGGTCCATCCCCGGGATCTCCCGCCCCGCCGCCCGGCCGCGTGTTCGCGCGCCGTCGTTCCCGGCCCGTCGTCCCGGTCCTCGTCCGGATCACCCGGAAAACGGACGAGGCCGTCTCCGGATGCCGGAGACGGCCTCTACCTCGTACGTCGCGTCGGGGTGACAGGATTTGAACCTGCGGCCCCCTGCTCCCAAAGCAGGTGCGCTACCAAACTGCGCCACACCCCGGTCCGTCGGGTGCGCGCACGCTCCAGAACTCCGGTACGATTACGCCCTGACGACCGGATGAAGTCTAGACCAGACTGACACCGGCTCGCGCGGACGTAGCTCAATGGTAGAGCCCCAGTCTTCCAAACTGGCTACGCGGGTTCGATTCCCGTCGTCCGCTCAGATCATGGAAGGCCAGGTCACCCGGGTTCGGGTGGCCTGGCCTTCCTGCTGTCCTGCTGTCGGAAAACTTTGCGATCTTTCGTGCCCGTGGCGTGCCCGACGCGGACATCGGCTCTTCGGGGCCCGTCCCGTCGGCCGCAGTGAGTGTGTCGTCGGCGTGCCGGGGCGTCGAACCCGGCGGCACCCGGGCAGGCAGGTCGCGACCCCTTACCGGGGTTCCCTCACGGGGACGGCGAGACGGGGACGACGAGGGCGTGCGGGCCCCGCGCCGGTTCGCGATCGGCGGCCAGGGGCGTGGGGAGGGTCAGGAGGCGCCGCTGAAAAGGGCCCAGACGGCCTTGCCGCCGCGGTTGAGGTGGTCCCAGCCCCAGCACTTGCTGTAGGTCTCCACGATGTAGAGGCCGCGGCCGTTCTCGGAGATGAAGTCGGGCTCCTTGGGGGTGGGGACCTCGTCGCTGGGGTCGGCCACGGCCAGGAGCACGTGGGGGGACATGTGCAGCAGCACCAGGGTGATCGGGTTGGTCTCGATCCGGCTCGGCGGGCACAGTGCGTAACGGACCGCGTTCGTCACCAGTTCCGAAACCACCAGCGCCGCGTCATCGCTCAGCTCGGCCAGTCCCCAGTCGCTCAGTGTGGATCTGGTCACATCCCTGGCGGTCTTCACGGAGTCGGCCTGCCGGGGCAGCGGGCACGCCGTGGCCCCGGAGTGACCGGCCGCCAGGAGCTCGTCGAAGCTGACCGCGCGGGTCGTCCGCAGGTAGCCGGCAGCCGAATGCGGCTCCTCCACCATCCTGCCGGTACCTCCCGCTGTCATCGTGAGTCTCCGTGCGAGTTGTGAGTTTTAAGAGCTAGTGCACCATAAGCCCAATATGCACTAGGCCATCATGGGTCACGGGCACGTCCGCTGCAAGACCCAAATGCACGTGCAGTTGCAATGTGCAGCTGTATTAACGGTCATCATGAGAGGTTGGCGAATCGGACACGGAGTTGAGACCTTGTCACGACGGCCGGAAGTGGTGACACTGTGTGCGCTGGCCCAAGTACAGAGGGAGGCGAAGTGACGCAGGTTCAACCGGGCTCGGGTCCCACAGCTCTGCGTATTCTCTTGGGCTCCCAACTGCGCCGGCTTCGCGAGGCCAAGGGCCTGTCGCGAGAGGAGGCGGGCCACCTCATCAGGGGCTCCGAATCCAAGATCAGCAGGATGGAGCTCGGCAGGGTCGGCCTGCGGGAGCGCGACGTCGCGGACCTGCTCACCTTCTACGGGGTGGAGGACGAGGAGGCGCGGGCCGCGATCATGGACCTGCTGCTCAGGGCGAACGAACCGGGCTGGTGGCACCGGTTCAACGACCTGCTGCCCTCCTGGTTCCAGACCTACGTCGGCCTCGAGGAGGCGGCCTCCCGGATCCGCACCTACGAGGTGCAGTTCGTGCCGGGCCTGCTCCAGACGAAGGAGTACGCCCGGGCCGTCATCACCGCGGGAAGTGCGGGCATCGCCCCCGAGGAGATCGCACGCCGCGTCGACCTGCGGATGCAGCGCCAGCAGGTCCTCGAACGTCCCGATGGACCGTTCTTCTGGGCGGTCATCGACGAGGCCGCGCTCCGGCGTCCCATCGGCGGCGCGGAGGTGACGCGGGCGCAGCTGGAGCATCTGCTCGACCTCATGCGCCAGCCGAACATCACGATTCAGATCATGCCGTTCAGCTTCGGCGGTCACAGCGCGGAGGGCGGGGCCTTCAGCGTGCTGCGTTTCCAGGACAGCGAGCTTCCCGACGTGGTCTACGTCGAGCAGCTGGCCAGCGCCCTCTACCTCGACAAGCGCGAAGAGGTCGACCGCTACAGCGAGGTCATGGAGCGGTTGTGCGCGGTGAGCACCACTCCGGGGGAGACGACCGACATTCTGCGGCGAATCATCAAGGAGAACTGAACAAGCACCGGTCGCCCCGAGGTGTGGCTCTGCCCTAGACTGGCCAGCGGCGCTGGACACCCGCCACAGTGGAGCATGCCCTAATCTCGCATGTCGCGACGGCTGTGCCCGGATGCCGCTCATGTGGGCGCGGCGCGCGAGCTTACCGCGGTAGCCGTACGACTTGACGCGCCCGCGATCACTCGAAGCTTGATCAAGGAGACCACCCCGTGAAGACCGCTGTCGAGGAGCTCAGCCCGACCCGGGTCAAGCTCACTGTCGAGGTGCCGTTCGAGGAGCTCGGCGAGAGCCTGCAGGCGGCGTACAAGAAGGTCGCGCAGCAGGTGCGCGTCCCCGGCTTCCGCCCCGGCAAGGTTCCGGCCCGGATCATCGAGCAGCGCTTCGGCCGCGCGGTGGTCCTGGAGGAGACCCTCAACGACGCGGTGCCGAAGCTGTACGGCCAGGCCGTCGACGAGAGCGACATCTTCCCGGTCAGCCAGCCGGAGATCGAGGTCACCAAGATCGACGACGGCGAGCAGGTCGAGTTCACCGCCGAGGTGGACGTCCGCCCGAACTTCGACGTCCCCGACTACGAGGGCATCGAGGTCACCGTCCCGGTCGCCGCGGTGTCCGACGAGGACGTCGACGCCCAGCTGGACGGCCTGCGCCAGCGTTTCGCGACGCTGACCGGTGTCGAGCGCCCCGCCGCCAACGGCGACTACGTCGTGATGGACCTGGCCGCCTCGATCGACGGTGTGAACATCGAGGAGCAGCAGGCCGGCGACGTCTCCTACGAGGTCGGCGCCGGTTCGGTGCTGCAGGGCCTGGACGACGCGCTGGCCGGCATGTCCGCCGGTGACGTCAAGGAGTTCACCACCAGCCTGGTCGGCGGTCAGAACGCCGGCGAGGAGGCCGTGGTCACCATCACGATCAAGAGCGTCAAGGAGAAGGTCCTCCCCGAGCTGGACGACGAGTTCGCCCAGCTGGCCAGCGAGTTCGACACCCTCGACGAGCTGAAGGACAGCATCCGCGAGCAGGCCCGCCGCAACAAGCTGATCGAGCAGGTCATCCAGGCCCGGGAGAACGCCCTGGACGCCCTCCTCGACAAGATCGACATCCCGATCCCGGACAGCGCGTTCAAGGCCGAGGTCGACAACCGCAAGCACAACCTCGAGCACCAGATCGCCGACAGTGGCCTGAGCAAGGAGGCGTACTTCCGCCTCTACCAGACCACCGAGGAGGAGCGCCACGCCGAGTTCGACGCGAGCGCCGTCAAGGCGATCAAGACCGGCTTCGTGCTCGACAAGATCGTCAAGGCCGAGGAGCTCGGCGTCAGCGAGCAGGAGCTGACCGACTTCGTGGTGCGCCGCGCCATGCAGATGAACGTCGCCCCCAACACGCTCGCCAAGCACCTGGCCGACAACGACCAGCTCACGCTGGCGATGGTCGAGATCGTCCGTGACAAGGCCAAGAGCGTCGTGGGCGACGCGGCCAAGGTCGTCGACGAGGACGGCCAGGAGGTCGACCTCAAGGCCATCTACACCGAGATCAACGGCCAGCCGCCCGTCGAGGAGCCCGCCAAGGGTGAGGCCTCCGCGGAGGAGCCCGCCGAGGCCGACGAGACCGAGAAGGCCGACGAGACCGAGAAGTAGGCCTCGCCGCGACACACGACGCCTCCGCCGTGCCCGGCACGGTGGAGGCGTCGTCCTTTCCGCGTCCTTTCCAGGTCCTTTCCACCGCGAGAACCCCCCGCGTCCCGCCACGACGGTCCCCGAGACCTGCCGCGAGGGCCCGGGACGGTCCGCAGGAGCCCGCGGGGGTCGTCACGGGGCGGTTCCGGGTGCCCTGAACGGGCGCCGGGAGCGAGGGGCGGGCGAGGGCGGCCCACGGGACGGTGCGCGCCGGGCCGTGGACCCGAGGCGGGGCCGCCGCGCCCTCAAGAGGCGGGGCCGGTGCGAAAGCCCGCCGTCACGCTCTTCCCGGTCTTCCCCTTGCCGGATGAGGCGCCCGTCCGGGCCGATCGGCCCGGAGGACTGGGAGTTCCGGTCCCCCCGATCCCGCAGTCTCCGAAAATACCGGAAAAGATCTGGGAAAGGCCTGGTCAGGCGTCCGTCTCCGACGCCTTGCGGCCCCTTCCGGTGCCGTCTCGGCGGTGCGGCGGGCGCCGACACGCCGAGCGGAGCGGAAATCGCCGAGGGGGCGCCCGGCCCGGTGACAGGGGCCGGAGCGCGGCGGGGAGCATGCGCCGTCAGCGAACAGCACGTGGAGGGGGCATGTCCGGTAGGCGGCGCGCGTTAAGGTCACAAGCAAAGCCAATCGATTACGACGCATCGGAAGGTGACGCTGTGACCAGCCCGCCGACCTTCTACCAGCCGACCGGCTCCGGGCCCGAGTCGATGAGCCAGTCGAACGGCTCGTTCAGGCTCGAAGACCAGCTCTATCAGCGGCTGCTGCGTGAGCGCATCATCGTGCTGGGCACCCAGGTCAACGACGAGATCGCCAACCGAATCTGCGCCGAGCTGCTTCTGCTCGCCGCGGACGATTCCGACAGGGACATCTGGCTCTACATCAACTCGCCTGGCGGATCGGTGACCGCCGGTATGGCGATTTACGACATGATGGAATATGTACCTAACGATGTGTGCACGGTCGCGATGGGCCTGGCCGCTTCCATGGGTCAGTTCCTTCTCTGCGCCGGTGAGAAGGGCAAGCGTTACGCCCTGCCGCACGCCCGCATCATGATGCACCAGCCGTCCGGAGGCATCGGCGGTACCGCCGCCGACATCGCCATCCAGGCGGAGCAGATGCTCTACGTCAAGAAGACTCTTGCGGAGCGCATCGCATTCCACACGGGCCAGCCGCTCGATCTGATCGAGGCCGACTCCGACCGGGACCGCTGGTTCACGGCCGACGAGGCCAAGGACTACGGGTTCATCGACCAGGTCGTCCGCAGCGCTCGGCAGGTGCCCTCCACGGGCGCCGTCTCCTGAAGGGGCAAAAGGTGAGTGAGTTGATCCGGCCGGGAGACATCAACGGCCGTTACGTTCTTCCCTCCTTCGTCGAGCGCACGTCGTACGGCGTGAAGGAGATGAACCCGTACAACAAGCTGTTCGAGGACCGCATCATCTTCCTCGGCGTGCAGGTGGACGACGCTTCGGCCAACGACGTCATGGCGCAGTTGCTGACGCTGGAGTCGCTCGACCCCGACCGCGACATCAGCATCTACATCAACTCGCCGGGCGGCTCGTTCACCGCCATGATGGCGATCTACGACACGATGCAGTTCGTCCGGCCGGAGATCCAGACGGTCTGCCTCGGTCAGGCGGCCTCGGCCGCGGCGATCCTGCTGGCCGGCGGCACGCCGGGCAAGCGGTTCGCCCTGCCGAACGCCCGTATGCTGATCCACCAGCCCTCGACCGAGGGCGGTGGCCAGGGAAGCGACATCGAGATCCAGGCGCGCGAGATCCTGCGGATGCGCTCGCAGATGGAGACGATCCTGGCTCGGCACTCGGGCAAGACCGCCGCCGACGTCCGCAAGGACATCGAGCGCGACAAGATCCTCGACGCCGAGGAGGCGAAGGCGTACGGGCTGATCGACGACATCATTCCGTCGCGCAAGAAGCTCGCCAAGGCCATAGCCTCTTAATGAGGCCTATCGCACCGGAACGGTGCCCAATTGGGCACCTTCCGGTGCGACTCGCCGCTAGGGGGCTCACTGAGGGCTCAGAAGACGGTAACGTCGAAACCTGAGCGGGATGACTTTTCGTACCGGGTATCGGGCCGGTCGGAAGAAACGGACCGCGACAGCCAGGGCGGTCCCACGCAAAGGAGTATCTGGGGTGGCACGCATCGGCGACGGGGGAGACCTGCTGAAGTGCTCTTTCTGTGGGAAGAGCCAGAAGCAAGTCAAGAAGCTCATCGCCGGACCCGGCGTATACATCTGCGATGAGTGCATCGATCTCTGCAACGAGATCATCGAAGAGGAGCTCAGCGAGTCCTCCGAGCTCAAGTGGGACAGTCTGCCGAAGCCGAGGGAGATCTACGAGTTCCTCGACGCCTACGTCATCGGTCAGGACCAGGCGAAGAAGGCGCTCTCGGTGGCGGTCTACAACCACTACAAGCGGGTGCAGTCCGGCGAGCGCGGGCGTGACGACGGCATCGAACTGTCCAAGTCCAACATCCTGCTGCTGGGCCCGACCGGTTCCGGCAAGACACTGCTCGCCCAGACGTTGGCGAAGATGCTGAACGTGCCGTTCGCCATCGCCGACGCCACCGCCCTGACGGAGGCGGGCTATGTGGGCGAGGACGTCGAGAACATACTGCTCAAGCTGATCCAGGCCGCCGACTACGACGTCAAGAAGGCCGAGACCGGCATCATCTACATCGACGAGGTCGACAAGATCGCTCGGAAGAGCGAGAACCCCTCGATCACTCGCGACGTCTCCGGCGAGGGCGTGCAGCAGGCCCTGCTGAAGATCCTGGAGGGCACCACCGCGAGTGTGCCGCCCCAGGGCGGGCGCAAGCACCCCCACCAGGAGTTCATCCAGATCGACACCACCAACGTGCTGTTCATCTGCGGTGGGGCCTTCGCGGGCCTGGAGAAGATCATCGAGTCCCGGATCGGCCGGAAGGGCATCGGGTTCAACGCCATCATCCGTTCCAAGGACGACATCGACGCCTCCGACATCTTCGGGGACGTCATGCCCGAGGACCTGCTGAAGTTCGGCATGATCCCCGAGTTCGTCGGCCGCCTCCCGGTCATCACGAGCGTGCACAACCTCGACCGCGACGCGCTCATCCAGATCCTCACCGAGCCGCGCAACGCTCTGATCAAGCAGTACCGCCGGCTGTTCGAGCTGGACAACGTCGAGCTCGAGTTCACCGACGACGCGCTGGAGGCCATCGCCGACCAGGCGATCCTGCGGGGCACCGGAGCCCGGGGGCTGCGCGCCATCCTGGAGGAGGTCCTGCTGTCGGTGATGTACGAGGTGCCCTCCCGGCAGGACGTGGCGCGCGTCGTCATCGCCCGGGAGTCGGTGCTGGAGCACGTCAACCCGACGCTCGTGCCCCGTGACCAGCTGAACAAGCAGCAGCGCACGCCGCGCGAGAAGTCCGCCTAGATCGATCCGTACGACGACGCCCCCGCGGAGGAGACCCGCGGGGGCGTCGCCGTTCTCCGGGTGTGGCAGGGAAGGCCACGGGGGAGGTCGCCCCCGCCGGATTTCCTACCGCACCAGCCGGTGCAGCAGCGCCGCGTACTCGTCGAAGCCCGCGACCACCCGCCCCGGCTCCTTGGCCTCGTCGTCCCAGCGGCGCAGCCGCACCGCGTCCCGCGCGTACGGCTCGGCCTCGAACCCGGCCACCTCCTCGGCCCCCATCGGCCCGCCCTGCACGCCGAGCGTGTAGCGCGAGGCCTCCGACAGCAGGTCGTAATAGGAGCTCTCCACCGCGCAGAGATAACGTTTGGCCGCCACGTGCAGCCGGACCGGCTCGGTGACCTCGGGACCGAACCACCGCCCGAGCCAGTCGGCGCCGACGTGGCTGTGCCGGTTGTCCGTGCCGCCCATCAGGTCGTGCCCGGTGATCTCCCCGGTGAAGTGCCCGACGTCGTGCAGCAGCGCCGCGGCCACCAGTCCCGGCGCGGCCCCGTCCCGTACCGCGCACGCCGCGGTCTGGAGCATGTGCGCGGCCTGGGTGACCTCCTCGCCGAGATAGTCGGCCGCGCCGGGCCCCTCGAACAGCTCCCGCAGGTGCTCGACGACGGCCTGCCGGCGCCGGAGCACGGCCAGGTTCCCGGCCAGACCGTCCAGGTCCGCGTAGCAGCCCTGCAGGTGGCGCTCCCCGGTCTCGGCGAAACCGGTCCTGGCGTGCAGGATCCGGGTGTTGTCGAAGACCACGCAGTCGCCGGGGCCCAGCCGGACGTTCACCTGGAGCCCGGGCCTGGCGAGGATCTCCGCGAACGCGCGGTAGGCGGCGTAGAAGGCCTCCGTCCGCTCGTACGGCAGCCGCACCGGCCGCAACGACCGGTTGTTGAACCTCACCTCGCGGATCCTGCCGAGCGGATCCAGTCCGATCATGGGGCGGGTCGCGGTCAGCTCGGTGTTCGCGTCGCCGTACCGGAAGGTGACCGGGGTGCGGGCCAGCAGTTCGAACGCGGCCGGATCCTCCGCGCGCAGCAGCGCGGCCGCGTGGAAGCCGTCGACGAACCCGGACTCGCCTCCCGCCACGGCGTTGGACAGGCAGTGCAGCAGCTGCACCGTCGGGACCGGGTCGCGGTAGGGGTTGTCGGTGTGCGGGCCGATCGGCAGTCCGGTGAAGGCCAGGTTCACCGGCGTGGCCTCGACCCGCACGTCGAACAGCCTGCCGTAGTTGGTCTCCCTGACGTAGCCGAGGACAGCGGCGACCTCCAGCACCCTCCCCGGCTCCGCGGGCACCCCGCGCAGCAGCACGAACCCGGTGTGCAGCACCGTGTCGAGACATTCCAGCAGGTGAGAGGGGTCGGAGAGGCAGCGGGACCAGCTTCCCTCCGGCGGGGGGAGAACGGCCCACAGCCGCTTGGCGTCCTCGGCCCGGTCGTCGGGGACGGTGCCGTCCAGCGCGTGGGCGGCCAGCCACGCGGGGTCGAACCGGACGACGTGGCCGTCGCTGAAGGTCACCGTGGTGCCGTCGATCTCGACGACCTCGATCCGCGGGTCCAGGTCCGTGACGCCGAACAGCTTCTGGTCGTTGCGGGGGTCACGGCACTCGGGGCAGGGGCAGTTGTCACGCAACCAGACGGCGGGAAACGCCGAGGGGGACGGTGAGGTGATGGGGGAGGCGGTTTTCATGCCGAGGTCTCCTTGGCGGAGGAACGGATGAGGGTGTTGGCCTGCACCGAGTTGTGCACGGTGAAGGCGACGGCGTCGCCGAGGTAGCGGTCGTCCGACCACTCCAGCGGCCGGTTCTCGGGATCGGTGGTACGGCGCAGCTCGCGCAGCAGCGGAGTGCGGGGACGGACGCCGAGCAGCCGGGCGTCCTCGGTTTCGGCGGGGATCGCGCTGACGGTGTGCTCGGCATGGGCGAACAGCACGCCCAGCTCCTCCAACCGGGCGGTGATGGACTCGTTGTCGGCGTCGATCCCGCCGATGAGGGCGCCGACCCGTTCGACATAGGCGGTGCGCTCGATCATCACGGGCCGCCCGGACAGCAGCCTGAGCCGGGTCAGATGGTAGATCCGCGCGCCGGGGTCGAGATCGAGGCGCTCCGCCTCCAGGTCCGTCGGCTCGCGCCGGACCAGCGAGATGACCCGGCCGCCCGGCACCTCGCCGACCGACGCCGCCCACTGGGAGAAGCTGTGCAGCTGGCTGAAGCTCTGCACCAGCGCCGGTTGCAGGACCAGCCGGCGGGTGCCCTTGCGCGAGGAGATCAGCCCGTCGGCGGCCAGCACCGTGAACGCCTGCCGGACGGTCCCCCGCGAGGCGCCGTGGAGCCGCGCCAGATCGCTCTCCGACGGCAGCCGTGAGCCGGGCGGATAGGTCCCGTCCGAGATGCCGGCTCGCAGCTCGTCGGCAAGTCGCCGATAAAGGGATGACATGTATGGATAAGTTAGAAGGTGTATATACACCTTGGCAAGTGCCGGGACTTGGGGACATCGACTACCCGGACGTCTCTAGAATTGGACACCGTGACGACGCCAGAGCTGCCTACCCAGTACACCCCCGCCGACGTGGAGACCCGGAGCTACGAGCGCTGGGTGTCCGAGGGTTACTTCACCGCCGAACCGAGCAGCGAGCGCGAGCCGTACAGCATCGTCCTACCCCCGCCGAACGTAACCGGCGTCCTGCACATCGGCCACGCCCTCGACCACTCGATCCAGGACGCGCTGACCCGCCGGGCCCGCATGCGAGGCCAGGAGACGCTCTGGCTGCCGGGCATGGACCACGCGGGCATCGCCACCCAGAACGTCGTCGAGCGTGAGATCGGCAAGGACGGCCTGTCCCGTCACGACCTCGGCCGCGAGGCCTTCGTCGAGCGCGTCTGGCAGTGGAAGGAGGAGTCCGGCGGCCGGATCCTCGGTCAGATGAAGAAACTCGGCGACGGCGTCGACTGGTCACGCGAACGCTTCACCATGGACCCGGGGCTGTCCCGCGCCGTCCAGACCATCTTCAAGAGGCTCTTCGACGACGGCCTCATCTACCGCGCCGAGCGCATCATCAACTGGTGCCCCCGCTGCCTGACCGCGCTGTCGGACATCGAGGTCGAGCACAGCGAGGACGAGGGCGAGCTCGTCTCGATCCGCTACGGCTCGGGCGAGGACGAGATCATCGTCGCCACGACCCGCGCCGAGACCATGCTCGGTGACACCGCGGTCGCCGTGCACCCCTCGGACGAGCGCTACGCGCACCTCGTCGGCAGGGAGGTGGAGCTTCCGCTCACCGGGCGCCGCATCCCGGTGGTCGCGGACGAGCACGTCGACCCCGCCTTCGGCACCGGAGCGGTCAAGGTCACCCCCGCGCACGACCCGAACGACTTCGAGATCGGCCGTCGCCATTCGCTGCCCTCCCTCACCGTCATGGACGAGCGCGGCGTGATCACCGCGCACGGCCCGTTCCAGGGACTCGACCGCTTCGAGGCCCGGCCCGCAGTGGTGGCCGCGCTGCGCCAGGAAGGCCGGATCGTCGCCGAGAAGCGGCCCTACCTCCACTCCGTCGGCCACTGCTCGCGCTGCAAGACCGTGGTCGAGCCGAGGCTCTCGCTCCAGTGGTTCGTCAACGTCTCCCCGCTGGCCAAGGCCGCCGGTGACGCGGTCCGCGACGGACGGACGAAGATCCACCCGCCGGAGCTGGCCAAGCGCTACTTCGACTGGGTCGACGACATGCACGACTGGTGCATCTCCCGGCAGCTGTGGTGGGGCCACCGGATCCCGGTCTGGTACGGCCCGGAGGGCGAGGTCGTCTGCGTCGGCCCCGACGAGGAGCCGCCCGCCGGTTACGTCCAGGACCCGGACGTCCTCGACACCTGGTTCTCCTCGGGGCTGTGGCCGTTCTCGACGCTCGGCTGGCCAGACAAGACCCCGGAACTGGCCAAGTTCTACCCGACCTCCGTCCTGGTCACCGGGTACGACATCCTGTTCTTCTGGGTGGCCCGGATGATGATGTTCGGCCTTTACGCGATGGACGGCCGTCCCCCGTTCCGGACCGTGGCGCTGCACGGCATGGTCCGCGACCAGTACGGCAAGAAGATGTCCAAGTCGTTCGGCAACGTGGTCGACCCGCTCGACTGGGTCGAGCGCTTCGGCGCCGACGCCACCCGCTTCACGCTCCTGCGGGGGGCCAACCCCGGCTCCGACGTGGCGATCAGCGAGGAGTGGGCGGGAGGATCCCGCAACTTCTGCAACAAGATCTGGAACGCCACCCGCTTCGCGCTCATGAACGGCGCCACGGTGGGCGAGCTGCCGGTCGAGGAGCTGACCGCGGCCGACCGCTGGATCCTCTCCCGGCTCCAGGAGGTCGTCGGCTCGATCGACGCGGCCTTCGAGGAGTTCGAGTTCGCCAAGATCTCCGACCTGCTCTACCACTTCGCCTGGGACGAGGTCTGCGACTGGTACGTCGAGCTGGCCAAGATCCAGATCGCCTCCGGCCAGGAGCACACCCGGCTAGTGCTGGGACACGTCCTCGACGCGCTGCTCCGGCTGCTGCACCCGCTGGTTCCGTTCGTCACCGAGGAGCTGTGGCGAGCGGTCACCGGAGGGACGTCGATCGTGGTCGCTCCCTGGCCGGTGGTCCAGGAGTCGTTGCGCGACACCTCCGCGGAGGAGGAGATCCTCGCCCTCCAGGGCCTGGTCACCGAGATCCGCAGGTTCCGTTCCGACCAGGGCCTGAAGCCCGGCCAGCGGGTCGCCGCGCGGCTCTCACTCACCGGTACGGCCCTCGCCCCGCACGAGGGCGCGATCAGGTCGCTGCTCAGGCTCGACCAGCCTGAGGAGTCGTTCGCCGCGACCGCCCGTCTCGACGTGGGCGGGATTCTGGTGGAGATCGACACCGCGGGCACGATCGACGTGGCCGCCGAACGCAAGCGCCTGGAGAAGGATCTCGCGGTGGCGCGCAAGGAGGCCGCCCAGGTGGCAGCCAAGCTGGGCAACGAGCAGTTCATGTCGAAGGCGCCCGATGACGTGGTGGCCAAGGTGCGCGCCCGCGCGGCCCAGGCCGACCAGGACATCGCCCGTTTGGAGGCTCAGCTCGCCGCGCTGCCGGCCGGCTGAGGACGCGGTTCGCACGGGAGCCCGGGGTCTGCTGATCCCGGGCTCCTACGTTTGGGGGCCGCTGACCTAGGGAAGACCTAGTTGTTACCGGCAAGTGGGTCATGAGAGCCCGGACGGGCTGCTAGAGTTCTTCAAGCGGGACGAGCTCCCGCACACCCCTCCAAAAGATCACTGCAGATCTGGCCCGTTCGTCCGATTGGACACGAGCTGAATGTCAGAGTAAGTTGGAAGGGTTGCTCCGGAGACGGGGCAGGCTAGACTCCTGGTGGGTCCGGCGGGTTTGGTCAAGTTGAAGCGAAAGCGACAGTTTGACACGAACCAGGCGGACCTGATAGGATAGCAACACGGAAGTGTGCGCCCCGGAAGCTCCGGCCGGTTGGTCGGGTGGATGGTGAACGCGTCCGTTTCTTGAGAACTCAACAGTGTGTTAAAAGCCAGTGCATGAAGCAC
>NZ_JBFBCF010000024.1:0-159878 GCF_040683035.1 Streptosporangium sp. NPDC051022 | reverse complement strand
TGGACCTGGGCCTTACCGGTCTGGGCCTCCTCGACGAGGCGGGCCATCTGGGCCAGCCGGGTGTCGGCGCCGACGCGGGTGGCGCGGATCGTCAGACGGCCGCCGGCGTTGACGGTCGCGCCGGTCACGGGGTCGCCGGGGCCGACTTCGACAGGGACGGACTCGCCGGTGAGCATGGAGGCGTCGACGGCGGAGGTGCCCTCCTCGACCACGCCGTCGGTGGCGATCTTCTCGCCGGGCCGTACCACGAACAGGTCACCGGCCCGCAGCGACTCGACGGGGACGACCTTCCCCGAGGCCAGGGTGACGTCCTTGGCGCCCAGTTCCAGCAGGGCCCGCAGTGCCGCGCCCGCGCGGCGCTTGGAGCGGGCCTCGAAGTAACGCCCCGCCAGGATGAACGTCGTCACGACCGCGGCGGTCTCGAAGTAGATGTTGCCCGAGCCGTCTCCCCCAGCGAGCGCGTGCTCGAACCCGTGCCGCAGCCCGGGGGCGCCCGCACCGCCGAGGAACAGCGCCCACAGCGACCAGCCGAAGGCGGCGAGCGTGCCGACGGAGACGAGGGTGTCCATGGTGGCGGCGCCGTGACGCAGGTTGGTCCAGGCGGCCCGGTGGAAGGGCCAGCCGGCGTAGACCACGACCGGCACGGTGAGGACGAGCGACAGCCACTGCCAGGCGTCGAACTGCAGCGCCGGGATCATCGCCGTCGCGACGACCGGCGCCGACAGCGCGATCGCGACGACCAGACGCCGCCGGAGCGGAGCGAGGTCGTCGTGCTCCCGTTCCTCGTGCGCCTCCTCCGCTTCGGGCAGTCCGGCGCTGTAGCCCGCCCTCTCCACCTCGGCGACCAGCGTCAGCGGGTCGACGTCCTCGGGGAAGACGACCTTCGCCTTCTCGGTGGCGTAGTTGACGGTCGCGGTCACGCCGTCGAGCCTGTTCAGCTTGCGCTCGATGCGGTTCGCGCAGGACGCGCAGGTCATGCCGCCGATCGAGAGTTCGATCTCGCCGGCGCCCGCGGGCGGCCCGGTGGTGGTCGTGGACGTCACGGTTACTCCTTGTGCTTCCACCACCATCGTGCGTGATCCGCCGCGGCGGGCGGTAATCGGGGCGCCCCCGGTGGCGCCCCGGCACCTCCGCCCGGCCCGGACGGACTCAGGCCGGCAGACGCCTGACCCGCTCGGAGGCCGGATCGTAGAGGGGTTCCGCGACGACCTCCGCGCCGGCCCACGTGCCGGTGACGCCGACCTCGACACGGGTGCCGGGCGCGGTCCCCTCAGGCAGGTAGGCGTAGGCGATGGAGCGGTCGACGCGGTGGCCGTACCCGCCGCTGGTCACGCGGGAGGCGGGCTCGCCGCCGAGCCGGACCGGCTCACCGCCGAGACAGACCTGGGCCGGGTCGTCCAGGACGAGGCAGCACAGCCGCCGGGCGGCGTCGCCGTCCGCACCGCCCGCCTCCGTTGCGGCCCTGCCGAGGAAGTCCTTGTCCTTGGCGACCGCGAAGTCCAGGCCCGCTTCGAGCGGGGTGGTCTCCGGGGTGATGTCCGCCCCCCAGACCCGGTAGCCCTTCTCCAGGCGCATCGAGTCGATCGCGCGGTAGCCCGCGGGGCGCATGCCGTA
This sequence comes from Streptosporangium sp. NPDC051022, assembly GCF_040683035.1. NCBI lineage: Bacteria > Bacillati > Actinomycetota > Actinomycetes > Streptosporangiales > Streptosporangiaceae > Streptosporangium > Streptosporangium sp. NPDC051022. Next base: position 158,264 of record NZ_JBFBCF010000024.1, on the reverse strand, counting down.
CGGGGTGCCCGCCTCCATGAGCGCCTCCCACAGCGTGAGCCCGTACTCCGACGGGCAGTACAGCTCCCAGCCGAACTCGCCGACGAACGTCACCCGCTGGGCCAGTACGGGGACGTTCCCGACGCTGATCTCCCTGGCCTTCATGTATCCGAAGGTCAGGTCGTCGTCGGAGAGCGAGCCGAGGATGTCCAGCGCCCGCGGCCCCCACAGGCAGTAGCAGGCGTGGGCCGAGGTGACGTCCCGGACGTCGAGGCCGTGCCCGCGCAGCCAGGCCGCGTCGTGGACGCCGAAGGCGGTGCCGGTGACCAGGCGGAAGCGGTCCTCGGCGAGGCGGGTGACGGTCAGGTCGGCCTCGACGCCGCCGCGCTCGTTGAGGAGCTGGGTGTAGACGACCGTGCCGGGGGGCCGGTCGAGCTGCCCGGCGCACACGCGCTGCAGCCCCGTCAGCGCCCCGGGGCCGGACACCTCCAGCTTCGAGAACGAGGTCTGGTCGAACAGCCCGGCGGCGTCGCGCGTGGCCAGGCACTCCGCGCGGATCGCCGGGGACCAGACGCGGCCCGCCCAGCCCGCCGGACGCCCCGGCCACGCCGCCTTCCCTCCGATCCTGCCCGCCTCGGAGGGGGCGGCGCCGGCCGGGGCGGGGGCGGCGTCGACGGGAGTGGCGTCGACGGCGTCGACGTCAACGGGGGCGGAGACGGGGGTGGGGACAGGAGCGGGGACGGGGGCGGCGTTGGACTCGAACCAGTTGACCCGTTCCCAGCCCGCCTTCTCGCCGAACACCGCGCCCAGCTCCGCGTGCCGTACCCACGCCGGGGAGCGGCGCAGCGGACGGGCGGCGGTGCGCTCCTCGCCCGGGTAGACGATGTCGTAGTACTTGGAGTAGGAGTCCAGCGCCTTGGCACGCGCCCACCGGGCGGACCGGGCGTGGGCTCCGAACCTGCGCAGGTCCATGCCGAACACGTCGTACTCGGGCGAGCCGTCCACGATCCACTCGGCCATGACCTTCCCGACGCCGCCCGCCGCGGCCAGGCCGTGGACGCAGAACCCGGCCGCCGTCCACAGTCCCCTGACCGGCGTCTCCCCCAGCAGGAACTCCCCGTCCGGGGTGAAGGCCTCGGGGCCGTGGACGACCTTCACGATCGAGGTACGGCCCAGCGCGGGAACCCGCCGCCCCGCCGACTCCCACGATTCCTGAAATTTCGGCATGTCAGGGGAGAAGAGGGTCCGGGGCTCCACCAGCGGGCGGTCGGTGTCCCAGATCTCCGGGGTCCGGATGTAGCCCCCCACCAGGATCCCGCCGTCCTCCTCCCGGAAGTAGACGATGTTGTCGGGGTCGCGGACCGTGGGCGCCGAGGAGGAAACCCCGAAGGGCTCGGTGACGACGTACTGGTGCTTGATCGGCACGATCGGGATGTCCACCCCGGCCAGCCGCCCGAGCCACCCGCTGGCGGCCCCCGCCGCGATGACCACGGTGTCGGCCTGGACCGACCACTCCTCCCAGGCCGCACCCCCTTCGAGGTCCGCTCCGGCGCTCCCGTCGAGCTCCCTCCCGGCACCCACCCCGGCCTGCGGTCCGTCACCCGGCCCGGCGTCCCGTACGGTCGCCGTCCACGTGCCCGGTTCCGCGCGGGAGGCCAGCCGGACCCCGGTGACCCGCCCGCCCGCCTTCTCGATCCCCGTCACCCGGGTGCCGGTGAAGATCCGCACTCCCAGTTTCTCCGCCCCGGCCGCCAGCGCCCTGGCCAGCAGCGCCGGGTCCAGCCAGCCGTCCCCGGGCAGCCAGAGCGCGGCGCGCACGTCGCCCACCTCCAGCAGCGGCAGCATCTCCTTCGCCTCGGCGCCGGACAGGACGGAGATGTCCAGGCCGTAGGTCTCCGCGGCCCCGGCGAGCCGCAGCGACTCCTCGACCCGCTCGGGCGTGGTCGCCAGGCGCAGCCCCCCGACCCCGCGCCAACCGGGGTCCATGCCGGTCAGTTCGGCCAGCTCGGGATAGAGCCCCGCCGAATACATGATCATCTTGGTCTGGGTGACGGTCGAGCGGAGCTGGCCGACGAATCCGGCCGAGTGCCAGGTGGTCCCCTCGGTCAGCTCGTGCTGCTCGACCAGGATCACCTCGCTCCAGCCGAGCCTGGCCAGATGGTAGGCGACGCTGCATCCGGCCACCCCACCGCCGATCACGACGGCCCGCGCGGAGTTGGGAAGGTTCAAGGTCGGCAACCCCTCTGTAACAACTCTGTCCGCACAATCGGATCAATGGTATGAAGGTAGGCCAAAGGAGTTCGGCATGCCAGATGCTCTCGCAGACGTCCGGGAATGGGCGGGCCAGCCCGTCACCGAAACGCCGATCAAGGGTGGGCTCAGTCATCGGGTCGCCCGGCTCGACGCGGCCGACGGGCAGCGCTGGCTGCTGCGGGTGCTCGACCCCCGGGTCTCCGAGGCCGAACTCGGCATCCCCCTCGACCTGGAGATCACCAACACGTTGCTGGCCGCCGAGTCCGGCGTCGGCCCGCGCGTGCTGCGCCGGATGCCCGGCGCCCTGCTGCTGGAGTATCTGGACGGCGTCACCCTGGACGCGGACGCCGTACGGGCACTCCCCGGACCGATCGCGGCGGCCTGTCGCAGGCTGCACGCCGGGCCCCGGTTCGTCAACGACTTCTCCATCTTCCGCAAGCTCGAGCGATTCCTCGACCTGTGCCATACCCACGAACTGCGGCCCCCCGACGGCTACGAGGACCTGCTGGGGACCGCGACGGAGATCGAGCACGCGCTGGCCGCCGACCCGCTGCCCGCGGTGCCCTGCCACAACGACCTGCTGCCCGCGAACTTCATCCGCTGCGGCGCCGAGATCAGGATCGTGGACTACCAGCTGTCCGGGAACAACGACCCGGCCTTCGAACTGGGCGACATCGCCGCCGAGGCGGACTACGACCCCGACCTCACCCGCGGACTGGCCCGCGCCTACTTCGGCGAGGACGACCCCCGGCTGACCGCCAGGGTCCGGCTCAACCTGATCATGTCCAACCTGACCTGGACCCTCTGGTTCGCCGTGCACCACGGCCTGCTGGGGGAACAGGCCGCCGCGGCCGACTTCGACTACGAGGCGGAGGCCGCGGACAAGTTCGCGCGAGCCGTACGGGACCTGGACGATCCGGGGTTCGGGCGGCTCGTCGATGACGTCCGGGGCTCGCACCCCGGATCCTCCACCCCCCGCAACACACGCAAGACGCAAGGAGGCTTGAATGACCAAGCCAGCCCAGCAGGACGAGGACGCGAAGAGACTCGCTGAACTCGGCTACAAGCAGGAGCTCTCCCGCACCTGGAGCGGCTTCTCCAACTTCGCCATCTCCTTCTCCATCATCTCGATCCTGGCCGGATGCTTCACCACCTTCGGCCAGGCGTGGAACAACGGCGGCCCGATCGCCATCTCGTGGGGCTGGCCACTGATCTCGATCTTCATCTTGATCATCGGTCTGTGCATGTCGGAACTGGTGTCCGCCTACCCGACCGCGGGCGGCATCTACTGGTGGGCGGCGAAGATGGGCAAGCCGGTCCACGGCTGGTTCACCGGGTGGTTCAACCTGATCGGCCTGATCGCGGTGACGGCCTCGGTCGACTACGGCTGCGCGACCTTCATGAACATCACCCTCAGCCGGTTCATCTCGGGCTGGACCCCCACCCTGACCAACGCGTTCGCGCTGTTCGCGGTGATCCTCGTCCTGCACGCTTTGATCAACATTTTCTCCCACCGGCTGATCGCCGTACTGCAGAACGTCTCGGTGTGGTGGCACGTGTTCGGCGCGGCGGTGGTCGTGCTCATTCTGATCTTCGGCCCCGATTCGCACCAGTCGATGTCGTTCGTCTTCACCGAGACGATCAACAACTCCGGGTTCTCCGACTCCTCCTACTGGTTCTACGTCCTGCCGCTCGGTTTCCTGCTGACCCAGTACACGATCACCGGCTTCGACGCCTGCGCGCACGTCTCCGAGGAGACCCAGGGCGCCTCGACCGCCGCCGCGCGGGGACTGTGGCAGTCGATCTTCTACTCGGCGATCGGCGGCTGGATCCTGCTGCTGGCCTTCCTGTTCGCGGCCACCGACGTGGACGCGGTCAACAAGGCGGGCGGCTTCGTCGGCGCCATCTTCGACACCGCGCTCCCCGGCAACCTGGCCACGGCGATCTTCGCGATCTCCACCATCGGCCAGTTCTTCTGCGGCATGAGCTGCGTGACCTCGATGTCCCGGATGACCTACGCCTTCTCCAGGGACGGCGCGGTCCCCGGCTGGCGGCTGTGGTCCAAGGTCGACGCCAACCGGACCCCGGTCAACGCGATCGTCTTCGGCTGCGTCGCCGCGCTCGTCCTGACCCTTCCCGCCCTCTACGAGGCCCCCGGCGGGTTGCCGCTGGCCTTCTACGCGGTCGTCTCGGTGGCCGTCATCGGCCTCTACATCGCCTTCGCGATCCCGATCTGGCTGAGGCTGCGGATGGGCGACCGGTTCCAGCCGGGACCGTGGACCCTCGGTTCGAAGTACCGGGTCCTGGGCTGGATCGCGATCATCGAGATCGTCGTCGTCTCGATCTACTTCATCATGCCGCTGGTCCCGGCGGCCGTGCCGTTCAGTGAGGGCTTCACCTGGACGGCGGTGAACTACGCGCCCATCGTGGTGGGCGTGATGATCCTGGGCGTCGGACTGTGGTGGGCGCTGTCGGCCCGGCACTGGTTCACCGGACCGCGCCGCACGATCGACGAGGACACGATCGACGAGGGCCAGCCGGTCGGCTGACCCCGCTCCCAGACTGACCCGCTCCCAGGCTCACTCCGACTCCTCAGGCTCACCCCGGCCCGTCCCGGCTTGCCCGGTCCATCCAGGCTTGCCCGACTCGCCCGGCTCTCCGGCGGAAGGTCCGCCGGAGCACCCGAGAACGGCTGACCGCCCGTTCCGCCCCGCCCCCCGCGGGTGGAGATCGGCCGGTCAGCGCGCCTCGAAGGCCTCCGCCACCGCGGTCCTGACCCGGTCCATGGCTCCGGCGGCGGAGGCCTCACGGTTCAGCGAGGTCATGTCGACCTGGGGCATGCCGCAGGCGACCGCCCAGCTCCACGGCGTCAGGTCGCCCTCGACGTTGAGGGCGAACCCGTGGCTGGTGACGCTGCGGCTCTGCCGCATGCCGATCGAGACGATCTTCCGGCCCGTGTCCGTCGTCCACACGCCGGTGAGGAGCTCGGAGCCGGGCGGGGTGTCGCGGCGCTCCGCCGGGACCCCCAGCGCGCCGAGCGCGCGCACCAGCCTGAGCTCGACCTCGCGGACGTAGTCGACGATCCCCTCGTTCTCGCCGAGCTTGACGATCAGGTAGCCGACCAGCTGGCCCGGGCCGTGGTAGGTGAGCTGGCCGCCCCGGCCCGTGTTCACGACCGGGATGCCGTGAGAGGGGTCGGGCAGGTGTTCCGGCTGCGTGCGCCTGCCGACGGTGTAGACCTGCGGATGACTGAGGAGCCAGAGCGTGTCGGGACGCTCGTCGCGCTGCCGCTGACCGACCAGGTCGGTCATCCGCTCCATCGCCTTCTCGTAGTCCACCAGGTCGTCCTGCAACAGTGCCAGCGGCCGTTCCCTCATGCCCCCAGCCTAACCAGCCCAATCAGTAACGAACCGCCGGAGCCTTGGGGACGAGGATCCACAGCGCGACGTAGACGATCCACAGCGGTCCCGGGATGAGGGACAGCAGCAGCCACAGCACCCTGACGACCGTGGGCGACCAGCCGAGGCTCTCCGCGATCCCGCCGCAGACGCCGGCGAGGATCTTGTGGTTTCTCGAACGGTGCACGTATGCCTCCCGAGTCGTTGTTTCTCTCACCCGGTTCAACGGAGTGAGGGAACACCCCCGTTCCCGAGACGTCCCTGAGAAAACCCTGTCAGGGTCGGCTCCGGGACGCCCCGCCCGATAGGCGCCCCGGTTCCCGGCCTCAGTCCTTGAACCTCAGTCTTTGAACCTCAGTCCTTGAACGTGTACACCGGCCCGTCGGGTCCCTCGGAGACGGAGACCTTGTCCGCCGGTTCGTCCCACTGCTGGATGGAGACGTCCCAGTTCCCCGCCTCGGGCCTGAGCGTTCCCAGGAGCCGCCTGGCGCTCTTGGAGGCGGCCTGCAGGTCCGAGGTGAAGTCGGCTCCGCCCGGCACCCGGTCGCGCCGTACGACGGCGACCGTGACCTCGGTGGGGCCGTTGGCGTGGAACTCCCAGCGCGCGGGCTTCGCCCCGCACGGCAGCGACTTGGCGAGGACCCCGTCTCCGTCGGCCCTTCCCGCCCAGATGAAGGCGTGCAGGTCCTCCCGCGCGCACCTGACGTACACCCGCGCCCCGCCGTTCAGCTCGGCCCGGAAGGTGAACCTCTCGTTGATCCGGGTGAGGTGACCGCCCTCGACCTGGTGCCCGTTGGGCAGACCGGCGAGGTTGCGCTCACCCTGCGTGGCGAACCTCGTGCCGCTGCTCAGGCAGATGTCCGGCGAGCAGGACCTGGTGGAGACGCCCCCGTCGTGGATCGCGACCTCCCACAGCGCCGCCCCCGGCTCGGAGGCTGCGAGCACCCGGTCGAAGTCCGCGGAGGAGAAGCCGTCGTCGCCCCGGTCCCTGAGATCGCGGGGCACCTGCGAGGCGGGGACGGTGAACACCTCGACCGTGACGGGGACGCCGGGGCTCGTCCCCTTGAGGTCGCCGGCCGTGTTCCAGTGACTCCCCTTGCTGTCCGTCCCGCATCTTCCGGCGTCCACCCGGTCGCCGAACCGCAGGAACACCCGGCTGTCGGCCGCGCAGTCCACCCGGTAGAGGGTCCTGTCGCTCTTCGGCGTGAACGAGAGCCGCTCCACCTTGCCCGTGCTCTCCGAGCGCGCGCCGGCCAGCCGTACCCCCTCCCCCCGCGCCGCTCCCTCGGCCCTTCCGACCTGGGCGGCGGTCACGGACTTCGCGTCACGGCCGCCGGACAGCAGGGGCGGCGCCATGACCGCGCCGGCCGTCACGGCCACGGCGAGCGCCGCCGCGGCGGTCCATCTGCGCCGCCGGATTCTCCGGCCCCGCGCGATGATCTCGTCAAGCCGGGCGGAGCCCCCGCCGCCGCCCTCCTGACCGCGCGAGGCGAGCAGTTCCCTCAGATCGTGCTCGGTGTGGCTCATCGCTCCGCTCCCGTCATCGTCCGAATCCCCTGGTCGACCCGCAACCGGGTCAGAGCCCTGCCGAGCTGGCTCTTGACCGCCCCGACCGAGCAGCCGAGCACGTCGGCCACCTGGGTCAGGGTCATCTCCTCGAAGTAGTGCAGGACGACCACCGCCCGCTGACGGTTCGACAGCGTGCCGATCGCCGTCCACAGCGCGTCCCTGTCGCCTACCTCCCGGGTGAAGTCCCGCCCGTCCGCCCGGTCCGGCAACTCCCCCGTCGGGATCTCCCCGCGCCAGCGCCGCCGCCACCAGGAGGCGTGCGTGTTGGCGATGATCCGGTAGACGTAGGGATCGGGATCGCCGTCGATCCGGCGCCAGGCGAGCCAGGCCCTGGCCAGCGCCGTCTGCACCAGGTCCTCGGCGGCCGCCCAATCCCTGACCAGTAGATACGCCGTTCTTCGCAGTCGTTCGTGGCGTTGCGCGACGTACTCCGCGAACTCAGTCATCCTTGCCTCCAGCCTGACGCCTTCGAGGATGACTACCGTCCGGACCGCGTATCCGGATGACACCCGATCTCAACCGAATGACCGGGTCACGTAAGGTCCCCGGCTCCGCTAGCCTCGCCTACGTCACACACGCGCTGGGACGGAAGGTGCCCAAGTTGATCGGCTGGTTCGAAGCGGTGGTCCTCGGGCTCGTTCAGGGGTTGACAGAGTTTCTGCCGATCTCCTCCAGCGCCCACATCAGAGTCGTGTCGGCCCTGTTCGGCTGGCCGGATCCGGGTGCCGCGTTCACCGCGGTGATCCAGATCGGCACCGAGGCCGCGGTGGTGATCTACTTCCGCAAGGAGATCTGGGAGATCATCTCCACCTGGGTCAGGGCACTGTGGACTCCTGAGCTGCGCAAGCACCACGCCGCCCGGATGGGCTGGTACATCATCGTCGGCACCCTGCCGATCGTCGTGCTCGGCCTGCTGTTCAAGGACAGCATCGAGACCGTCTTCCGCGACCTGCGCCTGATCGGCACCACCCTGATCGTCTTCGGTGCGATCCTCTGGCTCGCCGACCGTACGGCCCGCAACAAGCTCACGCTGGAGCGGCACCTCAGCTTCCCGCACGCCCTGATCTACGGCTTCGCCCAGGCACTCGCCCTGATCCCCGGTGTCTCCCGCTCGGGCGGCACGGTCAGCGCGGGCCTGCTGCTGGACTACCGCAGGGAGGAGGCCGCGAAGTACTCCTTCCTGCTGGCCATCCCGGCGGTGCTGGGCGCGGGCGTGCTGGAGCTTTTCAAGATCGGCGGCGACGCCGAGACCCCGGCCTGGGGCCCGACGCTCCTGGCCACCGCGATCTCGTTCATCGTCGGCTACGCCGCGGTCGCGTGGTTCCTGAAGTACATCAGCACGCACCGCTTCACCGGATTCGTGATCTACCGGATCCTGCTGGGCATCCTCATCATCACCCTGGTGAGCACCCGCGTCCTCAACCCCATGGCCTGAACCACGGCCTGAACCACGATCCGAGCCACGGCCTGAACGCGGTCGCCCGTGGGCGGTGAGGGAGCGGGACCGGCGGCGGGACCGTCGCCGGAAAACGGTTCGCGGGCCGGCAGCGAGGGCGTCAACGGGGGCGTCAACGGGGGCAGGGCCACCCCCTTCCGGAGATGGCCCTGCCCGTCGAGACACGCCGTTCACAACCTCATCGACCGTGCCTGGAGCGGTCCAATACGGCGTGTCTTACATGGATCTGTCGGTCAGAGGAAGTAGTAGACGTCGACCTGGCCGTCGGCACGGTTGGTGAAAACCGCCTCTCCCGCCACCTGGGCCGGAGCCCTGTTGACGAAAGCGACGGCGGCCGCGGGGTTGGGCTGGAGGACGTACCTCCAGATCTTGGGAGCTGCGGCGAGGCTTTCCTTGCTGATGGCCTGAGCTTCACTCATCTGACTCACTGCCTTTCTACCGACCGGAATCGTGGAACGCGACCCGATCCATATATTGCACACGGGAAAACAAAGGAATATGACCGCCGGGTTACATCGGGCCCGATTTCCGATAGACCATTCGCGCTGTAATGAGAAACGAAATACCGGATATACATTTTTTTAGGGAAATACCGTCCGGGTGATTTCGACCACTGAACGATCATGGCGGCCACGGCGGCGAAGGGGCCGTCCCGGGGGGGCGTCCCGGGGACGGCCCGGGTCGGACAGACTGGCCTGGTGCGTTCAGAGTGGTCCGCCCTTCCCGTCCGTCACGTCCTGCCCGAGCTGTTCGCGGCCCTGGACGAGCGGGGCGTCGCCGTGCTCACCGCGCCGCCCGGCACCGGCAAGACCACGCTCGTCCCTCTCGCCCTGGCAGGGCTGATCGGCGACGTCGCACCGGACGGGCCGAGCAGGCCAGGCGGTGACGCCGCACCGAACAGGCCGGGCGGACCACAGGAGCCGGGCGGGCCGAAGCGGCCGGGCGGGCCGGGCAGGGGCTCGCCACCGAAGCGGGTGGTCGTGGCCGAACCCCGCCGCATGGCGGTACGGGCCGCGGCACGGCGGATGGCGTGGCTGCTGGAGTCGGAGGTGGGCGCCGAGGTCGGCTTCTCGGTCCGCGGCGAACGCCGGGCCGGCGCGGAGACGCTCGTCGAGGTCGTCACCACGGGGGTGCTCCTCCAGCGACTCCAGCGCGACCCCGAACTCGGCGGCGTGGACATGGTCCTGCTGGACGAGTGTCACGAGCGCCACCTGGACGCGGACACCGCCCTGGCCTTCCTCCTCGACGTCCGGTCCGCCCTCCGTCCCGACCTTCGCGTCGTCGCGGCCTCGGCGACCGCCGACGCCGCCCCCTGGGCCCGGCTGCTCGGCTCCGGCACCGCCGCCCCTGGACCGGACACGCCCCCGCCCGCGCCGATCGTGCACGCCTCCGGCACCGCCCATCCCGTCACCCCCGTCTGGGCCCCCGCGCCCAGGCCGGTGACGCCCCCGCGCGGCCTGCGGGTGGATCCCGCCTTCCTCTCCCATGTGGCCGACGTCGTACGGCGCGCGCTGGGCGAGCAGGAGGGGGACGTGCTGTGCTTCCTGCCCGGGGTCGGCGAGATCGGCAGGGTGGCCGCGGCGCTCCAGGGCACCGGAGAGCTCCGGGGGGTGGAGGTGCTCCAGGTGCACGGCCAGGCCCCGGCCCGCGTCCAGGACGCCGTGCTGTCGCCGGGCGCGCACCGGCGGGTCGTGCTCGCCACCTCCGTCGCCGAGTCGAGCCTGACCGTTCCCGGCGTCCGGATCGTGGTCGACTCCGGCCTCGCCCGCGAGCCGCGCACCGACCACGCCAGGGGGCTCGGCTCGCTGACCACGGTCCGGGTGTCCAGGGCCTCCGCCACCCAGCGCGCGGGCCGGGCGGGGCGGGAGGCCCCGGGGTTCGTGTACCGGTGCTGGTCCCCGGCCGAGCACGACCGGCTCCCCGACCACTCCCAGCCCGAGATCGCCCTCGCCGACCTGACCGGTTTCGCCCTCCAGGCGGCCTGCTGGGGCGACCCCGCGGCCACCGGGCTGGCCCTGCTCGATCCGCCCCCGCCCGCCGCGCTGGAGGCCGCCCGGCGGACCCTGCACGCCCTGGGCGCCCTGGACGCGCCCGGCGGACGGGTCACGGCCAGAGGCCGCCGGATGGCGGAGGTGGGAGTTCACCCGCGGCTGGCCCGGGCCCTGCTCGACGTCGGGGCCGAGGCGGCCGAGGTGATCGCGCTGCTGTCCGAGCAGCTTCCCCGGGACGCGGACGACGACCTGGTCGCGGTCTGGCGCGCGGCCCGCCGGGGCGGTGACGGATTCGCCGCCCGCTGGCGTCAGGAGGCGAAACGCCTGGCCCGGGCCGCCGACAGGCGGGACCGATCGCCCCGGACCGGTCCCGCCGCGGACTCGCGGCCGGGCGACGACGCCCTGGCCGGGCTGGTCGTGGCGCTGGCCTACCCCGAGCGGGTGGCCGGACGGCGGGGCGACTCCTACCTGATGGTGTCCGGGACGGCGGCCGAGCTGCCCCCGGCGTCGCGGCTGGGCGACGCGCGGTGGCTGGCGATCGCGGTGGCCGACCGGCCCGCGGGATCGGCGGCGGCCCGGATCAGGCAGGCCGTCGTGATCGACGAGGAGACGGCCCGGCTCGCCGCCGCCCCGCTGTACTCCTCAGGGGAGGAGATCGGCTGGCGGGTTCCTCCGGGCGAGCGGCGCGGTGACGTCTCGGCGCGCCGGGTGGAGCGGCTCGGGGCCGTCGAGCTGGCCTCGGCTCCGCTGCGCGACGCCGACGTCAGGCCCGCCCTGCTGTACGGCCTGCGCACCGAGGGCCTGTCGATCCTGCGGTGGACGCCCGAGGCCGTCGCCCTGCGCGAACGCCTGGCCTTCTGTCACCGGACGCTCGGCGCCCCCTGGCCCGCGACGGACGACGACGCCCTAGTCGAGGCGGCCGACCTGTGGCTGGAGCCCGAGCTGTCTCGTGCCCGCCGCAGAGCCGACCTGGAGCGTCTCGACGTGGCCTCGGCGCTCGGCCGCCTGGTTCCCTGGAGCGCGCGCCTGGAGGACACAGCCCCAGAGCGGATCGAGGTGCCGAGCGGGTCGCGGATCAGGGTCGACTACTCCGGCGAGCGGCCCGTTCTGGCCGCCAAGCTGCAGGAGTTGTTCGGCTGGGACGAGGCGCCGTGCGTGGCGGGGGTGCCGCTGGTGATCCACCTGCTCTCCCCCGCGGGACGGCCCGCGGCGGTCACCGCCGATCTCGCCTCCTTCTGGCGCGGCGACGGCTACCGCTCGGTCAGGGCGGAGCTACGCGGCCGCTACCCCAAGCACCCCTGGCCCGAGGATCCGCTGTCGGCCGTGGCCACCCGCCGTACCAACCCCCGCCGCTGAACGGGTCCGGGACCGCCGGAGATCCGGCATGGCTCCCCCTTCGGCGTTCTCCGGGTCACGCGCCGCTCGTCGGCGCCGATCGGGTCCGTGCCGCCGCCCGCCGTACCGGCGCGGATGATTGGTGGTCCGGCTGACCGGCAGGCGCAAGGGCGGTCAGTCGCCGCCCGCCGTACCGGCCCGGATGATGCCGGCCACGGGGGCCGGGAGAGTTCCGGACCCGGCGAAGGCATGCGGGGGCACGGGGCACCACACCGGGCATCCCCTGCGAGGACCGAATCCGAAGGCACACGGAAACGCGGGGGCGTTGATCGGGCGGCCCCCGGAGGGTCACCGTACCGGGTGGTCCTTGACGGGGAGGACGTCCTCAAAGCGGGTGACGAGGAAGTCCATGGAGTAGATGCCGCCGCCGGTCGCGGAGGAGACCGCCAGGGCCGCCCGGTAGAGGACCTCCATGTCCGAGCGGTGCGGGTCGCGGGTCTCGATGCTCAGGCCGACCACGTGGCCGGAGTCCCGCACCGTGCCGCCGGACGGCGAAAGGGCGGAGCGGTACCCGAGAGCGTGCCCGAGGCGCTGTCCGAGCCCCTGCCCGAGCCGGTGCCCGGAGGAACACGCGGGCGGGTACTCGTAGGTGACGAGGATGGGGTCGCCCCTCCTGCCCTCGATGTGGCAGAGGCGCAGGTCGTGACCGTGGTGGACGGTCCGCTCCCCGAGGATGGGGCGCACCAGCCCGGCCACCCTCTCGCAGCCCAGACGCAGGTGCCCGTCCATGTGCACCTCGAGGCGCACGCGCTCCTCCCACGCTCCGGGCGGGTGCAGCGTGCCGCCGAGGCGGCACGCCAGGCCCGCGAGGAGGTGGCGGCTCACGGTCCGCTCCCCGCCGCAGGCGATGATCGCCCCGCGCCGGTCGGCCGGGACTCGGGCGAGCGCGGCCTGCTCCTCGGTGATCTCGGCGCGGCGCAGCCTGGTGTCCCACGTGGTGAACCAGTCTCCCGTCACGGTCAGGCCGGGGTCGTACTGGCGGAGCAGGCTCTCCAGCCTGGCCGGATCGGTCGGGCGGTAGGTGAGCAGGGCGGGATTGAGGCGTAACTGCCGGGCCGTGCGATCGAGGAACCACATGCCCCGAGTGTCCGCGAATGCGCTTGGGGGTGGCTTGCGATTCACATGCCACCCCATTACGCGCTATCGTAGTGATATCACTTCGATAGCAAAGGTGGAGACATGGAGCGTCATGCCTTCCGGGTCAACGGTTTCGTCGTTCTGATCGGGCTGCTGCTGCTCGGCGCCGTCATGGCCGGGGTGGCGCTGACACTGGGGATCCCGGTCCTCATCGGGGCCGCGATCCTGTGGGGAGTCATCGCGGTCGTCGTCCTCAGCGGCTTCGTGGTGATCAACCCGAACGAGGCGAAGGTCGTGCAGTTCCTCGGCCGCTACGTCGGATCGGTGAGCGACGCGGGCTTCCAGTGGGTGCTGCCGTTCACCACCAAGCAGCGGATCACGCTGCGGGTGCGCAACTTCGAGACGACCAAGCTCAAGGTGAACGACGCCGACGGCAACCCCGTCGAGATCGCGGCCGTCGTCGTCTACCGGGTGACCGACACCGCCAAGGCCGCCTTCGCCGTGGACGACTACGAGGAGTACGTCGCGATCCAGTCCGAGGCCGCCGTGCGGCACCTGGCCACCAGCCACCCCTACGACGCCCACGAGGAGGGCCAGACCAGCCTGCGCGACGGCGCCGAGGTGGCCGCCGAGCTCACCACCGAGCTGGTCGACCGCACCGAACTGGCGGGGGTCGAGGTCCTGGAGGCGCGCATCACCCACCTCGCCTACGCGCCCGAGATCGCCCAGGCGATGCTGGTCCGCCAGCAGGCCACCCAGGTGGTCGCGGCGCGTACCCAGATCGTCGCCGGCGCGGTTGGTATGGTCCAGCTGGCACTGACCAGGCTGGCCGAGGAGGGGGTCGTGGAGCTCGACGAGGAGCGCAAGGCGCAGATGGTGTCCAACCTCCTGGTCGTCCTGTGCGGCGACCGGGCGACCCAGCCGGTGGTCAACGCCGGCAGCCTGTATGCCTGAGCGGAAAAAGATCCTGCTCAGGCTCGATCCGGCCGTCTACGAGGCGATCGCCAAGTGGGCGGCCGACGACCTGCGAAGCATCAACGCCCAACTGGAGTACGCGCTGCGCCTGGCGCTCAGGGGGGCGGGCCGCGACCTCAGGCGGGGCGAGCGGGATAACGCCGATGAGCCGGACAAGTCATCTGATTGAGATGTGAGACGCTTCCCCTGGCGCACTCGCCGGACAAAACTCGGTCTTATGTCGTGGGTGGGAAAGTCCGCAGCCGAAATAGCAGAGGCCGTGCGACGGGGGAAGACCACCGCGCCGTCGGTCGTCGAGGAGCACCTCCAGGCGATCGCCGAACGTGACGGGCGGATCGGGGCCTTCCGGAAGGTCCGCGCCGAGCGGGCGCTCGCCGAGGCGCGGGCCGTGCAGGAGCGGGGGGATCTGGCCGGCCTGCCGCTCGCGGGCGTGCCGGTCGCCGTCAAGGACAACGTGGCGATCAGGGGCGAGGCGGCGCGCAACGGGTCGGTGGCGACGCCGTCGGCCGCCGCGATCGAGGACCACCCGGTGGTGGCCCGCCTTCGGGCGGCGGGCGCGGTGGTCGTCGGGATCACCAACGTGCCCGAGCTGTCCCTGGCCGGGTTCTGCGACAGCGTGTACGCCTTGACCCGCAACCCGTGGGATCCCAAGCGCACCCCGGGCGGTTCCTCCGGCGGGAGCGCGGCGGCGGTGGCCGCGGGGATGGTCCCGCTGGCCCACGGCACCGACGGGCTCGGCTCGCTGCGCATCCCCGCCGCCTGCTGCGGGATCGTCGCCGTCAAACCGGGGCGCAGGACGGTCCCGCCGCCCGAGCACGACTGGTACGGGATGTCGGAGAACGGCCCGCTGGCCACCACCGTGACCGACCTCGCCCTGGCCCTGGCGGTGATGGCGGACGACATGTCCCTGTCGCCCCCCGGCCTCGCGGCGCCGGAGGGGCTGCGGATCGGGGTGGCCCGCGTCCCGCTGCCACCGGGATTCACCATCGACCCGGAGCTCCAGCGGGCGGTGGTCGAGGCCGCCCACACCCTCGGCGCCGCGGGACACACCGTGGTCGAGCACGAGACGCGGCTGCCCGGCTGGCTGGGCAGCGCCGCGATCACCACCTGGCTGGCGTGCGCCCGGACGGACGTGCGGGGACTCGACCCGCGCAGGCTGGAGCGCCGTACCCGGTCTCTGGCGAGGGCGGGCGGGCTGCTCGCCAGGATCGGGATGACCGGCACGGCAGGCCGCGAACGCTGGCGCGCCCACGGGGCGAGGCAGTGGTTCGGCGACGTGGACGTGCTCGTCACCCCGACGCTCGCCACCGTCCCGCCCGCCGCGGAACGCTGGGGCCGCCGCGGGCTGCTGAAGAACATGCGCGTCAACGTGACGTACGCCCCCGCGACCGCCTGCTGGAACATCGCGGGCTGGCCCGCCATGAGCATTCCGTACGGCTGGCACTCCACCGGCATGCCGATCGGCGTCCAGCTCGTCGCCCCGCCCGGAGGCGAGTCCCTGCTGATGGCCCTGGCGCTCCAGCTGGAGAGCGCCCACCCCTGGCTCCGCCACGCCCCGCTCGGCTGAGCGGCGGATCCCGGCGGCCCGGCGAACCCGGCGGGGCCCGGCCGGACCGGCGGGCATCCGCCGCGGACCGGTACGGGCTCAGACGCCGGTCGGGTGCCAGACCGTCTTGGTCTCCAGGAACGCCGTCATCCGCCTGGTGCCGGGGTCGGCGAACCAGTCGGTCCCGTCGCCGCCGCGAACCCCCGAGGCTCCCGCGGTCCCCGCGGCACCCGTGGCCGGGCGCAGGACCCGCTTGAGGTTCTCCGCCGCCGCCGCCTCGCACGCGACCGCCAGGTCCCGGTCGGCGACGCCGGTGAGGTCGAGGGCGTTGACGTCCATGTGCGCCGCCAGCCAGGGGGCGATCTCCGCCACCGAGCCGGTGAGAACGTTGACCACGCCGCCCGGCAGGTCGGAGGTGGCGAGCACCTCGGCCAGGGTGATGGACGGCAGCGGGGCCCGCTCGCTGGCCACCACGACGCAGGTGTTGCCCGTGACGATCACCGGCGCGACCACCGAGACGAGCCCGAGCAGCGGGTCGTCCGGGGCGACCAGCGCGACCACCCCGGTCGGCTCGGGCGAGGAGAGGTTGAAGTACGGCCCCGCCACCGGGTTGGCCGCCCCGGCCACCGCGGTGATCTTGTCCGACCAGCCCGCGTACCAGACGAGCCGGTCGACGGCCGCGTCCACGACCCTGCCCGCCTCGGCCTTCCCGGTGCCCGCGTCGGCCAGTTCGGCGACGAACTGCGCCCTGCGGCCCTCCAGCATCTCGGCCACGCGGTAGAGGATCTGTCCCCGGTTGTAGGCCGTCGCGCCCGACCAGCCGGAGAAGGCCTTGCGCGCGGCGGTGACCGCGTCACGGGCGTCCTTGCGGGACGCCTTGGACGCGTTGGCCAGGAAGTCGCCCTTCGAGGAGGTCACGGCGTAGGACCTTCCGCTCTCCGACCGCGGGAACGCCCCGCCGATGTACAGCTTGTACGTCTTGCGCACGGCCAGCCGTACGGACTCGGCCTTACTCATCTCCCCGCCCTCTCCAGCTGCTCTCCTGCTGCGCCAGCCTGGCCGGCACGAAGATCTGACCGCAGCGGCTCACCCCGCACCGGTGGGCGAACCAGCCGCGCAACACCGGACGTCCCGCGCGGGCGAAGCCGTGGTTCCTGGTGGCCTGGGCGCGGCGGGGGCGGCGCCGGGACCCGTGATGGTCACACATCGAGATACGCCTCCAGACCGTGTCGTCCGCCCTCTCTGCCGTAGCCCGACTCCTTGTAGCCGCCGAACGGCGACGCGGGGTCGAACCGGTTGAAGGTGTTGGCCCACACCACACCGGCACGGAGCCGGTCCGCCATCCACAGGATGCGCGAGCCCTTCTCCGTCCACACGCCCGCCGACAGGCCGTACGGGGTGTTGTTGGCCTTCTCGACGGCTTCGGCCGGGGTGCGGAAGGTCAGCACGGACAGCACGGGCCCGAAGACCTCCTCCCTGGCGATCCGGTGCGACTGGGCCACCCCGGTGAAGATCGTCGGCGGGAACCAGAAGCCCCTGTCGGGCAGCGGGCACGCCGGGGACCAGCGCTCGGCGCCCTCGGCCTCCCCGAGGTCGGACAGCTCCCGGATCCTGGCGAGCTGGGCCGCGGAGTTGATCGCGCCGATGTCGGTGTTCTTGTCCAGCGGGTCGCCCAGGCGGAGCGTGGCCAGACGCCGCTTCAGCGCGTCCAGCAGCTCCTCGGCGATCGACTCCTGGACCAGCAGGCGCGAGCCCGCGCAGCAGACATGCCCCTGGTTGAAGAAGATCCCGTTGACGACGCCCTCGACGGCCTGGTCGAGCGCGGCGTCGTCGAACACGATGTTGGCGGCCTTGCCGCCGAGCTCCAGGGTGACCTTCTTGCCCGACCCGGCGACGGACCTGGCGATCAGGCGGCCGACCTCCGTCGAGCCGGTGAAGGCGACCTTGTCGACGTCCGGGTGGTTCACCAGCGCCGCGCCGGTCTGGCCGGCGCCGGTCACAATGTTGACCACGCCGGGCGGCAGGTCGGCCTGCTCGCAGATCTCCGCGAACAGCAGCGCGGTCAGCGGGGTGGTCTCGGCGGGCTTGAGGACGACGGTGTTGCCGCAGGCCAGCGCGGGGGCGATCTTCCACGCCAGCATGAGCAGCGGGAAGTTCCACGGGATGACCTGACCGGCGACGCCCAGCGGCCGGGGGTCGGGGCCGTACCCGGCGTAGCCCAGCTTGTCGGCCCAGCCCGCGTAGTAGAAGAAGTGCGCCGCGACCAGCGGCAGGTCCACGTCACGGGACTCGCGGATCGGCTTTCCGTTGTCCAGGGACTCCAGTACGGCCAGCTCGCGCGAGCGTTCCTGGATGATGCGGGCGATCCTGAACAGATACTTGGCCCGCTCGGAGCCGGGCATGGCCGACCAGGGGCCGAACGCCTTCCTGGCGGCCTTGACCGCCCTGTCGACGTCCGCCTCGGTCGCCCAGACGACCTCGGCCAGGACCTCCTCGGAGGCGGGGTTGATGGTCTTGTTGTGGTTCTCGCCCTGGGAGTCGACCCACTCACCGCCGATGAACAGCCGGTAGGAGGGTTTGATGTCGACGACGTCGCGGGACTCGGGGGCCGGTGCGTATTCGAACATCGATCAGTCCAGGGTGAAGTAGTCGGGGCCCGCGTACCGGCCGGTGGCCATCTTCTGGCGCTGCATCAGCAGGTCGTTGAGCACGCTGGAGGCGCCGAGGCGGAACCAGTCCGGGTCCAGCCAGCCGTCGCCGACGGTCTCGTTGACCAGGACCAGCATCTTGATCGCGTCCTTGGTGGTCCGGATGCCGCCCGCGGGCTTCACCCCGACCTTGCGGCCCGTCTCAGCCAGGAAGTCGCGGACCGCCTCCAGCATGACCAGCGTCACAGGGAGGGTCGCGGCGGGCTGTACCTTGCCCGTCGAGGTCTTGATGAAGTCTCCCCCGGCCAGCATGGCCAGCCAGGACGCGCGCCGTACGTTGTCGTAGGTGGCCAGTTCGCCGGTCTCCAGGATGACCTTCAGGTGGGCCTCGCCGCAGGCGGCCTTGACCGCGACGATCTCCTCGAAGACCTTGAGGTAGTCGCCGGACAGGAAGGCACCTCTGTCGATCACCATGTCGATCTCGTCGGCTCCGGCCGCGACCGCGAACGAGGTGTCGGCGACCTTGACGTCCAGTGACGAGCGGCCGCTGGGGAAGGCGGTCGCGACGCTGGCGACCTTCACGCCGGAGCCGCCGAGCGCGGCCACCGCCCCGGCGACCATGTCGGGGTAGACGCAGACGGCGGCCACCTTCGGCACGGAGGGGTCACTCGGGTCGGGACGGACCGCCTTCGCGCACATCGCGCGAACCTTGCCGGGCGTGTCGGCGCCTTCGAGGGTGGTCAGGTCCACCATGCGGATGGCCAGGTCGATCGCCTTCGCCTTGGCGGTCGTCTTGATCGATCGGGTGCCGAGCATCGCGGCTCGCTGGTCGGCGCCCACACGGTCGACACCGGGCAGGCCGTGGAGGAAGTTCCGCAACGCGACGTTGGACGCGGGGGTGGACCCCGCCACGTCGGCGAGCGAAGTAGTCATAGTTGACACCTCTCCAGGATGCCGACTGGTGAGTATTGTTCCAAACCGGACGCTGCCCAGTCCCTCCACTGCTTTTCGTCAACATTCGCCGACTGCGGGAGTGGGACACGGCAAGGTTCCGGCCACCCCAGCCTCGCTTGTCCGTATTCGGGCGTGGCCGTGATCCGCCGCCGGAGCCGGGGCGAGAGGGACCGGGACCGGGGACGGCGACGGGAGTGGGGACGGCGGCGGGATGTGCCTGGCCGGTACCCGCCGCCGTCAGGGAGCACCGCGAAGTGCTCCCGCCCAGGGGGAATACCGCGCGGCCTCCCCGCAGGAGACCCCCGTCACGGGCCGTGTCCCGGACGGGGCCTCGTCCGGAACCGTGCTCCGGGCCGGGCCCCATCCGGACCCGGGCCCCGGTTCCCGTCTCAGTCGCAGATCGTCTTCAGGTGCGGGTCGGCTTCAGGGGCAGGTCGGCTCGCCGGCCTGCGCGGGAACGTTGACGGCGCTCCAGGCGGCCTTGGTCGCGTTGAACTCGGTACAACCGACGAACAGGGCCTTCGTGGCCTGGAGGGTGGCCACCCGCGCCCGGCCGTGCGTCGGGGAGCTGGTTTTGAGCTGGAGCCCGCCGTAGAAGATCTGCCCGGCCTTGCGGATGCCGACGCCGGTCAGCGAGCCGGGACCCGAGCAGACAGGGCTGACGGGCCCGCCCGGCGGGTTGGTGCCCTCGGCGAGCAGGTAGAACCAGTGGTTCTGCGGACCGGGGTCGGAGACCCCGGTCCGGTAGCAGTTCTGGCCGCCGAGCAGGGCGGGGTTGTACATGTTGCGGATCGGCCCGCTCCCCCACATGTCCACCTCCTCGCCGATCAGGTAGTCGGGCACGTCCAAGCCGGGCGGCTCGTTGGCGTAGTGCTCGGTCAGAGTGCCGAGGATGTCACCGGCCGACTCGGCCAGGCCCGCGCCCTCCGGACCGCTCGCGGGCCCCCCGCTGGAACCGGAGTACTCGAAGACCGCATGGCCGTACTCGTGCCCGACCATGTCGAGCGAGGTGAGCTGCTTGGTGTTGGCGGAGTTGTGGCCGAAGGAGAGCGCCGAGCCGTTCCACACGTTGTTGACGTCGTTCAGGCCGACGCGCGCCGGGAAGCTGTGGCCCGCGCTGTCGATGCCGTTGCGCCCCAGCCAGTTGCGCAGCATGTCCCACTGCTTCTGCGCGGCGAACAGGACGTCGACACAGGCGGTCTCCAGGTTGGTGCCCGACCCGTTGCCCCAGGTGTCGACCGCCTTGGTGTAGACGCTGCCGTTCTGGCCCCCGCAGCGGAGCTCCGGCCGGGTGAGGTCCCGCATCGCGTACGAGCCCGGGGAGCCGGAGGTCTGGATGGTCACCGCGCTGCCGTTGAAGCGGCTGTTGCCGGTACCGAACCGGACCTGGTCGTAGGAGTCGAAGACGGTTCCGTCGAGCGCGTCCACGAAGACATGGAGCACGCTCGGACTCCGCTCCCGCGTCTGGCCGGTGACGATCACCTCCCAGGCCAGCCGGGGACGCTCGGTTGTCGCGTGGACCAGCAGTCTGGGCGTGCTCGCCCGTTCCACGACGGGCAGCTCGGCGCGGGCGGCCGAGGACGCGGCGACGGCGCTCACCCGCGCCTCGGTGCCGACGGCGTCCAGGGCGGTCTGCTGGCCGGTGGTCACGGCGTGGACCACGCCACCGGTCCGGTCTGCGAGAACGATCACGTCACCGCCGTACACCGGTAGACCCTGGTAGGTCCGCGGGTAGGTGAGGTACTGCAGGCCGCGGGTTCCCGAGGTCGCCACGGGGCGCCCGAGCCTCTCCCGCGCCCCCAGATGGAGGGCGTCGGCTCGCGACGACAGCGCCCTGTCCGCGCTGACGACCGCGCGTTCGCGCTCTGCGGGACCGGGCGGAGCGAAGGCGGGAAGCGTCCCCTCGTCGGTCGGCCCGCCGAGAAGTACGGCCTTCGCCTCCGCGCCGGTCTGCCCGCCGGGAGGTGCTGTTTGCGCCCCTGGGTCGGCCAGGGTGGTGATGGCGTCCGCGCCGCTCGTCAACGCGGGTGCCCCCATCGCGGCCACCGCCACGGCGGCGATGGCTCCCAACTTCATTCCGGGATTCATACTCGATGACTCCTTTTGGGTCAGGAGCCGCAGCCGGCCGGGCTGCACCAAACATGACATCGACAGCGAAAGAAAAGAACCCCACAAATATCCATACCTTCGCCGTATGACCTTTTATCGGGAAACAAATATTTGAAATCCGAAAAGCAGCCGGGAACGCGTATTCGGTCATGGACCCGCCGCCCGGCCTCCGGGCCTCGTCAGAACATCCCATCCGGAGGGCATGCCCGGAGGACCCGTTCGGGCGACCGCCCGGGGGTGCCTAAGGCGGAGCGCGACGCCCTAGGTATACCCGGCCGCCGGGGCCGCCGGGAGATAGGGCATCCGCCCGATGTGACGGCGGGGACCTTAGAACGACTCTTGAGTGTGTAAGGAAGTCGCACCACCGGGACCGCGGTCCCGTGAGGAGGAACCAGAGATGGCTCCCGAGTTTCACCTCCAGATGAGCGGCCAGCGGGCCTCCCAACTCCGCAAGGAGGCAGCCGAGTACCGCCGCGCCCGCCAGGTCCAGCGCTCCCAGTCCCAACCGGCCGGGAACGACCGCTCCTCGGGCGAGCGCCGCCGGGGCCTGTTCGGCAAGACCACTCCGGCATGACCCCGTCACGAGAGCCCGGCCGTCTCCTCCCTGCCGGCCGGGCCTCCCAGCCTCCGTAACGGACTCCGCCATCCGAGGCGCGCCCCCTTCACCCTTCGCCTGGAGATGCCCCCTTCGCCCAGGGATAAATGGGAAGAAGATTTCATATAAGGCGTGACATGCTGGAAGACATGATGGGTCGGGCGGTGAGCCCCGTTTTCGTGGGGCGGGAGGCGGAGCTCTCTGACCTGACCGAGGCCTTCGCGCAGGCACGCGACAACGCGGCGACGGCGGTGCTCCTGGGAGGCGAGGCCGGAGTCGGCAAGTCGCGCCTGATCGGATGCTTCGCCGAGCGCGTCGCGGGCGACGGCGCGCACGTGCTCATCGGCGGCTGCGTCGAACTGTCGACCGAGGGCCTGGCCTACGCGCCGTTCACCGCGGCGATCCGCCAGCTCGTGCGCGAATGCGGTGCCGAGCAGGTCGCCGCCCTGCTGCCTGGGGGCGCGGCACGCGACCTGGCCAGACTGCTCCCCGAGTTCGGCGAACCGAGCGGCGACCTGGAGACCGACACCGCCAGGGCCCGCCTCTTCGAACAGATCCTCACCCTGCTGGAACGGCTGGCCGAGCACCGCCCGATGGTCCTGATCATCGAGGACATCCACTGGGCCGACCGGTCGAGCCGGGATCTGATCGCCTTCCTCAGCCGGAACCTGCGCGCCGCACCGGTCCTGATGATCCTCACCTACCGCTCGGACGACCTGCACCGCCAGCACCCGCTCCGCCCCGTGCTCGCCGAGCTCGGCCGGGTCGAGGGGGTCGTCCGGCTGGACCTGCCCCGGCTCACCCGGGACGAGGTCGCCGCCCAGATGGCCGGAATCCTCGGCACGACGCCCGAGTTCGCGCGGGTCGGCCAGGTCTTCGAACGCAGCGAGGGCATCCCCCTGTTCGTCGAGGCGCTGGTCGAGTGCGGCGACGACTGCACCTTCCCCGACTCCCTCCACGACCTGATGATCGGCGCCGTCGAGCAGCTCCCCGACGAGACCCAGCGGATCCTGCGCGTCGCCGCCGCCGGCGGGATACGGGTCGGCCACGACCTGCTCGCCGCGGTCAGCGGGCTGTCCGACGTTGATCTGGAGGACGCGCTGCGGCCCGCCATCGCCGTCAACGTGCTCCAGGTCGCCGACGGCCGGGCCTACGCCTTCCGGCACTCCCTGATCCGCGAAGCCGTACACGACGAGCTGCTGCCCGGCGAGCACGCGCGGCTGCACGCCCGCTTCGCCGAGGAGATCGGCAGGGACCGCACCCTGGTCCCGCCCGGCCGGGCCGCCATAGAGATCGCCCACCACTGGTACTCCGCCCGTGACGACCTGTGGGCCCTCATCTCCGCCTGGGAGGCGGCGGACAAGGCCGCCAGGACCTTCGCCTACAACGAGAAGATGCAGCTGCTCGAACGGGTGCTCACGCTGTGGAACAAGGTCCCCGACGCCGCGGAGCGCATCGGCGTCGACCACACCACGGTCCTGGAGCAGGCCTCCGAGGCCGCCCACGCCTGCGGCGAGATCGACCGGGGCATGAAGTTCGTCAAGGCCGCACTGGACGAGCTCGACGAGAAGGCCGAGCCCGAGCGGGTGGCCGAACTCGTCGTACAGCTGTCGCAGTTCCAGTCGTCCAAGCGTAAGCCCGGGGCGCTCGACAACCTGCGCTACGCCGAACGGCTGGTCCCCGAACCCGGGCCGGTGCGCGCCCACGTACTGTCCAAGCTGGGCTCCTTCCTGATCTTCAGGGGCGAGGTGGCCGAAGGCACCGCGCTCACCGAGGAGGCACTGCGGATCGCCCGCGAGCACGGCGACGAGTGTCTGGAGGCCGACCTGCTGCTCAACCTGGCCCTGGGCCACTCGATCGAGGGACGCCTCGACGAGACGATCGCCGTCAACTCGACCGCCCAGGCCATCGGCGAACGCAAGGGCTCGGGCCGCATCATCCTGCGGGCCATCAGCAACAACGTGGACGCGCTCAACAACATGGGCCGCTCCGCCGAGGCGATCGAGATGGCACTCGAAGGCGAGCGGCTGGCCAGGAAGTACGGCCGCTACCGCCTGTCGGGGACGTTCATCGCCAACAACCGGGCCGAGGCACTGGAGGCACTGGGCCGCTTCGAGGAGGCGGCCCAGCTGGCCGAGCAGGCGCTCACCATGGACCCGATCCTGCGCACCCGCCACCACCTGCGCCGGATCCGCGCGGACGTGGCGATCGCGCGCGGCGAGACCGACGTGGTCAGATCCGTGCTGAGCGAGGTGGACGCCTTCAACATCCAGGAGGAGTTCACCCAGGAACGGTCGGCCAACACCCGGTTCAAGATCGGCCTGCACCTGCTCGACGGTAAGCCGACGGCCGCGCTGGAACTGGCCGAACAGGTCATCCACGAGGCCCTGCTCACGAACAAGCCCATGCTGGGCTGGCGGGTGCTCGCCCTGCTGGCCGAGGTCTGCGAGATCACCGAGACGCTCGCACCCGAACGCGCGGCGGCGCTGCGCTCCCAGGTGGAGGAGACCGGGGCGGCGATGGGCGCGCACAGCCCGGTCGCCGATGCCTACCAGCTCTCCGTCGACCGCCACCACGACGCCGCCGCCACCGCCTGGGAGCGGCTCGACCGTCCGTTCATGCGTGCCAAGTCACTGCTCCGCGCGGGGCGAGCGGCGGCGGGTGCGGGTGACCGCGAGGGCGCCGCGGTACGGCTGCGCACGGCCTACCCGATCGCCCTGGCACTGTCGGCCCGGCCTCTGATCACGGAGATCGAGGCACTGGCCCGCAGAATCGGGGCGTCCCTCACCGAGGAGGGCGCCCCGACCGCGGGTCCACCGACGGCCCCGGCGGCCTCCTCCCCGGTCTCGCAGCTCACACCGCGCGAGCAGGAGGTCCTGCGGCTGGTCGCCCAGGGACGGTCGAACCGCGACATCGCCGCCGAACTGTTCATCTCGGTCAAGACCGTGAGCGTCCACGTCTCGAACATCCTGGGCAAGCTCAGCGTCTCGACCAGGGGCGAAGCCGCGGCCGCGGCCCACCGCCTCGCCCTCATCGGCTGATTTCCTGCATCATGGGCTCGGGGCGGGAAAGCTCGGGGCGGGAAAGCTCGGGGCGGGAAAGCTCGGGGCGGGAAAGCGCGGGGCGGGAAAGCGCGGGGAGAGGGGAAGCACATGCGGAGCGAGAACGGCGTCGTCTTCGGCATGACCTCGTCCCCCGCCGGGACGGGAACGCGCGAGACCTCCGAGGCGACCGGGGTGCGCGACGCCATCGCCGCCAACCTCCGCCGCACCCGCCTGGCCCGGGGGCTCAGCGTCCGCGAACTGGCCGAGCTGACCGGGGTGAGCAAGGCACTCGTCTCCCAGGTGGAGCGCGGCGTCGCCAACCCCACGGTCGAGGTACTGTCGCGGCTGGCGACCGCCCTTGAGCTGACCTTCGGCGAGCTGACCCGCATCAACCTGGTGGGACCGGAGGTCATCCGCCGCAGTGAGAGCGTCCCGCTGCTGGTCGGCGACAGCGCGATCCGGACCCTGTTCGCCGCCCCCGACCGGCGCCGCTTCGAACTGGCCGAGGGCGACATCCCGGCCGGGACCCGCAGCGCCAAGAGCTCACACGGCCGGGGCTCGGTCGAGCACGCCTACGTGGTCTCCGGCGAGGTGACCGTGGAGACCGACGAGTGGTCGGTCACCCTCGCCGCAGGCGACGCCCTGCGTTTCGCCTCCGAGTCCGACCACGTCTACGCCACCGGTTCCGTCCCTTGCCGGGTCCTGACCCTGATCTCCTTCTCCGAGGACTGACGTTCCACCGGGCTCGTCCCAGCGGATCGGGGTCCTTTACGACACCGGAGCGACGAGTGGTGGGGCTGCGCTGACCTGCGTTGATGAGCAGCGCGTGATTCGGTGAGCGTTCGGGTTACGGGGGTTCGCGCTGCGGGGGGTGGGTGGTCCGGTCGGCCGTCGTTGGTTTCGCTCTGGTGGGGTCAGGCCTGCGGCCTGGCGGGCGCGGGGGTTTCCGTCCTTTTATACGCCGACCGGACCACCCACCCCCCTCCGCGCACTACCCGCCCCGCCGTACGGCCTAGCCGCCGTAGCCGCTCTCTTTCCCGCCGCTCAGCGTTCTGGAGGAGGCTGAAGCAATCAGGAAAGGGCCGGTTCAGGGCTGGTCACCGTAGCTGAAGCCTCACTTTCGAAAGGAGCGCAGGGCTGAGGTCGAAAGCTGCCCCCTTAAGAAGGGCCTTCCCGCCCGTGGGGCGCCAGCTTCGGTGGGCCACCCGTTGCCCACCCCATCCTGGGGCGAGACGGAAACACCCAGGCACCTTCTACCCACCCCGTGGGGCGGCAGCTTCGGTGGAGCGGCTGATGCCCACACCCATCACCCCGCTCCACTCGCACACCGCACGACCACGTACACGACCTCCCACGACGCCACCCACCCCCGCCCCCTTCCTCCGCCCCCCATGCGTGCCCTCATGCGTGACCTCCCATGGCGCCGGTACGGCGGGCGGTGACGCGGACCCGACCGGCGCCGATGGACGGCGAGCAACCCGGCATGCGGTTCCCGCACCACGTCACCGGTCGTTTCCGGCTGCGGTGTCCGCCAGGTGGAACCACACCGCGTTGCCCGCCTCGGCGTCATGGTGAACACCCCAGCGAGTTGAGAGCAGCTCGACCATGAACAGGCCCCGCCCGCCGTCGCCGTCGAGCGTCGCGGCCCGCACGAAGGGAAGGCTCGCGGCCGAGCCATCGTCGATCACCTCGACATGGATCACATCCGCACCATGATCGTCGTGACCCCCTTGAGCGCCGTAGCCACCGTGGCCGTTCGACATGGCTACGCACACCGTCACCGAGCCGTACGACCTGCGGCCCGAGTCAGAGTGCACGACCGCGTTTGTGACCAGCTCGCTGAGCAGGAGAAGCACGTCATCGAGAGTGGAGTCGGCGACCCTGCCCGACAGCAGGTCGCGGGCCCACTGACGGGCGGTGGGGACCGAGGCCGGGGTGCCGGGGAAGTCGGCGTGGCCGAGCGGACGCAGTACGGACCAGCGCGGCGAGGCCGTACGGTGCCGCTCGTAGCGGCAGGCCGGATTCGGGGCCACCGCCGACGGGATGGACGAAGGCGGAGGCGGGGACGGGGGAAGAGGCGAGGATGGGGGCCTCATGCGGCGGCCGCCATGGCGATGACGTCGGCGGCGTTGTCGGCCTCGGCCCACACCCATGATCCCGGCATCCAGATCCGCGCCCACCACGGCCGCCAGATGAACACCCACTCCCGCGCCCGGCGAACCACCACCACCCGAATCCGCGTCCGCCCCATCGAGATGACCTCCAGCACCGGCTGACCGGCCACCGGCAGCACCAGCGTGCTCCCCACCCCGATCCGATACAGATCCCGCCCCAACCGCACCAAATGCTCGAATTGCTCTTGCGAGCAGTTTTCCGCCATTCGCCGGACTTCCTTTCCCAGCCGTGGGACATAGCCACGTCTTTGCCGGTCTTCCGTGCGTTTACTGGCAAGCGCAGCAAACCCGTCAGCGTCCCGTAACGAAACCGTTGCTCCGGGTAATGAAAATCGAGTGTGCGAGACGCCACTCTGTGTGACTATCGTCAGTGTGCTCTTGAGGTTGCCACTTGGCAACTGCCAGAAAGCAAGTGCCTGAATTTTCCTTTTAGTGATCCCCAAAAGGGATATTGGTAGCAAGGGAGATAAAAAGGGTGAACCGAAGCGGGAAGAGTCCGACCGTCAGGCGGCGTCGACTGGCCGCCGAGCTACGGCGCATCCGTGAGGAAAGAAAGCAGACCATAGATCAGGTTGCGGAGCAGTTGGACTGGCACGCGACCAAGCTCAGTCGCTTCGAAACCGGCCGTCGCGCCATACAGCCGAGCGACGTACGAGCACTACTTGCCGTATATGAGGTCAAGCCAGAAGAGCGTGAGGCGTTGCTCGTCCTGGCACGCGAAGCTCGGCAACGCGGCTGGTGGCACGCCTACGGACAGGCCGTACCCGAATGGTTCGAGGTCTATGTAGGCCTGGAGTCCGAAGCGTCGTCTCTTCACATCTACGAATGCGAGTTCGTTCCCGGGCTGATCCAGACCGAAGGCTACATACGGGCGGTACATAGAGCCGCGCAGATCGGAGCTTCGGAGGAGGAGATAGATCAGCGAGTGGCCGTACGAGTTGCGCGGCAGAAGCTTCTCAGAGGAGAGGGCTCGCCGCACCTGTGGATGATCGTCAATGAAGCGGTCATCCGGCGCACGGTCGGCGGTGCCGATGTAATGCGCGACCAGCTCGCGAAGATGATCGAGGCGGCGGACCTGCCGAACGTGACACTCCAGGTGCTCCCCTTCGCCGTTGGCGCGCACCCTGCGATGGGCGGAGGGTTCCACATGCTTGGGTTCGGGTCTCTTGAGACCGATGTGGTCTACATCGAGTATCCAACAGGGACGATTTATCTGGAGAAGCAGCCAGAAGTAGAGCGATATAAGCTGATATTCGACCACTTGCGCGCCGCAGCTCTGCCCACCGAGGCCTCGAAGGCAATCATCGCGCGCATGGCAAGTGAGCTCGCGACGTAGTGATCGAGCAGGCGGAAAGAGGTGCCGGATGGCGGAGAACGACCCCGTAGACCTGTCGCTGGCGGAGTGGCGGAAGAGTTCGCGCAGCAACGGAAACGGAGGCGCGTGCGTAGAAGTAGCACGCAACCTTCCCAATACCGTTGTGGTACGGGACAGCAAAGATCCTCACGGCCCGGTTCTGTCGTTCTCCCCCGATGGCTGGCGGGCCTTCGTCACAGGCGTCAGGGGCGGCGAGTTCGACGGCGTGAGCTGAGCGTTCCACGGCGAACACTTTTTATCCGTCCCTCCAAAAGGGAGGAATCCGCTGCGCTTCTCGCCGTCCCCGTGCCTGAGAGGGAAGCAGGTGGCTATGACAGTGCCTGGGAGCACCACGTGCGTGCGAAAGCGAGCACCGTTCAGCGATCTCGAATGCCAAGAATGTCGATGGGTTTGAGCACCGCGAGAGCGTTGATCACTCCACCTGGCAACTACGGACTTTGACATCCTCCCCCGCCCGAGGGCGGGGGATTCCAACGGCGACTACCCCACCAGGAGGAGGTCGCGTTGAGGTTCGCGGTTCACAGGCCCGGCAACCCGGTCGCCTCCCCGCGCATCCACCGCATGCCCCGCGGCAGTGTCCCTGACGTTGTCCCTGACGTTGTCCCTGACGTTCCTGGCCGCGTTGACGTCGGCGTTGTCCCGATGCCCGCAGGCGACGCAGCGGAACCGAGATTGGCTCTCTCTCGACTCGGCCGCGCGGTGCCCGCAGGCGTTGCAGGCCTGCGACGTGTAACGCGGATCGCCCCTCCGGACCCGGCCGGGCGCCTTGTGCTCCTCATGGGTGGCTGCGGGCGTACAGGACAGTGAGCGCGTTCTGGTAGGCGTCGGCCGGGTCGTCGCTGGGAGGGGCGATCAGCTGCCAGTCGTGGCCGGCGGCCGCGAAGGGGTACCACCTGCCGTCGTGTCCGTGGCGGATCTCAATGTCGGCGGTGGGGTCGGTGACGCGGTTGTCGACGGTGGTCAGCGGTGTGGTCGGGTCCGGGCGCAGCGGGTCGATGACGGTGGCGGCCTGCTGGAGGGTCTGGGGGGCGTCCGGGTAGGGGTGGCGGGTGACGCGGATGCCGGGGGAGCCGGCCAGTGCGTAGGTTTTCAGGAGCCGACGGAAGACCTGCGGCTCCATGTCGAGCCGGTGGGCCACGTCCTCGGTCCGCCTCCCGGCCGGGAGGGAAGTGGTCAGGCGCACGGCGTCGGCGACCGGGTCCGTCTCAAGCGGGGTGTCGTCGGTCAGGAGTCGCTGGGCTTGGTGGGCGGCTTCGGTCGCGAGGTGGCGAAGCAGCTGTAGTGAGGGGGCGGGCGCGGGCGGTTCAGGCAGCACCATGTCCGGGAAGCGTGTCGTGGGCGCGTCGCCGTCGGCGGCTTCGCGGGTAAGTGGGGGTGGTGTGCTGTTGTGCCAGTTTTGGTAGGCCTGGTGGGCGGCGATATAGGAGCCTGCCAGGCGTGGCGGTGTGCGGGGCCGGTTATGTTTTTCAGGTGCTGCCACGGCAGTGGGGGCCGGGGCGTGCAGGAGGTCGGTCAGGTACCGGTGGGGAAGGCCGCGCAAGACCGTCAGCAGAGAGGGGTTCGCATGCAGGCGCTGGGTGAGGGCGTGTCCGAGGGCGGCGGTGTGCTGACATGGTGCTTGCCGGCAGTCGCAGGTGAACGTCACCTGGGCGGCGCTGGGGACGATGGGGACGTCGCCGGTGTGAGCGGGGTCGGCGAGTTCGGCGGGGAGTTGGCCCTTCAGGAGGGCGCCCTTATGGTGGCTGCGAGTCAGGGCCGCAGCGAGTGCCTGCTGTTCTTCCCGGCTGAGCGGGGCGATGCGGATGGTGGCTCGGGCGGGTTCGCCGTGGCGGGGGGTGACGACGGCGCTGATCTGTCCGGGTTGGGAGTCCAGGCGGGCGGGGACGCCGCCGGCGAGGTAGATGTTGTGGCCCTGGGCGAGGGTGGCGGGGCTTCCGGTGGCCTGCTTGTGGGCCAGTTCCCAGGCCAGAGCCCACGGTGAGGTGGTGTCGGTCACGGGCGTGCTCCCAGGGCGACGAGTTCGGCGAGTTCGGCGTCCGACAGGTCGGCGAGCGCGGTCTCTCCGTTTGCCAGGACGGCGTCGGCCACGGCGCGCTTGCGTTCCAGGAGGGCGTCGATGCGGTCCTCGATCGTCAACTCGGTCTGCATCAGGTGGACTTCCAGGGTGCGGGTTTGGCCGATGCGGTGGGCTCGGTCGATGGCCTGGGTCTCCACGGCGGGATTCCAGGGCCGGTCGAACATGATGACGTGGCCGGCTTCGGTCAGGGTCAGGCCGGTGCCGCCTGCTTTCACCGTGAGGATCATGACCGGGCTGCGGCGGGTTTGGAAGGCGTCGACGAGGTCTTGGCGGGCCTGCCCGGGCGGGATCTGGCCGTGGAGGAACAACGGCTGGATGCCCTGGGCGCGAAGGTGGGTCACCAACAGTCGGCCCATGGTGGCGTAGTTGGTGAACACCAGCGCCGACTCGCCCGCCGCGGCGATCTGGGAGAGGAGTTCGTCGAGCGCGGTGAGTTTGCCTGAGCGCCGCCGCTCGGCGTCTGGGTCGTAGTGATGCAGGTCCGGGGTCTGGCGCAGGTAGTGGGCTGGGGTGTTGCAGATCTGGCGCAGTTGCGTGAGCAGAGTGAGGATCAGGGCGCGGCGCTCGCCGGGTTTGGCGGCGCGGATCTGTTCCATGGTGTCGCGCACCACCGCCTCGTAGAGGCCGACCTGCTCGCGGGTGAGGGTCACGTAGCGGCGGGTGGTGACCTTCGCGGGTAGTTCTTTGAGGATGTGCGGGTCGCTCTTGCGGCGCCGGAGCATGAAGGGGGCCAGCACGCGGGCCAGACGGCGGGCGTCTTCGCCGTCGGGGTCATGCTCGATGGGGCGGGCGTAGCGGTCGTTGAAGGTGCGGTGGGTGCCGAACAGGCCGGGGTTCGTCCAGTCCAGGACCGACCAGGCCTCCATGATGCTGTTCTCGACAGGGGTGCCGGTCAACGCGACTCGGGCCTTGGTGGTCAGCCGGCGCAGATGCTGGGCGGTCAGTGAACGGTGGTTTTTGACCTGCTGGGCTTCGTCGGCGACGACCAGGTCGTACGGCTGCGCGGCGAGGGTGTCGGCGTCGCGTCGCAGGGTGGCCTAGGTGGTGATGACGACCTCGTCGGGGGTCAGGCCGTCGAGGGTGCGGCTTTCGCCGTGGTAGCGGCGGGTGGGGGTGGCCGGGGCGAATCGGGCGATCTCGCGTTCCCAGGTGGCGAGCATGGACGCCGGGCAGATGATCAAGGTCGGTGCGGCGTGTTCAGCCTGCTCGCGGCGGTGCAGGTGCAGGGCGATGGCGGTGATGCTTTTGCCGGTGCCCATGTCGTCGGCCAGGCACGCGCCGAACCCGAGGCGGGTGGTGTTGGCAAGCCAGGTCAATCCCCGCATCTGGTAGTCGCGCAGCGTCGCCTTCAGCGCGGCGGGCACCGCGATGGGCTGGTGGGAGCCGACACGCAGGAACTCCACCAGGTCGGCCAGCGCGCCGGTCGGTTCGCAGGCCACCAGGTCGCCATCGACGGTGAGGCTGCCGGTCAAGGCTGCGGTCAGTGCTTCGGCTGCGGGGAGCGTACCAAGGGCGCGATTGGCTGCTCGGCGAACGGTTTCCGTGGTGACCAACAGCCAGCGGCCTCGCATGTGGACCAGGGCGCGGCCGGCGGCGGCGAGGGCGTCCATCTCGGCATCTGTCAGGCCGTCGCCGTTGACGGTCAGCTGCCAGCGGAAGTCCAGGACGTTGTCCAGGCCGAAGGCGGGCTCGCGGGCGCCGGGGGTGGAGCGGGTGCCAAGCAGCGCGCGCACGCTCAGGGCGCGAGCCCACTGCTCGGGCCAGGTGATCTCGATGCCGGACCGGGCCAGGTCATGGCCCATCTCGCCGAGCAAGAGCGCGGCTTCGGCGGCGCGTAAGGTGAACCTGGCCGGGCGGTCCTGCTCCAGGAGGCGCTGCAGCGGAGGCCAGAGGTGGGCAGCGGCACGCAGGGATCGGCGGACGCGCTCCAGCCGGCCCGGGTCGGCGCCGTGCTCGGGCAGGTATTCGGCGGCGTTGACAAGCCGGGGTTCGCCGCCGGGCGAAGCGGTACTGATACGCAGTGTCGCCCACAGCAATTCGGTGTCGTCGGGACTGTTGGCAGGCGGCGGTTTGATGGTCACGACCAGGCCCAGCGGCGGGCGGGAGTCGAGGATCGTGTCGATCTGGTCCGTCCACGCCATCAAGCCCAGGCTCTGGGGGCGCGGAGAAAAGGCTGTGTATGGGGCTGAGCCGAGCGCGTACGCGGTTCCCGGGCCGCGCACGACCGCGTCGGCCAAGGCGTCCAGGATGTGGCGCACCACGATGCGCGGCGCCCACAGGCGGTACGGGTTACGGGCGGCAGGAACGCAGTGCGCGTATGGGGGCATCATCTCGGCAAGATCGGCGGCGGTGGCCTGCTGCCCTAGGGTGAGGGGGCCCAGATGCCAGGCGTCGCGGCCGGTGGAGTCGGTGCCCGGGTACACGCGCTCCTCGGCGATGGCCTCAAGGCCCAGGCGGATGACGGCCCGCCAGGTCTTCGTGCTGGGGTGCAGGTCGTCATCGGCCAGTTGGGCCAGCACTCCGGACAGCAGCCTCAGCGGCACCGGCCACGCTGGGACCGGGAAGGCGCGTACTCCGACACCCACCCCGGGCAGCACCAGTTCGACGTTCTCCGCCCGCAGCGGCGCGGACGGGTCGGTGTCCGGTAGAGGGCTGCCGTCAGGGTGGTAGACCACCAGCCGGGCGGTACTGCCGCTCAGGTCCGCGGTCACCGCGGCACCTGCCCAAAAGACGGAGTTCAGCAGCCGCACGGCCAGCAACGTCTGGGCGGGTGTTCCCGCAGTGGGTGTGTGCGGGTATGGCACGAATGCGGGCGTGGCCGGTTCCGGTGCTGTGTCCTCGGCGTGCGCGGCCGGGCCGGCGGGTATCAGCGCGAGGCGGGCCAGTAGCGCCCGTACGGCGTCCTGATGGGAGGCGCGCTTGCTCGGCGCGCGCCCCTGTGCCTGAACCGTCTGGCCCTGGTAGCGGCACGACAGGGTGCACAGGAACACCAGCCGATGTGTTGGGCCGGTGGTTGAGTAGTCCGGCTCGACATCGGTGATGACGCCCGTCTGCCGTAAGGAGTTCAGCGCGCCGAAGGGGTCCTTGCCCGGAGCCAATGGTTTGATCGCGGACACCGCCTGGACCGGCGCGGCAGGACGGGGCTCATCGTCGGCGACGATCAGGGCCAGCAACGCGTGGGCTGCCTGTTCGCGGGCCGCCCCCTTACTCAGCCCGCTTCCTTCCGTCTTGAGAGTGCGGCTCTTCGAACGGCAGGTGGCCTGGCAGGTGAACAGTGGCTGCTTGCCGCTGAAGCCGGGTGAGACCTCGAAGACCAGGCTGGTGATCAGCTCGATCTGCGCGAGCTCGTTCAACGCGCTGAGCGGGTCCTTGCCGGGCGGAGGCGGTCCCGCCGAGATCCCCGGTTCCAGCGCATGTGCGGGTTCCGGCAGCGGCAGCCCGGTCAGCTGGGCCAGGACGGCGACCGCGGCCGAGTTCCGGGAGTGCTTCTTCGAACGCTTCGGCCCGCTGTCCGCATGGAGGAGACCGGTGCCGGGGTCGTAGGTCACACTCGTCTGGAACCGCATCGTCCTCTGGGCGGCTCCGGGGATGATGGTGTCCTCGTAGACCGGGGCGGGCTGCTCGGCAGCGCCCGCGTGAAGGTTGAGGATCGCTGACGCGGACCCTCCGTCGGCGGCGATTGAGTCCATGATCGCCCGGCGAGCCGGTTCCCATTGCGGTGCCGGTGCCTGGAAGAGGACGAGGTACAGCTCGGGCGGCTCCAACATGCCAGCCTTGGCCCGGGCCGTGATCTCCGCCACCAAGGCCGGTGCCACGGCGGCCTGCGAACACGCCCGCTGAAGCTGCCCCCGGAAGCCGTCCGCGGGCAGCGGAGCCGCCAGCGCCACAGGCGCGTTGTCGTCGGCTGTGACCGGTTCCCATTCCGCGCCGTCGCCCGACTCCTGCACCACCGGCTGAACCCCGCACAGATGCCCAAGCAGGCTCACCGCGGCCCGGTGCCGGGCCGCGGTGCGCTGGTCGGCGTAAGCGGCGATACCGTGGGCGAATCCATCAGGCGTACGCCACCCGGCCTGCACCCCGAAGCGGCCCAGCCCGTCCCTGGCCGGCACCTTGCGCAGCACGAACACCGCCTCCACCGCCTGGGCCTGCGAGGTGAGAACAGCGGTCGCCCGCTCCGGAGCCGAAGCCAGCGCCGTCCACGCGACCGACCGGGCCCGCTGCACTTCCACGTGCGAAACTCTGCTGTCCAGCAGAAGAGCCCGCAGGTCCCGCGTCCGCAACCGGCCCGTCTCGGCTCGCCGGGTGACCTCAGCGGTGAACGCCTCCGGCCACAGGCCATCCGCGCACGCTCTGGACAACAAGCGGCTGAACCCCCGGTTGTCCAGCCGCCGAAACACGGCCGCGTCGCCGCCGTGAAGTTCCCGATGCTCCTTGTCCTGGATGCGCTTGTTGAGAAAATCGCCGATCGTCAGCGGAGTAGGCCGGGTTGTCACTTTGGCGAAACCTCCGGGGAACTGGATGAGCCGCACGGGGCCGTCAACGCTCGAAGCGAGCCAGGCGCGGCGCATCACCAGGTCCGGCAACGCCAACCGGATCGCGCGGGTGGGCAGCCCAGGCCGATCACCGTAACCGAGGACACACCTACAGCGCATGCCATCGCCCCAATCCCTGGGCGAGCACGGCTTCAGCACGCATCTGGGCGACAGAGACGCAAACCACCTGATGGTCAACCTCGTGCGCGAGGACGGCACCGTGGCCGCCCCGGGCTGGGACCGGCGGGTCATGTCGAAGGTGTGCGCGCAGATGGAGACCGGGAGAAAGCGTGGGACGGGTCAGGCCACGAGTTCGACCGGTCTCCTTGGGACCATACGCCGAGGTTGAGAAGCGGAACAGGGCGGCGTCATCGGCGCCGCCCTGTCCATGGCGTCAGTGGGAGAACGCCTGGAACTCGGCCGCGCGCACCTGATCGGGTGTGGGACTGGTCGTGGCGCAGTCCGTCGCGGAGTCCGGGTCGTTCTCCTGCTCACCCGCGTACAGCGGGTTGCCGGTGCACTGCGAGCCGAGCACGCGCAGCATCAGGTGCGTGGCGTCGGTCGCCGGCACGCGGAACGATCTGATGGTCATATGGGGGGCGATGGGCCAGGGACGGACCGAGGGGAACGCGTCCGGCCGGCTGGTGTAGATCGAGTGGAAGTTCGCCGTGTCGGCGCAGTCCGCGCGGCACGCGAGCACCTCGAAGGAGCGCAGGGACGAGAAGCGGGTCTGCCAGCTCGGATCGGCCTCGTCGAGGTAGTCAACCCGGAGCGCGGCGCTGACCTGGACTCTGCGGACGGTGACCGGCCGGTCGCCCGCCAGGTCCACGACGACCGACTTGCCGGCGGGCGGGCCGGTCAGCGAGGCCCAGTTGGTCGCCTCGGTCTCGTCGATCAGCTGGGCCTGGTTGACGCCGTCACCGGAGGCCGTCGCGCCGGTGGAGGCCGAGGCGAGGTTGCGTGACAGCGGCGCCCGGACCAGGTGGGTGCGGCCGGCTGAGACGACGGAGGTGAGCCGGGTGTGGCCGTAACCCTTGCCGACGAGCAGGAGGCGGTAGGCGCCGGGCGTCATCTCGACCGTGTCGCCGAGCGGGGTGGCCGGGTCGGTGTCGGCGACGGGAACCACGCGGGCCTCGTAGTCGCCGACGTAGAGCCGCAGCACCGCGCCCTCGGCGGCGCCGTCGGAGGTCAGGCGCAGGAAGCCGTTGTCGCCCTTGGGGTTCACGAAGCTCGGCGTCGGGTTGTAAGCGTTCCCGTTGTCGCCGTCCGCGCCCGCGCCCAGGCCGCGCTCGGCGAACGCGCGCCAGATGATGTCCTGGTCGGCGGCGAGCAGGGCGTCGCGCTCGTCGGCGAGGCTGCCCGCGCCCGTCGTCAGAAGCAGGGCGTCGAAGGTGAGCTGGGCCCAGCGCCGGTTCCCCGGGCACCGGTCGACGGGTCGCCCGCCGTCGGCGCAGGCCCGCTGCTGGGCGAGGGTGCCCTTGCCGTACCGCTTGAGGAAGGCCTCGCGCACGTCGAACTGGGTCGCCGCCCAGATCTCACCGTCCTCGTGAGTCTGCGGTTCCCTCATGTCGTAGCCGATGTCGCTGTAGTTGAGCGGCGACTTCGACATGTCGTAGTTCCTGATACCGCGCTCGGCGGCGCCGGTGAGGTAGCCGCCGATGACGTACGGCGTGTCGCCGGACGGGCGCAAGCCGTGCTCGTAGAGGTACTCCATGGCGAACAGGTCGGAGGTGGACTCGGCCAGCATTCCGCCCTGCCAGCTGATCCATCCGCCGTCCGGTCCGCCGATCATGCGACTCGTTATCGCGTGGCCGTATTCATGCGCGATAAGCGTCATGTCGTAGGAGGTGTCAACGCAGGGGCCATACCATCCACCGCCGCTCGGCATCGACAGCGCCGTGAACGTGCCCGGCGAGATCCCGTCAGGGGTGTTGACCTGACCGCCGAAATCGCGGACGCCGATCAGGGCACCCACCTGAGCGCTCCCAATCGCGGCGTCGTTGCCGAGCCCGCCGCGGTCGCGGTTGTCGGCCTGCATGTTCCACGCGGTCTCGGTGAAGCCGAGCCGGTAGGACCAGTCGTGCATGCGGTTGATCCCCGCGTGCAGGTGGGCGATCGACGTCTCCAGGTCGGCCTCACCGGGCCGGCTCAGCGTCGCCGGGTCGCACTTGGACTCGTTCCAGGTGTTCTTCCAGGGGTAGGCGTAGTCGCGGCCCGGCGACGGCGCGTTGCTGCGGGTGCCGGGCAGCTCCACCTCGTACCTTTCCCGCTTCTCGTAGGTCCGCGCGGCGTTTCCCGAACTGGTGTGGGTCGGGGTGTTCGTGGCGGGGTCCACGTCCCAGGCCAGTCCGGTCGCCGGGTCGCCGCCGGTCACCAGGTCGCAGCCGGGGCCGGCCGCGAAGCACCAGCGCCGCCGGGTGTCGGCCGAGGAGTAGTCGCTCGGCGGGTTGGCGGGGAAGACCGTCCAGGACGGGTTGTCGGGGGTGGCGTCGGCGATGGTGTCCACCAGGTTGTCGCGGACCAGGACCTCGCCGCTGACCGCGTCCACATGCGTGGTGTACCCGGCGACGTCGCCGCCCTGGCCGGACGCGATCAGCACAACCTGGTAAGCGCGGTGCACCCCGTCGGGCGCCGGTACGGCCACCGGCGTCACCCGCTTGGTCGTGACCGCCGCGAGATCGACGCCGCCATCCCTCGCCGCGATCTCCACGGCCTGTTTCTCGCCGATCACGGCGGCCGGAGGCGCGGCCGTGTCACGCGAGAGGGAGGAGGCGACGTACTCCACCCTCCCGCCCGCGACGGCGACCACGACCAGGCCGTCCACCCCCGAGGGCAGGCCGCCGAAGCGCTGCCGCAGCAGGACGGCGTGACCGGGGCCGATCGGATTGACCCCGACCCGCTCCAGCGCGTCCACCTGGGCGGCCGACAGGCCGAAAAGGTCCTCGTGGCTCTTGAGGTACGCGCGGGCGGCCTGTACCGGGTCGGCGCCCAGGTGCTCCGCCAGCGGCGCGGACCCGGTGACGACGGCCGGGGTGCCGAGCGCGTTCCAGCGCACCTCGGCGCCCGGCCCGGAGCTTCGCGCGCTCAGGCCCGACGGCGGCGGGACTCTGCCCTGCCGGTTGTCCAGGTCGGGCTTACCGTGCCCCTTGGCCTGAGATCTGGGGATCGGGGAGGTCTTGGCGCCGGGCGCGCCCTTCGCGGCCTCGGAGCCCTGAGCCACCCCGGCGATCGTCGCGAGGGGGAGAAGCAGCGTCGCGAAACCGACGGCTGCGGCTGCGGCGCGTAATCGAATCCTGGTCAACACATGTCCCTCCTGAAAGCGCAGATCATTTCGCGTCTGCGCCAGAGATATCACGCGCCGAAAACACCTACAATATCTATTCAATTCGCGAAAATCGGCGTATGGAGGTAAACGGGTTCGGGTTTTGCGGGCATCACGAATTGCCCTGCACGGTGCCGCTTCAATGCCCATCACATAATGATTGAGATGGGATTTGATAGGCGTGAAAAAATGGGATACCCCATCGGAACACCAACGTCTGGAAAACCGCCCCGGGTCAGGGTGTTCCGCGAAGTGTTCCGGTGAAGACCCCCTATCCGGAACGCTTGGAGCCGTGAACGGAACCCGTGCCGGCTACGCCCGCTGTTCCGCCGACGAGCAAGACGTGATCATCCAGACCGAGTAACTCATGGCGCTGGCGAAGAAGAACGGCAAGCTCATGGGTAAGCACCCCAAACTGCCCGAACCCGCCCGATGCTCCATCCGCCGCCGTTACGCCGCGGGCAAGGTGTCCCTGACCGACCTGGCCACCGAGTACAGCGCCGGCCGCTCCACCATCCACCGCATCATCCACAATCCAGACGCCTGACTTGCCACTCAGCCCTTAGCGCTAATATTCGGCCGGATCGTCCCGCTGCCCCGGGACGAGGTCCCCGGCGCTTTCCCGGTCGGTTGACCGGGCACCGGGGATCTCGTCGTCCGTCAATCAGGTCATGCCGTGACGTCACGGCCTGCCGTCGTCGATGGCGTGTGGTTTACGGGTGGAAGGTATTGAAGTAGTCGGGCGGGAGCTTGTTGAGCCAGGCGTGGGCGACGCCGGTCCAGCCGATGCGCAGGAAGTCGGCCTTGCCGTCGCCGTCGAGGTCGGCGAACTGGATGTCTTTGGGCGGCAGGTCACCGTCCCCGGCGATCCTGCCGATGTCACGGTAGGTTCCGCCTGCACCTGTGGCGCCTTCGTTGATCCAGGCGCGGGCGCCGCCCTTGGCGGTGATCAGGATGCGGTCGGCGCGTTTGTCGCCGTTGATGTCGGCGTAGCGGATCTCCCGGGGCAGTTGCAGCGCGCCGCTGATCTTCTGCGGGACCTCCCACTCCAGGTACTGGAAGGTCCGTTTGACCTGGAAGCCCTTGTTGTACCAGGCGGTCGTGGTCCCGTCCGGTTCGATCAGCAGATAGTCGTCCCGGCCTCCCCCGGTGACGTCGGCGATGCGGATCTTGGTGTTCGGGTCGATGTTCAGGGGCGGCTTGTCGCCGTTGTCCGAGCCGTTGGCGAAGACGCTGGCGACACCGTTGTAGCGGTTGGTGCACATACGCGCCCCGGAGGGGTTCTCAGCCTTCCAGGTGTACAGGTTGATCACTCCGTTCAGGTGGACGACCATGCAGTCGGGGAACCCGTCACCGTCCACGTCACCGAAACGCAGCATGTTACCCACCGCCCCGGCGCCGGGTTGGTAGGAGTTCTGGCCTTCGACGAAGGGCATCCAGTTCTTGCCGGAGGGCCCGCTGTTCCACCAGAACCGGAAGTTCTGGTCCTTGTCGACCACCACGAACTCGGCCTTGCGGTCCTTGTTGATGTCGACCATCCAGAACCGGCTGTCGGAGGGGAACTGCTGGGCCTGGATGACGCCGCGGTCCTCCCAGTACCGGCCCAGCTTGCTGACCTCTTCCTCACCGGGGGAATCACCCGGGCCGTCGTCCTGGATCCCGCAGGCGTCGGACGCCTTGTCCTCTGCCTGAGGATTCGGCTCCCAGATCCACCCTCGATCCCTGGCCTGACCGGCGGCCTTCACGAACGCCGCGCCGATCTTGTCATAGCCCTGATCGTTGGGATGGATGCCGTCGGGGCCGATATCGGATTGGTCCAGCCCGCTGATGTCGGTGTACACCACGTGGAGACCGCGCTCCACGAGGCGGTCCACCATGGCGGGAACCTGGGCGGTGAACGCCTCTCCCCGCGCGTCGACGGCTCCGTCGCGGAAAGGCTGCACGCCCGCGACCAGGACGGCGACTCCGTGGGAGTCGGCGCTGACCTGTTCCACCAGGGCTTCCAGCCGTCCGATCGCCCCGCCCATCTCGTAGTTCTGGATCACGTCGTTGCCGCCGGCGATGAGCGTGATGAGGTTGGGCTGGAAGAGGTCGACGGCGCACTGCGCCTTGCCGGCGATCTCATGGATCCGGTACCCCTTCCAGCCCTCGGTCTCCCGGTCCGACATCGTCCCCACCCGGATGGAGCCGACCCAGTCCACACGGGGCGTGGCGTCGTCGTCACTCATGACCTTCGCCTTGCCCTTGCCAGTGACCGCGAGACCGCTCGAGGCGGCGCTGCGGCGAGTGAGCTCACCGAACCCCGCGTCGGCGCTGTCCCGGTAGCCGTTCCCGTCCGAGCTGCCCTGGCCGTAGGTGGTGGAGGAGCCCAGCGCCATGGGGCGCAAAGCCGGCCAGAGTTCGAACCTCCACCCGTTCGTGTTGCTGCTGTCCGCCTTGATGCGCACCCGTGAACCGATGAAGTCCGCCTCGGCGCGCAGCTCCCTGGTGAAGTTCACGGCGAAGACCCTCCGTCCCGCCCTGTTCCACTGCTGTCTCTCGTTGCGGGGGTCGCACCCGGCGAGGGACACAGCCGCGTCGATGTCGTCGGACGCCCTTTCCAGGCACTTGTCGGCCGTGGGGGAGGAGAGGAGGAACCAGTGTGGCCGGGAGCTGTAGAGAGGCATGATCCCCTCTCTGGGTGAGCCGGTTCCCTGGACGATCGTCGGCTCCCCGCCCGTGTTGGCCAGGACGCCGTCTCTGACACCCTCAAGGAACATGCGGTACATCACACCGGGTACGAGGGAGCCGTTGCATTCCGCCGAGGGCTCGGCTGCGGCCGCGAGCGCGGTCCTGGCCGTGGCCCTGGCGAGCTGAGGGGCGCCCGGGAGGCCGCAGTCCGTCCTGATGAAATAGCGCACCGCGTAATGATCGGAGTTGACGAATTGGCGCTCGCCTACGGCGTTGGCGGTGGTGTCGTTGGCGAGGTAGGCCATGTCGAGTGTGCCGCCGCCTTCGTGGGTGGGCTGGTCCGAAGCGACGATGTGGTTCTGGAATTGGGCTCGCAGGTTCTCGGGGCGTTGGTTGAGGTCGCCGAATATTCCCATCTCCTCATTGGGCGGCCGGTTCGCCATGAACCGCTGGGCGGTCGTGATGATGTCTTCGGCGTCGTTGGGGTTGTCCCTGCCGTTCGCATGGGCGTGCGCGGTGAAGTACCAGTAATCACCGATGAGCACACCCATCATCGGCCGGGAGTTCCAGTCGCTGTGCACGGGAAGCATCACCGCGTCACTCACGTGAACCTCGCCTCTGACCGCGATCGCCAGGCCGTTGCGCTGCTGCCCCGTGTCCGCCCAGTAGATGTAGTGGTATTGCGGGCGAGACTCGCTGCCGACGGCGTACCTGTGTTCGGTGACGCCGGCCCCGCTGGGGAAGGTCCGATGCGTCCATTCCGCTCGCTCCGGAGGAGCGCTACCCGCCTCCTGGAGGGCCAGTGCCTCCGAACCGCTGTCGACCATCCGCTGAAGCGCCGTCTGCCAGCGACTCTCCGGCACTCTGGAGCCCGGCTCGGTCTGGCTCTGTCCGCGCATGTTGTAGGAA
The DNA here is from genome assembly GCF_040683035.1 of Streptosporangium sp. NPDC051022. Taxonomy (NCBI): domain Bacteria; kingdom Bacillati; phylum Actinomycetota; class Actinomycetes; order Streptosporangiales; family Streptosporangiaceae; genus Streptosporangium; species Streptosporangium sp. NPDC051022. The sequence goes on along the minus strand of NZ_JBFBCF010000024.1, from coordinate 116,216 downwards.
TCGACGATCCTGAACGTGGGTGCCATCGCAGTGAAGGCCGCCAGCGCGGGCGGGGCGACCGGCGTGCCGGCCACGATGGAGGGGGCGACGACCAGCACCGTCGCGACGATGAGTCCCCACAGGCGTGAGCCCGCAGGCGAACCCGGCGAACGGCCCCGCGTCCGCGACGCGGCATATAACGATCTTCTCAACGTATTCTCCCAAAATGGCGTGCCAGTCACCCGGCCGGTCGGCGGGGCTGGCGTCACGTGGTGCACACGATTGCGTCGCCCCAGGTCGGCGAAGCTTTTGGGGAAAGCGGCCCTGTCGAAACCTCTTCCGTCCACCGGACGGGGGCATGGAGTACTCCCGGCAGAACGTGATCACGTCGATCTTGGACTACCCGGGTCTTTGTCTGATTGGAGCGGCACGGGCGCCGGCACTCGGCCTCAGCGTCGCCGACGGGTCACGCTGACGGCGTCGGCCGCGTCAGTCCTGGTCGAGGTCGGGATCGGGTTCTGCCGCCCTTCGGAAGCCGGAGCCCCCGGGGCGAAGGAAGAACGGTTCAGGCGGGGGTGCGCAGCGGGGCCAGGACGGTGGACCAGGCGATGAGCTGGTCGAGGGTGGTGGTCAGTGTGGCCGTCCGGTGCTCACCGGGGGTGAAGTCGGTGAAGTCGGTGAAGTCGTGGTGCATGCTGAGGGCGACCTGGGCGGAGATGTCGGCGATCTGCAGGGCGCCCAGCACGGGACGCAGCGTCTCGACGGCGCGCACGCCGCCGTCGAAGCCGTAGGAGACGAAGCCGGCCGCCTTGTTGTGCCATTCGGCGTGGACGCGGTCGAGGGCGTTCTTGAGCTTGCCGGGGGCGGAGTGGTTGTACTCGGGGGTGACGAACAGGAATCCGTCGTAGCCGGCGACGGTCCGGGCCCATGAGCGGGTGTGGTCGTGGGTGTAGCGGCCGCTGGCGGGCGGCAGCGGCTCGTCCAGGTCGGGCAGGTCGAACTCGGCGAGATCGACCAGTTCGAAGCGGGCGTCGTCACGCTCGGCGGCGTGTTTCATCACCCAGTCGGCGACGGCCGCACCGCGGCGGCCGGGACGGGTGCTGACCAGAACGACGGCGATGGTGATCACGGGGATGGTCCTTTCTGATGGGCGGGACGGGGTAGCCGGTCGATGGTCAGGTCTGTGGGCGGGAGGCGAACCGGCCGGCCAGGCGGGTGATCGGATCGGGGCCGAACATCAGCTCCAGTGAGGCGGCCGACTCGCCGGCCGAGGCCTCGCTGCGCGGGAAGAGCGCCTTCTCGTACGCCGCCAGTGCGCTCTCGATGTCGCCGGGGTGGTCGGCGACGGCCTGGCCGAGTTCGGCGCCGTCGAGCATGGCGAGGTTGGCGCCCTCTCCGGCGAACGGGGACATCAGGTGCGCGGCGTCGCCCAGCAGTGTGACGCCGGGCACGCGTTCCCACCGGTGGCCGGTGGGCAGGGCGTGGATGTGGCGTGGCACCAGCGGGCCGTCGGCGTCGGCGATCAGGGTGTGGAAGGCGCCGTCCCAGCCGGTGAAGTGCGCCAGCAGCGTGGCCTTGGCGGTCGGGGCGGTGAAGTCGATGCCGTCCAGCCAGCCCTCGTCGGCCCGCAGGGCGGTGTAGACGTGCAGGCTGCCGTCGTCCTCGCGGTGGGCGAGGAGGCCACGCTCACCGTCCAGGGCGATGAGGAAGCCGCCGCCGACGAGGACGGCGCTGTCCGGGTGGCGGACGTCGGCATCGAGCAGGTCGAGTTCGACGAAGGAGATGCCGGTGTAGACGGGGGTGGCGGGTGACAGCAGCGGCCGGACGCGGGACCAGGCGCCGTCGGCGCCGACGAGCAGGTCGGTGGTGATGGTGCTGCCGTCGGTGAAGCTCACCTCGTGGCGGCCCTCGCCCAGAGGGCGGGCGCCGGTGGCCTTGGCGCCCCAGCGGATCGTGCCGTCGAGAAGGGCGTCCAGGAGCAGGTCGCGCAACCGGCCGCGATCGACCTCGGGGCGGTCGCCGGTGCCGTCGTCCTCCTGTTGCAGGGCGACACTCGCGTCACGGCGCAACAGGCGTAGCGCCTGTCCGCCCGGGTGGGTGATCGTGCGGAACGGCTCGTACAGACCGGCGGCGCGCAGCGCGATCTGCCCGGAGTCGTGGTGAATGTCGAGCATGCCGCCCTGGGTGCGGACGTGCCGGCCGCTCTCCAGGTCGAACACGGTCGTCGGGATGCCGTGGGTGTGCAGGACGCGTGCCAGGGTCAGGCCGCTGAGCCCGGCGCCGATGATCGCGATGGGGTGGTGCGGGGTGGTCACGGTGGTGCCTCCCTGGTGAGAGTGCGGAGTGTGCAGGTCGCAGGGGCGAGGCTTGCAGGAGGCCGGTCAGGGCCTAGGTGTCGGCCATGGCCGGTCACCCCCCCGATCAAAAAGCAAGAACAAGCACATTCGTGCTGTCGCTCAAAAACTATAACAACTCTACTCGGGGAGTTGTTTTGGTCAATGCCGTAGACTGCCGACATGACGGAGGCCACCACAGGACGCAGGGAACGCAAGAAGGCCCGCACCAGGCAGGCGATCGCCGACGCCGCGCTGGAGCTGTTCCTGGAGCACGGCTTCGACCAGGTCACCGTCAAGGATGTGGCCGAAGCCGCGGACGTGTCGATGAGCGGGCTGTTCAAGCACTTCCCGACCAAGGAATCCCTCGTCTTCGACGAAGAAGACGACGTCCTGGCCGATCTGGTCTCCGCGGTTCGCGACCGCGCGGAGGGCACATCGGTCCTGGAGGCTCTGCGAAGCCGACTGCTGGCCCACGCCTGCGGGGCGACCGCCGACCAGGAGGCCGCCGCGTTCCTCGACCTCGTCGCCCGCACCCCGGCGCTGGGCGACTACGCCCGCCGCATGTGGCTGCGGCACGAGGAAGAGCTGGCCAAGGCGATCCGCCAGGCCGGTCCGCAGGCCCCCGGCGCCGACGTCGCCGCCCGCGCGGTGGCCCGGTTCGTCCTGGACCGCGCCCAGCCCTGGCACCGCGACGAGCCACGCGCCGAGATCGACACCGCCTTCACCCTGCTCGCCCACGGCTGGCCCGCACCCGAACGGCAGATCCCGCCGCACCACCCACCGCAGGCCGCGTCAGCGTCCCGCTCGCCGGGACTACGCGAACGCAAGAAGGCCGCCACCCGGCAGGCCATCACCGGCGCCGCACTGGAGCTGTTCACCGCGCGCGGCTACGACAACGTCGGCGTCCGCGAGATCGCCGACGCGGCCGGCACCTCGATCGCGACCCTGTTCGCCTACTTCCCCGACGGCAAGGCCAGCCTGGTCTTCCCCGGTGACCGCGGCAGGAACATCGCCATCCTGGTCGACACCGTCCACCTCCGCTCACCCGGCCAGAGCGTCCTGGAGGCACTTCACGACCACATGGCCGGGCGCGGCCCGTTCGACCCCGACCCCGCCCCCGCCCAGCGACGCGCGCTCGACCTCATCCAGGCCACCCCGGAGCTGCGCGACTACATCCTGCGCTCCTGGACCGTGGCCCAGGAGCCGCTCGCCGCGGCCATCACCCACCAGGCCGCGCTTCCGGCCGACGACCTCGCCGCCCGGCTCCTGGCTCACTACGTCCTGCAGATCCCCGACCTGGCCAACTCCATCAACGCCGACGCCCGCCACACCCTGGACGTCGTCACCGCTCTCCTCGAACTCGGCTGGCCCGCCTGCCTCACCAAGTAACCGCCCGCCGCGGTGCTGGCAGCCCGCCCGAGCACGATGCTGGGGCCGCCCGGCTGGGCGGTGCAGAGCCGCTGGCCGCAGGTGCCGACGAGGACGCGGGCAAGCCACGGGTGGGAAGGCCCTTCTTAGGGGGGCGGCTTTTCACCTCAGCCCTGCGCTCCTTTCGAAAGTGAGGCTTCAGCTACGACGACCGGCTCTGAACCGGACCCTCCCTGATTGCTTCAGCCTCCTCCAGAACGCTGAGCGGCGGGAAAGAGAGCGACTACGGCGGCCAGGCCGTACGGCGGGGCGGGTAGTGCGCGGAGGGGGGTGGGTGGTCCGGTCGGCGTATAAAAGGACGGAAACCCTCGCGCCCGCCAGGCCGAAGGCCTGACCCCACCAGACCGAAACCAACGACGGCCGACCGGAACACCCACCCCCCGCAGCGCGAACCTGGAAACAACCGAACCACCCACCACAGGGACGTTCGATGTGTTCTTACCCGCTCACGAAGACGTGACGGGACCCGATCGTGCGATAGCGGTGCCGCCGCTCCTCCAAGCGGACAGCCGGATCCATCGCGCTGAGCCGTACGAGTTCGTGTCTCAGAACCTCAGCCGCTCTCCGGCAGAAAGCCTCAGGACCGCCGTGTTCGGCGATGACGGCGTCCACCAGACCGGCCTCGGCCAGGTCCCCGGCCCGGATTCGCTGGGTGTCGGCGAGGTCGGCGGCCCGGTCGGCGGTGCGGTACATGATGGCGCTCGCGCCTTCGAGGGGCAGTGGCGCCAGCCAGCCGTGCTGGGCGGCCAGGACTCGGTCGGCGGGGATGACGGCCAGCGCGGCGCCGCCCGTGCCCTGGCCCATCAGCAGGGACACCGTCGGCGACGGCAGGGTGATGAGTTCGGCCAGGCACTGGGCGATCTCGCGGGCCAGTCCTCCCTCCTCCGCCGCCCTGGACAGTTCGGCCCCCGCCGTGTCGACCACGGTGACCAGGGGCAGCCGCAGGTCGGCGGCCAGGCGCATGCCTCTGCGGGCCCGGCGGAGTGCGGCAGGGCCGATCGGCGGCCCGGTCCTCTCCTGGCCCAGGAACACGCACGGCGTCCTGCCGAAACGGGCGAGCGCCAGGACGAGCCCGGAATCCGGGTCGCCGAGCGGGACCGTGTCCGTCGCGGCGACGCGTAGTAAGTCCCGCGCGCCGGGACGCGTGGGGGTCCTGGTGGCGAGCACCGCCGGCCACGCGGGGGCATCGCGGATGTCCGGTGGTTCGGCGGGTGGCCGGGGCTCGGTGCCGGTGGGGGTGGGGGTGAGCAGGGTGAGGGTGCGGGCTACGACCTCGGCCAGCGATTCGGGGGCGACCACCATGTCGACGAGGCCGTGCGTGTGGAGGTTCTCGGCGGTCTGCACGTCTCCGGGGAAGGCGGTGCCGTGCAGGGCCTCGTACACGCGTGGCCCGAGGAAGCCGATGAGCGCTCCGGGTTCGGCGAGGGTGAGGTGTCCCAGCGAACCCCAGGAGGCGAGCACCCCTCCCGTGGTGGGATGGCGAAGGTAGACGAGATAGGGCAGCCTCGCGGACCTGTGGGCCACGACGGCCTGCGTGATCTTCAGCATCTGCAGGAAGGCGGGCGTGCCCTCCTGCATGCGGGTACCGCCCGAAGCGGGCGCGACGAGCAACGGCAGCCGCTCGTCGGTGGCCCTTTCGACCGCCGCCACCAGCCGCTCCGCGGCGGCCACGCCGATGGATCCCCCTAGGAAGCCGAACTCGCCGGCGACCACGGCCACCCGGCGCCCGCGCAGGAGCCCCGCCCCGGTGATCACGGACTCGTCGGATCCGGTTCGCTCCCGTGCCCTGGCCAGGGCCTCGGCGTAACCGGGGTCCGGGCGCACGTCCACGGGCGGCGCGTCCCATGAGACGAAGGTGTTCTCGTCGAGTACCGTCCGCAGCAGGTCCCGGGCGTTCGGTCTCACGGTCATGAGGCCGCCGGATTCTCGGGAGCCACGACGTTCTCAAGGGCTGCGGTGTTCCCGGAGGCCGCGGCGAGCCAGGCGCGGACCGCCTCGGAGTCGGCGCCCAGCACGGGCGGCGCGGTGTGCCCGGTGAAGGTGGTCTCGGTACCGCCGAAGTCGAAGAACCGCAGGGGCGGCCCCGGCAGCGTGACGTCTCCCAGGGTCTCGTGGTGGACGTCGAGCAGCAGGCCCTGGCTGCGGGTCTGTTCCCACTCGTAGACCTCGCGGAGGTCGCGTACCCTGCCCGCCGGTATCCCCGCCTCGGCGAGCGACGCCAGCAGAGGCTCGCTGTCGTGACCGGCGAAGACGCCCTCCACGAGCGCGATGACCTTCTCCCGGTTGGCGACCCGGTCGGAGTTCACGGCCATGCCGTCGGTGACCGGGTCGATGCCGAAGGCGGAGCAGAAGCGTCCCCACAGCCCCTCGCTGCCGATCGCCATCTGCACGGCCCCGTCCCGCGTCCGGAACAGTCCGTACGGGCAGATCGACGGGTGATGGTTGCCCTGGGCCCGCCCCACCTGGCCCGCCACCGTCCACTTGGTGCCCTGGAAGGCGTGCACTCCCACGATCCCCGCCAGCAGGGAGGTGCGCACGATCTGCCCGCGTCCCGTGCGCTCTCGTTCCAGCAGCGCGGCGAGCACGCCGTACGCGCCGTGTATGCCGGCGAGGAGGTCGGCGATGGGGACGCCGACGCGTTGCGGGTCGTCCGGGCCGGCTCCGGTCAGCGACATCAGCCCGGCCTCGCCCTGGGCGATCTGGTCGTAGCCCGGCCGCGCGCCCTCGGGGCCGTCGTGGCCGAAGCCGCTGATGCTGAGCACGACGAGCCGGGGGTTGAGTTCGGCCAGGCGCTCGGCGGGGAAACCGAGCCGGTCGAGCACGCCGACGCGGAAGTTCTCCAGAAGCACGTCCGCCCTGCGGACGAGCGCTTCCAGGGTGCGTCTGCCGTCGTCGGACTTGAGGTCGAGCGTCATCGACCGCTTGTTGCGGTTGGCGGACAGGAAGTACGTCGACTCCCCCGCCACGAAGGGCGGGCCCCAGCCTCGGGTGTCGTCGCCGGTGTCCGGGCTCTCCACCTTGATGACGGTGGCGCCCAGGTCTCCGAGCATCATGGCGGCGTGCGGGCCGGCGAGCGCCCTGGTCAGGTCTGCGACCACGATCCCCGAGAGCGGCCCGCCGGTCACCGGCGCGCGCGTGCCGTCGTCCCGGTGCGGGATCACGCGGGTTCCTCCGAACCGGTGACGCGGGCGAGATGACCGGCGATCTCCGCGCTCGCCGGCACTTCGGCCGCGCCGCCGCAGTGAGCCAGCGCGATCTCGGTGATGCCGAGCGCGGCCCACTCGGCGACGGCCGCCGCGCACTCCTCGGGGTCGCCCGCGACGACGAACTCGCGCAGCAGGTCGTCGTTGATGACGTCCTCGCCGAGCGGCTCGCCGTTCCGCTTCGCCTCGGCGATGCGGTGCATGTCGTCGGCGCTCATCTTGTCGCTGCGCTGCAGCATCGCCTCTATCGTGCTGTTGCCGACGAAACGGGCGACGTTCTCGGCCAGGAAGTCACACGCCCTGGCGCGCGCCGCCTCGGGCTCGCTCCGGCTGCCGCTGACCGGTACGTACGCGATCACCTCAAGGGCGTCCGGGTCGCGCCCCGCCTCCGCCGCTCCGGCGCGAGCCGCCTCGACCGCCTCGGCGATCAACGGTCGCGGCGCCAGCAGCGAGAGCAGCAGCCCGTCGGCGACCGCGCCGGCCAGCCGCAGCATCTTGGGCCCGCTCGCCGCGGCGTAGAGAGGCGTAACGTGGCGGGCGGTGTCGGGCGGTTCGAGGGCCACGCCGCGTGCGGTGAACCGGCCCTCCGCCGAGCTCGGCCCCTGTCCGTCGAGCAGGCTCCTCAGCAGGGCGAAGGCCTCCCGGGTGTCCCCCAGGGGAGAACGGACATCCTGGCCGACCGACGCCAGCCGGGCGAGCGCGCCCGGTCCGAGACCGAGGCCGAACCGGCCGCCGGACAACTCCTGGACCGTCAGCGCCTCCATGGCGAGAATCGCCGGATGCCGCAGGTAGGGGCTCACGGTCCCGATGCCGATCCGAATCCGCGAGGTCTGGGCCGCGACCGCACCGGCCAGCGCGAAGGCGCCGCGGGTGAAGAGGTTCTCGGTGATCCAGACGCGGTGGAGACCGGCGCCCTCGAACGTCTTGGCCGCTTCAAGACTCTCCGACATCGAGAGCTGAGCCGGCACGACCGCACTGATCCGCAGCGCCATCGGGCTATGCACCTCCAAGATTCGCCGACGTGCCCGACCAGGCTTTCAGCCGCGGGCGGTGGATCCCAAGGGCCAGATCCGCCGGATTGGTATCCGGTGCGTGACCTCGCCCCGACCCCGAACCCGCACACCGGCCCCCGCGACGTACCCTCATCAAAACAGCGGGGAGCGACATGACGAACGACATGACGGACGTGGCGGGGCTGCTCGGGCTCTGGGCGTCGGGCACCGGCCCCCTCTACGACCAGCTGGCCCTCGGCATCATCCGGCTCATCGAGAGCGGCGACATCGTCGTGGGCACCCGGCTTCCGCCCGAACGCGACTTCGCCAAGGCGCTGGCGGTGAGCAGGACCACGATCATCAGCGCCTACGCCAAGTTGCAGGAACTGGGCTGGCTCGAACGCCGTCAGGGAGCCGGCACCTGGGTGACCCGCCCGGTCGAGGACTCCAGGAAGGCGCTGAACTCACCGGTCGGCGCGACGTCGTACGCCATCACCCGGGTGCTCAACGCCGCCGTACAGCCCGCTCCCGGCGTCATCGACCTCGCCACCGCGGCCTACAAGGACGCCCACCACGTCCACGACGTCCTGGCGTCGCTGCTCCCCGAGGACCTCGCCGTGTACGGCGAGCTGGGCGGCTACCACCCGCTGGGGATCCCCGAACTGCGCAGCGCGGTGGCGACGTTCCTCTCCCAGCGCGGCGTCCCCACCACGCTCAACCAGGTGGTGATCACCACGGGTGTGCAGCAGGCGGCCCAGATCATCCTGTCGGTGTACGCCCCGACCGGGCACCCGGTGGCCGTGGAGTCCCCGACGTGGAACTGCATCCTCGACATCCTCCGCATGCTCGGCGGCGTGGTCATCCCGCTGCCGGTGGACGACCGCGGTGCCGTCCTGGGTGAGATATCCCGCCTGGCGCAGACCTCGAACCTGCGCGCCATCTGGATGACCTCGGGCTACCACAACCCCACCGGCGTCGAGGTCGCCCGGGAGCGCGTCCACGAGGCCGCCCGGCTCGCCGAGGAGACCCGCACCCCGATCATCGAGAACGCCACGCTGCGCGAGCTGGGGCTGCGGCCCGGCAACGCGCCGTTGACGGTCGCGCACTACGCGCCGACCGGACCGGTCATCACCGTGGGGTCGCTGTCGAAACTGCTCTCACCGGTGCTCCGGCTGGCCTGGCTACGGGCGCCGGAGAGCATCGTCCGGCAGATCGCCCGTCAGAAGACGGTGTGGGACAGCGGGAGCAGCCTGCTGCCGCAGATCGTGGCCGCACGGCTCCTGGAGAGCTGGGCCGACATCGCCGCCTCCCGCCGGGAGACGACCGCGCGGAACCTGGCCGCCGCCGAGTCGGCGCTCCAGGAGTTGCTTCCCGACTGGAGCTACCGGGCGCCCGACGGCGGGCAGTCACTGTGGGTGACCATGCCGAGGGGTGACTCGCGGCCGTTCGCGCACCTGGCGATGCGGGAAGGGGTCGAGGTCCTCCCGGGCTCGATCTTCTCCTGGGAGGACTCCCCCTGCCCGAACCTGCGCGTCTCGCTGACCCGCTCACCCGCCGAGACCGTCGAGGGCCTCGGGCGGCTGGCACGTGCGTGGCGGAAGGCGTGAGAACCGGAGCCGGTCACCAGAAGGCCAATCAGGGAGCATTGGGCATGGACCGCCCTGTCGGCCACGCCTAGGTTCGCCTCAGCAGGCGAACAAGCGCACAACCAGGAGATCCTGATGACGACAACCGACGAAACCGTCTCCGTGACGTTCGACGGCGGCGACGACGAGGCCCGCGAGGCCCTGGTCGAGCTGCACCACCGTTTCCTGCGGGCGAACGACCACCTGGACTACGAGGCGCTGACGCAGGCGTGGGACGACACGCCCACCAACCGCAGCTTCAACACCAACGGGTTCACCTACGAGAACCTCGCGGACTGGGAGAACATCTGGAACTTCTACCGGCCGAAGTTCAAGCTCCTGGGGCCCTATTCACCCGGAAGGCTGCACATCATCATCCGCGGTGACATGGCCTGCCTGAGCGCCGACTACGTCTCCCGCGACAAGGCGTGGGTCGGCGACGGCGAGGTGCACAACCCGCCGTACTACCGCGCCACCCAGGTGGCCGTACGGTCCGCCGACGGCTGGAAGGTCGTCCACGCCCACTTCTCGGTCCAGGGCGAGGGTGAGCGGCCGGACCTCGCCGACCGCTGAACCCACCGGGTGACGGCCACGACCACCCCACCCTCACCACGGCCGTGACCACCCACCACGACCGTCCCACCCTCGCCACGCCCGCGACCACCCTCACCGCGGCCGTGACCGCCCCGCCCTCGCCGTATCCGTGACCTTCCGGGCGCCGGTACGGCGGGCGGTGAAGCGGGGTGGATCGGCGCCGGTGGGCGGCGCCCAGCCCGGTGAGCGTTTCCGGTCACAGGATCGAGCGCCGGGCCCCACGACGGCCAGGACACATCCCCCGAGAAAGCGACGGTGCCGCGGGCCTTCGAGGCCCGCGGCACCGTCTCGTTCTCCCCCTCAGGCGGGAGGGGGCGTCAGCCCGTGTTGCAGCAGCCGTACGAGACGCAGCAGGTCCTCGACCGGAACCGCGCCGTCGCCGTACGGCCGCGCCCCGGCGGCGGACCTGGAGCGGCGCGAGGCGAGCAGCCAGGCGCCCACTCCCCCGAGGACGGCACCGGCGATCAGACCGGGGAGCTGGGGACGGATCGCGGCCGCCGCGAGCGCGACGACGTCGAGCTGCCCACCAGCCGTGGACTGTGACCGGCCCTGGACGTCCTGCCCGGCGTGGAAGGCCTGAACGCCGGACGTCACTCCGCCCTGGTTCGGCACGGCCGCCCCGGTCGCGTCGGCGCCGGTCCCGGCTCCGGCCCCGGCGGTGGTCCGCGCGACCGGAGCGGCCTCCAGTTGGGCGATGTTGGTGGTGAACTGCTCGATCAGGGCGTCGATGATGCCGTCCAGGGCACCGCGGCCGAACTGGGCCGCCAGGCCGCGCAGCCTGATGTCGGCGCTCACCGCCATCGTGCAGGCGTCGGGACCCGACGGAGTCACCGCGATGTCGAAGGTCGCGTCCGCGCCTCCCTTGCCGCCGCGGTCCTTCCCGGACGCGCGGAGCACGAGACGCAGGGCCTCCTCGTCGACCTCGACCAGCTTGGCCGTACCGGTGTAGGTCATGGTGATCGGCCCGACCCTGGCGGACAGCAGCCCGTGGTAGGTGCCGTCCTCGACCCCCGTCACGGTCGCCCCCGGCAGGCACCGCGCGACCTTGTCCAGGGCCGTCATCAGCCGGAAGGCCTCGTGCGCGGGTCTGGCGATCTCGATGTGCTTCGTGATGATCACGAGGACTCCTCCTGGGTCTGTGCTCGTGCGGCGGCGGTGTCCCTGACCTTGCGCACTGCGTTGACGATTCCGCGGTAGCCGGTGCACCGGCAGAGGTTCGACGACATCGCCTCCAGCAGCTCCTCGTCGGTGGCCCGCGGCCTGACCCGCAGGAACCACGAGGCCAGCATCAGGAACCCCGGGGTGCAGAAACCGCACTGGAGCGCCCGCTCCTCGATGAAGGCGCGCTGGAGCTCGGACGGTTCGTCCACAGATCCCAGCGACTCGACGGTCCGGACCTCACAGCCGTCCGCCTGTACGGCGAGCGTCAGGCAGGCCCGGACCGCGTCCCCGTCGACGACGACCGTGCACACCCCGCAGATCCCCGACTGGCAGGACACGTGCGTCCCAGTCAGCCGCAGCCGTTCCCGCAGGACCTCGGCCAGGGTCTCGCGCGGTGACACGAGCAGTTCCCGCTCCTCACCGTTCACCGTGGTCCGGATGAGATGCTCCTCGCTCACGTCTCCTCCTTCTCGCCGCGCTCGTCACGAACGGCCTTCTCGCCGAGCTCGTCACGGGCGGTGCTCTCACGGAGTTCGTCACGGACGGCCAGCAGCGACCGCCTGGTCAGCACGGCCACGAGCCGGCGGCGGTACTCCGCGGACGCGTGAATGTCGGCCGGAGGGTCGACCCGCTCGCACGCCACGGCCGCGGCCTCCTCGATCGCCGCGTCGGACAGGCCCTCGCGCAGCAGGTCCTCGGCCTCGGGCACGCGGACGGGGACCTCGCCGACGGCGCCGAACGCCACCCGGGCGTCGAGGTCCCCGCCCGGCGCCCGCCGCAGGGCCACCGCGACGGACACGATCGGAAAGTCGCCGTGCCGACGGTTGAACTCCATGATCCGGGCGACGGTGGGCACGAAACCGAAGCCGACCTCGGTCACGATCTCGTCGGGGCGCAGCGCGGTGGTGAAGAACCCCCGGAGGAAGTCGGCGGCCGGTAGTACGCGCCGCTCCGTCCGGGACCGTACCGTGATCCGCGCGTCCAGCAGCCGGGCGAGCAGGCACCATTCGGCGGCCGGGTCCGCGTGGGCCAGCGACCCGCCGACCGTGCCGCGGGTGCGAATCGGATGGTGCCCGATGAGCGCGGCCCCCTCTCCCAGGACGGGCAGCCGTGCTCGGGCCGGGGCGCCGAGGGCACCGGCCTCGACGTCCCAGTGCCGCACCCCCGCGCCAAGACGTACCTCGTCGTGAGTCGCCTCGACGTACCTCAGCTCCTTGAGCCTGCCGATGTCGATCAGGATCGCCGGTCTGGCCAGCCGCATGGTGAGGATCGGCAGCAGACTCTGTCCCCCGGCGAGGACCTTCGCGTCGCCGCCGAACTCGGCCAGGAGATCCAGGGCGTGTTCGAGGTCGGTGACCCGCCGGTAGTCGAAGTCATGGGCTCTCATCGGCGGGACCTCTCCGACCCTGCGGCGTCCGCGTGCGCCAGCTCCCAGACCCGGAGCGGGGACAGCGGCAGCGCGCGCACCTGCGCGCCCAGCGCGTCGGAGACCGCGTTGGCGAGCGCCGCACCCGGTCCGACGGTCCCCGCCTCTCCCGCGCCCTTCACCCCCAGCGGGTTCAGGGGTGAGGGGGTGGACCGGTGCAGGATCCGGACCGGCGGCATCTCACTGGCCGTGGGGATGAGGTAGTCCATCATCGTTCCGCTTCGCAGCTGGCCGGTCTCCTCGTAGACGAGCTCCTCCAGCAGAGCGCCGCCCACTCCCTGCGCGGCGCCGCCCAGGACCTGCCCCTCGACGATCGCCGGGTTGATGACGGTGCCGCAGTCGTGGACGATCACGTACCGGAGGACGTCGACGCGCCCGGTCTCGGTGTCGACCTCGACGACCGCCGCGTGCGCGCCGCTGCCGAACGGCGTGTCGGCCGGGTCGTAGAACGCTGTGGCCTCCAGTACCGGATCGGCGTCGAGGTTCGTCCGGTGCCGCTTGTACACCTCGGCGCTGAGGTCGGCGAAGGAGATGGCCTGCGAGGGGCTGCCGGCGACGAAGGCGCGACGGTCCGCGAGCCGGATGTCCTCCGGATCGGCCTCCAGCAGGTCAGCGGCCGCCAGCCGGATCCTCCCGGCCAGCTCGGTGGCGGCCTTGTTCATCGCCTGGCCCGCGATCACCGCGCTGCGGCTGCCGACCGACCCTCGATTGCCGTGGCGGACCCGCTCCGTGTCCCCGGAGACCACGGTCACGTCCGCGGGTGTGACGCCCAGGCGGTCCGCGGCGATCTGGGACAGCGCGGTCCGCGCCCCCTGGCCGAAGTGGGAGACCCCGCTCAGCGCCCGGATGCCGCCGTCGCGCCGTACCTCGATCGTCACGCACTCCCAGCCGGGTGCGTCGTATCCACGTTTGCCCAGGGAGGCCGAGGGACTCGACCCGGTGAACTCGGTGTAGAGCGCGATCCCGACGCCTAGCCGCTTCGCGCCGCCGGCTCCGCCGGCGTCCTTCCGTCCGGCGCGGGCCGCCTGTCCGGTACGGACCTCGTGGTAGTCCACCGCCTCCACGAGTGTGCTCAGCAGCTTCGGAAGGTCGGCGCTGTCCATGGTGGGACCGGTCGCCAGCACGTAGGGGAACCGCTCCGGCCCGATGAGGTTGGCCGCGCGGAGATCGACCGGGTCCATGCCCAGCCGGGCGGCGGCGATGTCGATGACGCGTTCGAGCACGAACGTGGCCTCGGGCTGCCCGAACCCGCGGTAGGCGCCGGAGCGGACCTTGTTGGTGAAGGCGCACACCAGGCCGACGTCCACGTTCCGGATGTCGTAGGGGCCGGTCATGAACAGCGAGGTGAGATACGAGGGTCCGACGCCCGAGTAGTCGACGTACGCGCCGATGTCGGTGAGGATCTCGTCTCGCAGCGCGAGGATCCGCCCGTCCCCGCGCAGGGCCAGGGAGACGCGGTGGCGCTGCTGCCGTGCGTGCACCGTGCTCAGGAACGACTCCTGCCGGTCCTCCAGCCAGCGGACCCCGACCCCGTACCGCAGGGCCACCCAGATCGCCGTTACCTCCTCCGGGTAGACCTCGTAGTAGGCGCCGAAGGCCCCGCCCAGGTCCGGGACGTGGACGCGGACGGTGTCGGGCGCGAGACCGAACATCTCCGCGATGTGGTCGCGGAACAGGTGCGGATGCTGGAGGGTCGCCGAGATGGTGATCCCACCGCGTTCGTCGCGGGGCCGGACCAGGATCCCGCGGCCCTCCATCGGCAGGGCCGTCTGCCGCTGCACCTCCAGCGTCTCCTCGACGACCAGGTCGGCCTCGGCGAAGCACGCGTCCACGTCGCCGGTGACCGTACGGCGGCGGTAGGCCTCGTTGCCGCCGAACTCGGGGTGCAGGATCGGCGCGTCCGGTGCGAGGGCCGCGGCCGGGTCGGTCACGATCCGCAGGTCGTCGTAGTCGACGTCCACGAGCTCCGCGGCGTCCTCGGCCAGTTCCCTGGTGCGCGCGACGACCGCGGCGACCGGCTGGCCGACGTGGTGCACGGTGTCGTGGGCCAGCGCGCGGTAGGCGGGGATCCGCAGGCCCTCCTGCCTCCAGATCACCGGCATCGGCGCGAGGTCGGCGAGGTCCTGTCCGGTGACGACGCACAGCACACCGGGGACTTTCAGGGCGTCGCGCGCCGAGATTCCGAGGATCCTGGCGTGGGCGAAACTGGAGCGGACGAACGCGATCTCGTAGGCCCCCTCGTGCGGCAGGTCCGCGAGATATCCGCCCCGGCCGTTGACCAGCAGGATGTCCTCCGCGCGGACCGTACTCCGGCCGACGTGCCCGTGCCCGTGCCCGCCGGACGCTGACACGGTGTTCGGGGGGTGGTTGTCTCCGGTCTTCGCGGACATGTCCGAATTGCGCATGGTGACTCCCAACGCTAGCGAGTCGGGTCCGGACCCGTACTCGCAGGTAGCCGGGTCTCCCCGGACACGACCGGTGGGACCGGCCAGGGCAGTTCGAGCGCCGCGGCGTACCGCAGCAGCTCGAAGTCCTGCCCCACGCGGGCGATCAGCTGGACCCCGATCGGCAGGCCGGTCGCCGTCCGCCCGAACGGAAGCGAGCACGCCGGCTGGCCGCACAGGTTCCACAGTTGCGTCAGCCGCCACCAGGCCCGCGAGTCCGCGGGCGTGCCGTTCAGAACCTCGGGCCCGTCGATTCCGACCTCGAAGGCCGGGACCGAGACCGAGGGACCGAGCAGGACGTCGAAGCCCCCGAACAGGGCGGATACCTCGCGTGCGAGACGGATCCGCCGCGCCTCGGCCAGCTGCGCCTCCCCTTCCGGCTGCTCGCGTGCCCACTCGACGACCGTCCTGAAGCTGTCGCTCAGGAGGGGCCACGAGTCCGGCGGAAGGATCTGGGCCTGGGCGGCCATGCCCGCGGAGAACAGCATGTCCCAGATCTGCTCGAACCCGCTGACCGACAGCTCCACCGGTTCCACTCGCGCGCCCAGCGCCTCGAACGCGGCCGCCGCGACCTCGACGGCCCGTACGAGCTCGGGTTCGACGAAGATCCCGTTGACGGTGGTGAAGAGACCGACGCGTACGCCGGGCAGCCCCTCGGTGCGCGCCCGCTCCAGCGACGCCAGCAGGGGTGCCACGGCCGGGCCGGCTCCCTGCAGTACGGCCAGCGCGACCGCGACGTCCCGCACCGTCCGGGCGATCGGGCCGGTGTGCCCGAGCGGGCCGATGACACTGGGCGGGTACGTCGGCACGGTCCCGGTCGTCGGCTTGATGCCGACGACCCCGCACAGCGCCGCGGGCACCCGGATCGAACCGCCTCCGTCGGTGCCGACCGCGATCGGCCCCATGCCGCACGCGACGGCCGCCGCGGCCCCTCCGGAGGAACCGCCCGCGGTCCTGGAGGTGTCCCAGGGATTCACCGTCGCGGGGCCGAGCGGTCCGTCGGTCACGGCCTTGTGCCCGAACTCGGGTGTCGTCGTCTTCCCGATGATGACGACACCCGCGTCCCGCAGGAGGGTGACCGACGGCGCGTCGTGGTTCGGCACCAGATCCCGGTAGGCGGCGGAACCGTAGGTGGTGCGAAGCCCCCGCGTCGCCACGACGTCCTTCACGGTGACGGGCACACCGTGCAGGGGCCCGACCGGGCCGTGGTCCCGCAGGATGCGGTCCAGGTGCGCGGCCTGTGCCAGCGCGCCCTCCGCGTCGAGGGTGTGCAGAGCGTGGACGACCGGGTCCGTCCGGCTGACCTGGTCCAGAATCGAGCTGACGGCCTCCGTGCAGGACAGGCCGCCCGTGCGGATGAGTCCGGCTACCTCCGTGGCGGAAAGCCGAGAGACTTCGGTGTCCACTCTTCTCCAGACGTGTGCGTTGGTCGAATCGTGTGCGTTGGTCGAGTCCGGACCGCCAGGGGCGTCGTTCGCGGTCGATTCTTCGGGCGCGACGCCGGGTCTCCGGCCTTCACGAAGTTGTCACGTCCGGCCGATGGGCGGCCATAGCCAATGGCGTCCGATTGGTCCCGGGTTCACACGGCGCTGATCCACGTACGGCTTCAAGTCGCGCGGCGCTGATCCACTTATGGCATTGACACGTACGGCGCTGATCCACGTACGGCACTAACCTACGCACATGCCCGCCGCCCCTCACGACGAGTTTCCTCCGGCGCTGACCGCGATCGCCCAGATCGACTTCAGCCACGGCACCATCGACTACGATCCCCGCGACGCTTTCCTCTCCCCGGAGGAGACGGCATCCTGGATCCGCGCCTGGACCGGCAACGACGACCTCAGCGGCGACGACTTCCGCGTCTTCGGCCAGGACGGCACCGGTGGCTACACCGCCTTCTGGCTCGTCCGCCCCGGCGCCCCTCTCCCCGACCAGCCCGTCGTCTTCCTGGGCTCCGAAGGAGAGATCGCCGTCGTGGCCCGGAACCTCGCCGACTACCTGTGGCTCCTGGCCAACGGCATCGGGCCCAGCGAGGTGGCCAACCACTCCGAGTACCCTGCCCGGCCGAACCCCACGCTGCTTCCCCTGGCGGAACGCTTCGCTCCAGGCCGCGACCGTTCCCCGGCGGCCGTGATCACCGCCGCCGCCGAGGAGTTCCCCGACTTCGAGCAGACCATCAACGACCTCTGCCGCTACTGACGCGGCGCCCCTCATCGCCCCCACCGTTCCGGAGATGACGGGCAGTCTCCGGAACGCCTTCAGAGCAAAGAGATAGGACGGTCTCCAGGAGTCCTATTCCACCGGGACGGCGGCGACGGCTTCGATCTCGATGAGGATGTCGGGACGGAACAGGCCCGCGACCTGCACGAGAGAGCTCGTCGGCGGACGCTCCAGGTTGACGAACTCATCGCGTACGGTCCGCACGGTCGCCAGCGCCGAGGTGTCCACGACGAAGATCGTGAGCTTGAACACGTCGTCCCAGGTCGCCCCACCCGCTTCGAGCGCGGCCCCGACGTTGTGCATGACCTGGCGCGTCTGTGCCTCCCAATCCCCTGCGGCGGCCACCGTACCGTCGGCGGCGATCGGGACCTGCCCTGAAGTCCAGACGAGCCTGCTGCCCGGAGCGATGCTCGCGACATGGCTGTAACCGTTGGTGGGCGGCAGGGTCGAAGGCGTGCCGAACTCGATGGACGTCATGGGATCCGTTCCTTGTGCTGTGTCGTTCGGATGCGGGTGGTTCGGTGTGTTCACGTTGTGGCGGGTGGTCCGGCTGCTTCCGGATTCGCGCTGCGGTGGGCGGGGGTCTGGTTGCTTCTGGATTCGCGCTGCGGTGGGCGGGGGTCTGGTTGCTTCCGGGTTCGCGCTGCGGTGGGCGGGTGGTCCGGCCGGCCGTCGTTGGTTGCGGTCTGAGGATTCAGGCCTCCGGCCTGGCGGGCGCGGTGGTTTCGGTCCCTTTATACGCCGTCCGGACCACCCACCCACCTCCGCGCACTGCTGTCGCACCGTACGGCCCGGCCGCCGTAGCCGCTCCCTCTCCCACCGCCCATCGCCCTCATGGAGGCTGAAGCAATCCGCCAAGGGTTCGTCGAATGCTGATCACCGCAGCTGAAGCCTCACTTTCGAGAGGAGCGCAGGGCTGAGGTGGAAAGCTGCGCCCCCTTAAGAAGGGCCCACCCACCCGTGAGGCGCCAGCTTCGCTGGGACGGCTGATGCCCACCCATTACTCCGCCTCACCCGCACGACCACACACGTGCTCCCACCCGCACAACCACATGCGTGCCCCCCACGACGCCCTCCACCCACACGACCACACCCGCACCTCTCACAACCCCCCACCCGCACGACCTCATGCGTGACCTCCCATGACGCCGGTACGGCGAGCGGTGACGCGGACCCGACCGGCGCCGATGGACGGCGAGCAACCCGGCATGCGGTTCCCGCACCACGTCACCGGTCGTTTCCGGCTGCGGTGTCCGCCAGGTGGAACCACACCGCGTTGCCCGCCTCGGCGTCATGGTGAACACCCCAGCGGGTCGAGAGCAGCTCGACCATGAACAGGCCCCGCCCGCCGTCAGGGGTCCCGGTAGCAATGAAGAAATTTCCAACGAAGTACCGTTTGACCTGCGCTAACGAAGGTGTCCTAGAAGCCGGGGTTTCGACTGTGCATGGCCGTGCCCAGCGCGGCTGACCTGAACTGAGCGAGCGTATTCCCCCACGAAGTTCGCCCCTTCCCGCAGATCTTGGGCTCTCTTCGCCAGTCGGCGATCGTCCCGGACTGCCCAGCGTCCGAACCGGTCGCGTCCGGAAGCAGGGGCGCCGCCATTGTCGAGCAAGGGGATCGTGGCGGCAGCACGCGCACACGATTGGGACTTAAGGAGGTTCCCGTAGCAAACGGCGAAAATCCAACGAATATAGGGCTGAGCTGCGGTTATGAGTGTTGCTCCCCGAGACCGGATGTATCCGGTCTCGAGGCTGATAAAAAGCCGAAAACCGCCCAGCCAGACTACCGGGTCAGCCTCCCCACCCCGATGCGGCAGAACGCGATATTTCCTCCTAAAGCAAGATTTGTCACCCGGGCACCTTTAACGGAAGATCCACGTAACTCGTCCCCATCAGGTCGGGTCTGCATCACCTCCATCGTCCGGCCCTTGGGGGCTCCGCCGGGCGCTGGCACACCCCCCGGGAACCCCCACCGCTCGGAGGAACACGTGCAACGAAGAATTCCCCTGCTGGGCCTCGCGCTCGCCATCATCGCCTTACTGCTCCCCATCCCCACCGGGGTCGCCGCCTCGGCGACCCCGCCCGCCGCCTCGGCCATCGCCTGGTCGCCCTGCCAGGACAATCCCGGCTTCGACTGCGGGACGGTGTCCGTACCGATCGACTGGAACAGGCGGAACGGGCCGAGGATCGACCTGGCGCTGGCTCGGCACAAAGCCACCGACCCCGCCGCCAGGGTCGGCTCTCTGCTGATCAATCCCGGCGGGCCGGGTGGTTCCGGGGTCGACTTCGTCATGGCGAGGCCCAACTGGCTGAGCGATGAGCTCCACCGCCGCTTCGACATCGTCGGCTTCGATCCGCGTGGTGTGGCCCGTAGCCATCCCATCGTCTGCTCCGGCGAGGCGCTGAACCGGACGCCGTACCTGGTCCCGGCGAACGCGGCCCAGTTCGAGGCGCTGCGCGTGGCCATCACCGATCTGCGCGCCGACTGCCGGGCCCGTACCGGTCCGCTCTACGACCAGGTGAACACCCTCAACGTGGTACGTGACCTGGACGCCATCAGGGCGGCCCTGGGCGAGGAGAAGCTGACCTTCTACGGCGTGTCCTACGGCACGCTGCTCGGTCAGCAGTACGCGGAGATGTACCCACGCCGGGTGCGCGCGCTCGCGCTGGACAGCAACGTCGATCACAGCCTGGACATGAAGGAGTTCTTCGACACCGAGGCCGTCGCCGCTCAGGACTCCTTCAACGAGTTCGCGAACTGGTGCGCGCGGTCGCAGAGCTGCGCGTTGCACGAGCAGGGCGTACGCGCGGTCTGGACCCGGCTGCTCGCCAAGGCCGACCGTGGCGAGCTGCGGAACCCGGAGTTCCCCGACATCCCGGTGACGGCTCTCTCACTGATCAGCGAGGCGCACCTGCGGTTCTACGGCCCGCAGTGGGAATTCCTCGCGCAACTCCTGGTCGACCTCGACAACGGCGCCGCCCTGCCTCCCGGCGTTCTCGCCCCCTACCAGAACGGTGAGGTGGCCGCCTTCCCCTTCCCGATCCTGTGCCAGGACTTCGACCTGCGGGCCCGTGGCTACAGCGAGTACGCCGGCCACCTGCGCCGCTCGGCCAGGCTCGCGCCCGACATGAGGTACGGTCCGCTCGCCGCCACGCTGGCGCCCATCTGCCTGGCCCAGCCCACGCCGATCCCCAATCCCCAGCGTCCCACGCGGGTCCGTGACAGCTTCCCGCTCCTGCTGGGCACCGCGCTGCACGACCCCGCCACGCCCTATGAGTGGACCGCCGGCCTCGCCCGTCAGCTCGGCCCGTACGCCAGGGTGCTCACCTATGAGGGCTGGGGCCACGGCGTCTACGGCTGGAGCGACTGCACCACCGGAACCTTCGACGCCTACCTGATCTCCCGAACGCTGCCGCCGCGCGGAAAGCGCTGCGAGGCCGTCTCACCCGCCTCCGGCCTCACCGCCAGGCTGCCACAACCGCCTCCCGCCCACATCCCGACGCCCATCCTCCCCGGTTGGCCGTCCCTGTTCTGACCCCGGCGCGTGCCGTAGGGGCGCCATCGGTCGGGTCGCCCCGGACGTTTCAGTCCGGGGCGACCCGACCGGCCGCACCTACCCCAGGTCGTCCTCGCCGTCAGGGAAAACGCCGGACTTCCCGGCCTGCGCCCCCACACCCTGCGGCACACCCTCGCCACCCGCCCGCGCGAAGGCGGCGCCAACGGCGCCCAGATCCAAGCGACCCTCGGCCACGGTGCGAAACCGCCGCTCCCCTCCGCCCCAACCCTTGCCCCATCTATCGAAACTCGATAGATTTTCATCGTAACTCGATAGAAGGGTGGGTCATGGGAAAGCTGACAGTGCGGGCGCTTCGCGCCGTGCTCGTGGTGGTGCTCGCCGGCACCGTGTTCGTACAGGCATCGATGGTGTGGGCGTTGGTCAGCGGGAGCGATCCGGAGGACGGGTCGCTCCCGCTGACCCCGCTGCGCGTGATCACGATCCTGGGCATGGTGTCGGCCCAGGTCGCCATGGTCAGCGTATGGAGGCTGGTGACGATGGTGCGACGCGGAACCGTGTTCTCCCACGCCGCCTTCCGGTACGTGGACGCCGTGATCGGCGCGATCGTGGCGGCTGCCCTCCTGTGGTTCGCGGTCACGGCCCTCAATGCGCCGGACCAGCGGGACGACCCGGGCGTCACCGTCATCATGGGCGGGATTGGCCTGGCCATCCTGGGGGTCGCGCTCATCGTGCTCGTACTGCGGATGCTGCTCGTCCAGGCCGTCGCGCGCGACGTCGAAGCGACGCAGATGCAGGCCGAGTTGGACGAGGTGATCTGATGCCGATCGTCGTCGACATCGACGTGATGCTGGCCAGGCGGAAGATGTCCGTGGGCGACCTCGCGGACCGCGTAGGGATCACGCCCGCCAACCTGGCGGTACTCAAGAACGGCCGCGCCAAGGCGGTGCGCTTCTCGACTCTCGCCGCGCTCTGCGAGGTACTCAAGTGCCAGCCGGGCGACCTGCTGCGCTGGGAGACCGAGGACACCGCGGGCGGATGACGTGCCCCGGGGGCCCGGTAGTAATGGCGCGGAATCCAACGCCCCCGATGGGCCACCGGAGTGCGGCGGCCCATCGTACCGGCGACTCTTACTCGGGCGGCGCCGCCGATCCGCCGACGTCTCCGATGCCGGTGTGCAGGATGTCGAGTGCCCGGCCGACCGTGCCGTTCAGAGCTGCGGTGATCTGCTCCGGCAACCGGCCTTCGCTCTGTAGCCGCGCCGCCTCGGCGATCATGGCGGTGACGGTGGTCAGGATGAAGGCGGCGATCGCCCGCGCCGCGACGGGCCCCAGATGCGCGGGCACCCGGTCGGACAGGATCGCCGCCAGGTCGTCCTGGTAACGGGAGCCACGCAGCCGCAACGCGT
Source organism: Streptosporangium sp. NPDC051022 (assembly GCF_040683035.1). Lineage (NCBI taxonomy): Bacteria > Bacillati > Actinomycetota > Actinomycetes > Streptosporangiales > Streptosporangiaceae > Streptosporangium > Streptosporangium sp. NPDC051022. The sequence goes on along the minus strand of NZ_JBFBCF010000024.1, from coordinate 93,885 downwards.
CCTGCAGTGCGGGACTGTTCTGGATGACGGTGAAAACACTGGCGAGTCGCTCATCGCCCGCGGTTCTCGGATCTCCGCCATCCGGCGCCTCCGGTGTCTCCGGCAGGTGAGCGAACAGACGCGGCAGCTCCTCCTTGAGGAACTCCGGGAGCGAGACGCCCAGGGGGAGCTGGTCGATCATGTCGATCACGTCGGCCTCGACCGGACGGTGCCAGGCGAGGAGAAGGTCTTCCTTGGCCGGGAAGTGGTTGACAACGGTCTGTTTCGCGACGTCCGCGGCCTCGGCGATCTCGGCGATGGTCACGGCGTCGTACCCCCGCTCACTGAACAGGGCCAACGCGGTGTTGGCGATCCGCTCCCTGGTCTGCCGCCGCCGCCGCTCATGCCGGGACCGCACGGTCTCTTCCTGCGGCCGTGGTTGGTCAGTGCCGTCTACGCTGATACCCATATTGGCACCGTAACATATTTAGACTGATGCCAATACTGGTATCAGTACAATATCTGTTGAAGGCGAGCCACTCATCGACATCCCCGGACCCCGCACCAACATCGCCCGGACCGCTGCACCGGGTGGGCAACAGGCGGTCCACCGAAGCCGGCGCCCCACGGGTGGGGAGGCCCTTCTTAAGGGGGCAGCTTTCGACCTCAGCCCTGCGCTCCTTTCGAAAGTGAGGCTTCAGCTACGACGACCAGGCCTGAACCGGCCCCTCCCCGATTGCTTCAGCCTCCTCCAGGACGCTGAGCGGCGGGAAAGAGAGCGACTACGGCGGCCGGGCCGTACGGCGGGGCGGGTAGTGCGCGGAGGGGGGTGGGTGGTCCGGTCGGCGTATAAAAGGACGGAAACCACCGCGCCCGCCAGGCCGGAGGCCAGAACCCACCAGAAAGCAACCAACGACGGCTGGCCGGACCACCCACCCACCACAGCGCGAACCTGGAAACAGCCGAACCACCCACCCACCGCAGCGCGAGCTCGACATGCCTCGAATGTGTCACCGGCGGCTAATACGGTGTCCGCGTGATCACGGATGACAACCCCTCGTATGTCATGTTCTTCAGGGACTCCGATGCCCCCGAAGAGAGGTTCACGACCAGGATCGGCGGCGATCCCGACTGGGTCGGGGAAGCGCAGTGGCCGCTCTGTGCCCGGTGGGACAACCCGATGGAGTTCGTCGGGCAGTTCCGGCTGGCAGGCGACGAGTTTCGCATGGCCTACCTGTTCATGTGCGACAGGTGCGCGGAGACCTATGATCCAGAAGCGGGCAAGAACGCGCTGATCGTCCAGCCCGGCCGGGTCCCGTCGTTCATCACGACGATGGTTCCCCTCTGGGACTCCGGACCTGGCGGGGTGGTGGCCGACCTGGAGCCGGAAGGTCCCGGTGACCTGGAGAACCTCGAGTCCCGTATGTACGGGGAACCGGCCTGGTTGCAGGACGAGGAGTACCCTCCCGGCGGCCCCTGGTCGTTCTTCTTCCAGTTGGACTCGTGCAGCGAGTGGTGCAACCACCTGAACTTCGGCGACGCCGGCGTGGGCTACGGGTTCCTCAGCGCCGACGAGCAGGAAGGCCGCTTCCTGTGGCAGTGCGCCTGACCGGAGCAGCACCGGTATCTACCGGCATGTAAGGTGCCGCGCCGGCAGGGGCACGATCACATGCTCGTGCTCCTCCCCACCCATCACTCCCCCCACCTGGTCTTCTCCCAGACTCTGGAGCGGCGAGAGGTGCGGCGGTACGAGAGGTTCCCGGCCCAGTTGCCTGACCGGCCTGATCAACAGCAGTGCCGTCACCACGCCGACCGTCACCAGGGCCGACCCCAGCATGAAGGCGCGCGGTTCGACCAGCACGGTGACCGGACCGGCCAGCGCCTGCCCGACCGCCATGCCCGCGACCGACCCGGCCACCTGGTAGGCGTTGACCCGGTTCATCACGTCCGGCGTGACCTGCGTCTGCACGCTGGTCGACCACATCACCGACCAGAACGCCAGCGCGCACCCCCCGAGCAGGTGCCCGGCCATCAGCAGCGGCAGCGGCAGCCCGAGCGCGACCGTCAGCGGAACCGCCACGTACCCGCTCAGCGCCGTCGCCCCGGCCACCAGCGGCCTGTGCGGCCTGAGCCTGATCGCCACCAGCCCGCCCAGCACGGTGCCGAAGCCGAGCGCCGCCATCACCCAGCCGTAGTCGGCCCCGATGACCTGCGACGACAGCGGCACGTACGGCCCGACCACCAGAACGCCCCAGAACACCCAGACCAGGATGACCGACCACATCCAGCTCCTGGCCTTGAACTCCTCCCAGCCCCTGCGCAGGTCACTCAGCACGTTGGAGGGCTCCGGCCTGGGTACGGCGACCCGGACCAGCAGCAGGCACACCCCGCTGACCAGGAACGTCGCGGCGTCCGTCGTGTAGACGAAGACCGGCCCGGCGACGACGATGAGGACTCCGGCCAGCGCGGGACCCGCCAGCTGGGTGACCGCCTCAGCGATCTTCAGCGTCGCGTTGGCCCGCTGCGGATCTTTGGCGACCAGGGGGACCATGCCGTTGACGCACGGTTCGAACGTCCCGGCGCCTATGCCTGACAGGAACGCCATCGCCAGCAACAGGGCGAGCGGCGGAGCACCGTCCAGGAAGGCGACAGCCACGCACCCCTGGGTGACGACCCTGAGCGCGTCCGCGCCGATCATCAAGCGCCGGGCGCCGATCCGGTCGGCGACGACCCCGCCGAACAACATGACCAGCACAGCCGACGCGGTCCAGATCGCGAGCACGTAGCCGACGCCCGCGATCCCGTAGACTTTCCCGATCGCCAGCGCCGAGGCGACGGGCATCATCGCGTCACCGAGCAGCGAGATCGTACGGGCCCCGAAGTAGAGGGTGAAGTTCCTCGTCCACATGAGCCCAATTCTGGATTTTTCCAGATCAGAGCACCGGTGTCCCAAATGACATCATTGGGTACATTTGCGCCATGCCCCTGGATTGCCCGGAAACGCCCCCGACGCCCCCCAGCCCGCATCGCGTGGTCGCCCTGGTCGCCCCGAAACAGGAGCTCTACCCGGTCACCTCCGCCTCAGCCGTCTTCGGCTACCACGGCTCCGACATCCCCCAGCATTACAGCTTCAGCCTGTGCGCCGAACACCCCGGTTCCCTCCCCACCACCCTCGGCGTCCCCATCCAGGTGGACAACGGCCTCGAAGCCATCGACGACGCCGACACCGTGGTCATCGCGGGCTGGAGCTGGACCCTCGCTCCCTCGCCCGCCGTACTCCACTCCGTGTCCCAAGCCCATGCCCGAGGCGTCCGCATCGTTGCCGTCTGCGCCGGAATCTTCATCCCGGCCGCCCTGGGCCTCCTGGACGGTCGCCGCGCCTCCGTCCACTGGGAACTCTCCGGCGAACTCGCCGCCCGCCACCCCCGCGTCATCCCCGACGACACCGTCATCTACGTCGATCACGGCGACGTCGCCACCGCCGGAGCCTCGGCCGCCACCCTCGACCTCTGCCTTCACCAGGTCTTCCAGGAGTACGGCGCGGCCCATGCCATGCGCATCGGCCGCCAGCTCGCCGCCGGTCCGCACCGCGAGGGCTGCCAGCGCCAGTACCCTCCCCTCCCCACCACCGGCCCCATGCCGGACTCCCTGGCCCCCCTGCTCGAATGGCTCCTCTCGCGCCTGCCCGACCAGATCACCGTCGAGGACATGGCCGCCTACTCGGGCGTCTCCCCCCGCACCCTCACCCGCCAGTTCGCCGACCAGCTCGGCGTCCCACCCGCCCGCTGGCTGCTGGAACGCCGCCTGGCCGCCACCCGCGCCCTGCTGGAGGAGACCGACCTGCCCGTCGAGACCATCGCCACCCGTGTCGGCCTCTCCTCGGCGGTCAACCTCCGCCGCCGCTTCCACACCGCCCTGCGCACCACCCCGGCCGCCTACCGCCGCTCCTTCCGCTGAAGGTCACGGGCGGTCGAGTTAAACCGATTGCTTCTGGCGCGGGGGATTGTTTGACTGATTCCGAGCAGACAAGGGGGGATGTTGATGGCCGTGGGCACCGAGGACGCCGTCGTGCGCCCTCGAGCGGGTCGACGTCCCCACCGGAGGCTCCGGCGGGGGTGATCCCGCGTGGGTTGCGACGGCACGGTCAGCCGACTCGCCACCCATTTCGTCTGGAGCTCCTCCATTGTCACGCCATCTGCCACGCCATCGCGCCCGCGTCAGTTCCTTCCGCTGTGTCAACTGCCGCCTCGACGTGCCCACCGACGCGCCGGGCACCGCGCACCGCAACCACTGTCCCACCTGCCTGTGGTCCAGGCACCTGGACAACACTCCAGGCGACAGAGCCGCCGACTGCGCCTCAGGCATGGCGCCGATCGCCATCCATGCGCGCCAGGACGGCGAGTGGGCGATCATCCACCGCTGTACGGCGTGCGGCACGCTCAACGCCAACCGCGTCGCCGGTGACGACAATCCGCTCACTTTGATGCGGCTGGCCGTCGCGCCACTGGCACGCCCGCCGTTCCCGCTGGACTACTTCGCCCAGCTCTGAGACGGCTTCCCAGAGCCCGCCGAACGGGGCAGGCTGGGCCGCGGCTCCACGGCCCTCCCAGCCCGCCCCGCCACACCTCGAAACCTCCCCACCGGACCGGGTGGGCAACAGCCGTCCCACCGAAGCTGCCGCCCCACGGGCGGGAAGGCCCTTCTTAAGGGGGCGCAGCTTTCCACCTCAGCCCTGCGCTCCTTTCGAAAGTGAGGCTTCAGCTGCGGCGATCCCGCTGAACAAACCCCTCCCGATCGCTTCAGCCTCCCCGAGCACCCTGGGCAGCGGGAAAGGGAGCGACTACGGTCCGCAGGCCGTACGGCGAGGCAGGGCGTGCGCGGAGGTGGGTGGGTGGTCCGGACGGCGTATAAAAGGACCGAAACCACCGCGCCCGCCAGGCCGAAGGCCTGAAGCACCAGACCGCAACCAACGACGGCCGGCCGGACCACCCACCCACCTCCGCGCGAACCCGGAAAACCGGACCCCCACCCACCCCCGCGCGCCCCCAGCCGAACCACCCACCGCAGCGCACCCCGGACCGAACCACCCACCGCAGCGCACCCCGGACCGGACCAGACCTAACCAAGCCACCCCGGAGAGCCATCAGGGACACTGGCCAGCAAGGTCCGGGTGTAGGCATGAGCGGGCGCGTCGAGGACCCGGTCGGCGGACCCGGTCTCCACGCACCGACCGGCCTCCAGCACGTACAGCCGGTCCGCGATCTGACGGACCACGGCCAGGTCGTGGGTGATGAACAGCATCGCCATGGACAGCCGTTCCCGCAGCTCGGCCAGGAGACCGAGGATCTGCGCCTGCACCGAGACATCCAACGCCGAAACGGGCTCGTCGCAGATCAGCAGACGGGGCTCGCCCGCGATGGCGCGGGCGATGGCGACCCGCTGACGTTCCCCTCCTGACAGACCGGCGGGACGCATCCCGGCCATGTCGCGGCTCAGACCGACCGACTCCAGCAGCCGGGTGACGTCGCCGGAGGCGGCCGGGCGGCCGTCCGCGCGCAGTGCCTCGGCCAGGGCCGCTCCGATGGTGCGGGCCGGGTTGAGCGTCGAGTAGGGATCCTGGAAGATCATCTGCGCGGTGCGCCGGGCCTGGCGCACCGCCGTACGGCTCAGTGTGCCGTAGTCGGAGCAGTCGGCTCCGCCGAGCAGGATCGTGCCCGTGTCGGGGCGCTCCAGCCCGGCGACGCAGCGGGCGAGTGTGGTCTTGCCCGATCCGGACTCGCCGACCACGCCGACCACCTCCCCCGGGGCGATGGAGATGCTCACCCCGTCGAGAGCCGGACGGACGGCTCCGGCGAACGTCCTGCGCAGGTCACGCACCTCAAGCACGGGGTCGGCCTCGACCGGCGCGGGCGGCGTGACACCCGGCGCGGGCGCGGCCTGGGCGGGCAGGTCGGCGGCCCGCAGGCAGGCCGACTCGCGGGCCGGCCGTACGGCCACGGGCACCGGCCGCGCGGCCCGGCACTCGGCCACCGCGAGGGAGCAGCGGTCGGCGAAGGCGCACCGGCCGGCCACGGCGTCGTGGGCGGGCACGGAGCCGGGAACGGCCGGGATCACGGCCAGCCTCCGGTCGGCGGGTGGCTCGGCCGCCAGCAGGGCCCGGGTGTAGGGGTGGAGCTGCTCGTCCCGTACGGCCGCCGCCCCGCCGACCTCCATGATCCGCCCCGCGTACATCACCACGACCCGGTCGCAGGTGGAGAACGCCAGGCGCAGGTCGTGGGTGATGAGCACGAACGCCATGTCCCGCTCGCGCTGGACGCGCCGGACGAGGGCGAGCACCTCCCGCTGGGTGGTGGCGTCGAGCGCGGTCGTCGGCTCGTCGGCGACCAGCACCCGGGGGCCGCCCGCGAGCGCGGCGGCCAGCCCGACGCGCTGCCGCATGCCGCCGGACAGCTGGAAGGGGTAGCGCCCGGCCACGTCCCCGGGCAGGCCGACCTCGGCCAGCAGCCGGGGCACCTCGACCTTCGGGTCCGCCCCCTTCGGCAGCCCGTCCGCGATCTGCCGCCCGACCCTGCGCAACGGGTTGAGCAGGGTGAACGGGTCCTGCATGAGGAGGGAGACCACTCCGCCGCGCTGCCGGGCGCGGGTGCGCGGGTCGTCGTCGACCCGCACGCCGTCGATGTCCACCCGCCCGTCGGCCTCCAGGCCCCGGGGCAGCAGCCCGAGCATGGCCCTGACCGTGAGCGACTTACCCGAGCCGGACTCGCCGACGATCGCGACGGACTCGCCGGGCGCGACCGTGAAGGAGACGTCGGACAGCAGGGTCCGCCCGGTGGCGGGCTGCCGCACCGTGAGTCCCTCGACCCCGATGCCCCCGACGCCCCCGGCCTTCCCGGCACTCCCGATTTCCCGGGCTCCCCCGATCCCCGCGGTTCCCCCGGCTGTCGATGCCATCTCAGCGTGCCCTTCCGCGCCGGTCGACGCGCTCGTACAGCCAGTCGCCCACGATGTTGAGCGCGGCGGCCGTGGCGATGATGGCCAGACCGGGGGCGATCACCGTCCAGGGGTTGGCGAGGAACTGGGTGCGGTTGTCCGACAGCGTTCGCCCCCAGTCGGGTGAGCCCGCGGGCACGCCCAGGCCGAGGAAGGACAGCGACGCCAGCGAGACCAGCGCGTAGGCGAAGTTGAGGAAGGCGTTGGCCAGCGCCACCGGGGCGATGTTCGGCCAGACGTGCCTCGTCATGATCCGCCACGCGGAGAGGTTCTTCATCTGCGCCGCCTCCACGTACGGCCGGTGCCGCTGTTCGAGCACGGCCCCCCGCACCACCCGGGTGTCGGTCGGCGCGAACAGCACCACCAGTACGGCGATGGCCAGGCCGTACCCGCCGCCCAGCACTCCGGCCACGACGATCGCGACCAGGAGCGCGGGCAGCGAGAACATCAGGTCCGCCCAGCGCATGGCCAGCGCGTCTGTCCAGCCGCCGAGGTATCCGGCGGGCAGGCCGACGAGGTTGCCGATGAGCATCGACCCGGCGGCGACGCACAGGGCGCCGGGCACCGCCGTACGGGCACCGGCGACCAGCAGTTCCAGCACGTCGCGGCCGAGGTCGTCGGTGCCGAGCGGGTGGCCGGAGCCCGGACCGCTGATGCCCAGCATGAGGTCCTGTGCGGTCGCCTCCGGCACGATCCAGGGCGCGAAGGCCGCGGCGACGGCCACCGCGACGAGGACGGCCAGCGCGACGGCCACGCTGATCGGCGGGCGCGACGACACTCTTCTCAGGCCCGTGGACGAACGCGTCACGATGTCCTCCCGCCGAGCCTGACCCTCGGGTCGACGGCCGAGTAGCCGACGTCGACCAGGAGGTTGACGGCGGCGATGAGCAGGGTGAGCAGCAGCGCGAGCGCCTGGACGGCCGGGACGTCCTTGAAGGTGACCGAGTCGACGAGCAGGGACCCGAGACCGGGCAGCGCGAACGTCACCTCGACCAGCACGGTCCCGGCCAGCATGCCGGTCACGATGAGCCCGGACGCGGTGAGGATCGGGACGAGCGAGTTGCGCAGCGCGTAGCCGAGGACGGTGGCGGCGCCGAGGCCGCGCGCCCTGGCGAACACCACGTAGTCCTGGTCCAGCTCGCGGATGAGCGCGGCTCTGCTGAAGCGGACGAGCATGCCGACGGCGCCGACGGCCAGCGCGGCCGCGGGCAGCGTCAGGTGCCAGATCTGGTCGACGAGACTCTCACCGGTGCCGTAGACGGGGAACCAGCCGAGCCAGGCGGCGAAGACCACGAGCAACAGCAGTCCGACGGCGAACGGCGGGGCGCTCAGCCCGACCACCCCGGCGGTGACCACGAGCCGGTCGGTCGCCCGGCCCCGCCGCAGGGCGCCCGCCACGCCGAGCGGGATCCCGGCCAGCAGTGACAGCAGCGTGCCGTACCCGGTGAGCGCCAGGGTGAGCGGGAGCCGTTCGCCGATCATGTCGGCGACCGGGGCCCCGGTCCTGATGGAGGTGCCGAGGTCGCCGCGCAGGACGCCGCCGAGCCAGCTCAGGTACTGCACCGGCAGCGGATCGTTGAGGTGGTAGCGGGCCTGGATCGCGGCGATGGTCTCCGGTGTGGCGGGACGGGTGCCGAGCAGGGTCTGCTGCACCGATCCCGGAGCGAGGTAGAGCAGGCCGAACACGCCGATCGACAGCAGCAGCACGACGACGGCGGTGCCTCCGAGCCTGCGCAGCAGGAACGCGCCCCAGCTCCGCCGGTCCATCACAGCACCCCGTTCTCCGCCAGCCAGGCGACCGTCCGCTCCGCCGCGTCACGGCGGTGCTCCGGTTCGGTCAGCTCGTGGCCCTCCCGAGGGTAGACGACGAGCTGAGTCCTGACGCCGGCCGTCGACCAGGCACGATAGAGCTGCTCGGCCTGTCCGACGGGGGTCGTGCGGTCCTCGGCGCCGTGCAGGATCAGCGTCGGGGTGGTGACGGCCGCGGCGTGGCAGACCGGCGAGCGAGCGGCGAGGAACTCCCTGCCCTCGGGCGTGGCGATGTCGGCGCCCCGGTGGTAGAGCGGATCGTAGCCACCGGCGAGGTTGCTGGCGGTGGCGAAGCTGAGCCAGTCGGTGACACCGGACATCACCACCGCGGCCCGGAACCGGTCGGTGCGGGTCACCGCCCACGCGCTGAGGTAGCCGCCGTAGCTCAGCCCGAGCACGGCCACGCGGTCCGGGTCGGCGACCCCGCTCGCGACGAGGTGGTCCACCCCCGCCAGGACGTCTCCGAGGTCCTCCTCGCCGACGTGCCCGATGACGCGGCGCGCGTAGTCCTGGCCGCGCCCGCTGCTGCCCCTGGGGTTGGGCAGCAGTACGGCCGCGCCCGCGTGCACCAGCGGTACCGCCAGCTGGTCGGACTCGGCGGGCGCGAAGGAACTGGACCACAGCCAGGTCGGCCCGCCGTGCGCGATGACGACGAGCGGCAACGCCCGCCCCCGGCCGTCGTCCGGTACGGCACCGCCGCCCGAAGCGCTTCCACGGGCACCGCCGGACGCGCCACCGCGAGTACCGGCACCGCGTCCCACCGGCGTCAGCAGCAGGCCCTGGACGACGAGCCCGCCGGGCCCGGTCCAGGTCACCTCCTCCTGGTGTACGGCCAGCCCCGCGAGCCCCTCGTTGAGCCCGGTGACCTGACGCCACCCGCCCTCGGCGACCCCGGCCACCGCGATCTCCGGCGGCCGTTCCGCCGTCTCCCAGACGGCCGCGGCGAGCGTGCCCGTGCGGTCGGCCGACAGCGACGGCTGCCCGTCGCGCCCGCCCAGGGTGCCCCAGGCCGTCCAGCGGCTCAGCACCCGGCCGTCGGCGGTCAGTGTGCCGCCGTGCGTGCCGGTGCCCGACCAGCCGGTGAACCACAGGGTGTGCTCGTCCAGCCAGCCCAGGTCGGTGACGTCGTCGACGGCGCTCAGCCGTGTCACCTCGCCGCCGTCCAGGTCGACGTGGAGGATCCGGCCGGAGACGATGGACAGCCCCTCGACCACGACGGCCGCGCGTCCTCCCGGGGCCAGCCGGGGGCGGCTGAGCTGCCAGGAGGTGCGCAGGAGCGTCCTGGTCTCGCCGCTCTCGCGGTCGATCAGGTCGAGGGCCGGCCGGTAGTATCCGGCGGGCGTCTCGTCCGCCGAGGTCACGGCCAGCGCGACGCCGTCACGCCAGTCGGCGTCCCACACGGTCAGGCCCGTCAGCGGGATGGGGCGCAGGGAGTCGTCGCCGATCTCGGCCCACGCGAGCCGCCGGAGGTGCCCGCCGGGCGTCCTGACGAAGGGGTCGGAGCGGTCGACGACCCGGAGGCCGAGGTGGCTGCCGTCGCGTTCGCTGCCGGGGTCGGCGAGCCGTACGAGAACGGTGCCGTCGTCGCCCGCGACCAGGTCCTCGATCTCCCCGTCCGCCCTGACCCGCCAGATCGGGAGAAGGTCGTCACCGGAGCGGACCTCGACGTGGTCGAGATCCTGCCCCTCCCCGGAGGCGAGGAGCAGCCGCCCGTCGGGCAGCCAGCGCGTGAACGCGTGCCAGCGCCCGGGGATCTCCGGCACGGGGACCGGCACGCCGCCCCCGCCCGTCTCCGGCCCCGTCTCCGGCCCTGTCTCCGGCCCTGTCTCCGTGCCGCTCCTCGTCAGGTCGCCCTTCGCCAGGTCGAGCACGTGCGCGACGGGTCCGGCGTCGGACAGCGGCAGGAGGCAGGCGACACGGCCGCCCTCGGGGTGCAGCGCGACGGCGTCGGGCACGCGCAGGGTCGCCAGTGCCGCGTGCGCCCGCAGCCCCGCCGCCGTCTCCGTCTTCGTCCCTGTTCCCGTCTCCCGGGCCGGTGCCGGACCGGTGCCGGGAGAGACGAGGCCCGGCGGCGCGGGGTCAAGCGGCGCGGGGTCAAGCGGCGCGGGGTCAAGCGGCGCGGGGTCAAGCGGCGCGGTGTCCGGGGAAGCGGCCCGCGCCCGCGGTGAGGTGGTCACGAGCGGGCTGAGAGCTTGGCGGCCCAGGGGCCGACGAAGAAGTAGGGGCCGAACTCCCCGGCGCCGATCTTCGGACCGAACGCGGTCGCCGCCTCGCCCCACCACAGCGGCTGGTAGGGGACGTCGGCGGCGGCCTTGACCAGCGCGTCGCCGAGCAGCTTGCCCCTGGTCGCGTCGTCGGTGCCCTTCTTGGCGTCGTCGAGCAGGCCGGTCACCTCGGCGTTGGCGTACTCGGCGATGTTGGAGCCGTTCTCGCCGACGTAGGCGCCGTTGAGCAGCTGCTGGATGTACTCGGACGGGTCACCCGTGGTGGCGAAGTACCAGCCGAGGTAGATGCCGGAGGAGTGCTTGCCGAGCTCGGCGATCCACTGCTCCAGCGGGATCTCCTTGACCTCCAGGGTGATCCCGATGGTCTTGAGGTTCTCCGCGAGGGTGAGCGCCGCCTTGCCGAGCTGGGGACCGCTGCCCGGGTAGGTCAGCACGTCGCTGAACCCGTTCGGGACCGACGACTGGGCGAGCTCGGCCTTGGCCTTGGCGAGGTCGAAGCCGTACTGCGGGATGCCGTCGTACAGGCTCTTGACCCCGGCCTCGTCGAGCACGCCGCCCCACTGCGCGGGGTCGGGGATGGTCGTGGCGACCTGGCCGTGGCCGCGCAGGATGCTGCGCACGATGCCCTCGCGGTCGACCGCGTGGGCGACCGCCTTGCGGACGTGGATGTCGTTCCACGGCTTCTTGGCGGTGTTGAAGGCGAGCGTGACCAGGGAGCGGTCGCTGGCCGTCTTCAGGTCGACGCCGGAGATCGCCTTCCACTGGTCGATCTGCTCGGCGGGGACGTTCAGCGCGACGTCGACCGAGCCGCCGCGCATGGCGAGCAGCCGGGTGGACTCCTCGGGGATGAAGTCCAGCCTGATCTGTCGGTACGGCGCCTTGCCGCCCCACCACGCGTCGTTGCGCTCCATCGTCACGTGCGAGTCGGGCGCGAACTCGGTCACCTTGTACGGTCCGGTGCCCAGGATCTTCCCGGCGGGGGTGCCGATGTCCTTGCCGGTGGCCTCGATGAACTTCCTGCTGGTGACCAGCAGGGTGCCCGGCGAGGGCGTCCAGGCGAAGGACGCGTCCGGCTCCTTCAGCGTGATCGTGACCTCGGCGGGGCCACTGGCCTCGATCTTGTCCACGTTGGCGTACGCGTAGGCGAAGGCCGAGGTCGAGCCCTTCTTCGCGTGCAGGTCGAGGCTGGCCACGACGTCGTCGGCGGTCAGCGGCGTCCCGTCGGCGAAGGTCACCCCGGAGCGGATCTTGTAGACGTAGGTCTTCGGGTCCTTCCGCTCCCACGACTCGGCGAGGGAGGGCTGGAGGCTTCCGTCCTGGCCGACCCCGACGAGCGCCTCCTGGCACAGGAGGGCGACCACGTAGTTCATGATGCCCGCCTCCTTGCTCGCGTCCAGCGAGCCGATCGAGGAGGGCAGCGCGACCCTGAGGAGGTCGAGGGACTTGGCCGTGCCGCCGGCGTCCTTCGTGGAACCGGCCGGGGCGGTCGAGCCGCACGCGGCGACGAGGCCGGGAACCGCCGCCAGGCCACCCACGATGGCGATGGACCTCAGGAGGGAACGCCGGGTGAGGGCGACGTTGGGGAGATCGGCCACGGGGGACCCTACTTTCGTGCGGTCAGCCAGTCTGTCTAGCTGCTGCGTCTACCATTACTATCCACTTGGCTCAGGAGAGTATTCGCTTCATAGCACCCGGGTCAAACCCACTTTCCGAATGGGGAATACATGACCTCCATCACCGTTTACAGCGCCCCCTGGTGCGGCCACTGCCACCGGCTGAAGGCCGCCCTCACCCGTGCGGAGATTCCCTACGTCGAGGTGAACGTCGACCAGACCCCGGGCGCGATCGACCTCATCACCGAGATCGGCGGCGGCACCTGGCTCATCCCGACCGTGGTCCTGCCCGACGGATCGGGCCTGGTCAACCCCAGCCTCCAGGAGATCCGCGACCGCCTCACCTGACAGCCGCCCCCATCTCCGCCACCGCGCCCCTCCCAACACGCCCCTCACATCACGCCCCGCCCCTCACCTCCGCCACTTCACCCCCCACCACGCCGAAGCTCCACCATCACGCCGAAGCCACCACGCCGAAGCCACCACCCCCACCACGTCGAAACCGCCGCCTCCACGCCGGTCATGCCGTGGTGATCCAAGGCGCCGGTACGGCGAGCGGCGGAACGAAGCGGACCGGCGCCCGTGAACGACGCCCAGCCCGGCGAACGTTCACGGAAGTCACGATCTCGGCACCGGGAGGGGCGCCCCAGGCCAGGCGGGTCTGGGGCGTCCCGCGGAGCCCAGGTCAGGCGAACAGCGGTTCGATCAGCAGCAGGACGCCGAAGACGGCGAACGCGGCGGCGGCGCCGTACCGGATCACCTTCTCGGGGAGGTGCTTGCCGAGCATCCGGCCGACCAGGATGGCCAGCGCGTCGGCCGCGACCATGCCGACCGTCGAGCCGAGCCAGGTGCCGAACCAGCCGTACTGCGTGGCCAGCGTGATGGTGGCCAGCATGGTCTTGTCACCGAGTTCGGCGAGGAAGAAGGCCACGGTCACGGCGATGAGCGCCGACCGGGTGGTGCGCTTGGCCTTCTGCTCCTCCTCCTCGGTCAACTCGTCCCCGCGCAGCGTCCACACGGCGAAGCCGAGGAACGCGAGGCCCGCGACGATCGTGATCGCGGTGGTGGGGATCAGGTCACCGGCCAGAGTGCCCAGGCCGACGCTGACGAGGTGGACGACCGCGGTGGCCAGGGTGATCCCGGCCAGGACCGGCCACGGCTTGAACCGGGTCGCGAAGGTCATCGCCATGAGCTGGCTCTTGTCGCCGAGCTCGGCGACGAAGATCACAGCGAGACTGATCCAGAACGCTTCCAACGAGCTGCCCTTCCGCGCGCGCGACCGGGCCGGAAGGTGCACCCGGGGAGTTTCGGGCACGTCTTCGGCCCGGCGGCATCGATGTATGCCTGCCAGGCCGAAGGTCTCGTCCGCCTCGATGTGAGGCCCGCGCGACCGGGCGCCGGGGCGCCAGTATGTCGATCACGCGATTGGGACTACTCCCCTTCGGGTGTTTCCATCTGACTCTAACAGGCCGAGTCCACTTCCTGATTCCCCGGCACCCTGGCCCCCCGACGCCCTGACGACGCTGTGACCGGGGACGTTCACCGGGCCGGGCACCGCCCGTCGGCGCCGATCCGCCCCGCTTCACCAACCGCCGTACCGGCGCCCGGACGGTTACGAACCCGGCGAAGGCGGGCGATCACCGCCCCGGTGTCCCGCGCCGGCCGCGCCCCGTGGATCCCCGGCCGTGGCGGCCGGGCAGGTCAGAGCCCCGTGGCAGGTCAGAGTCCCGTGCCGACCATCACGGGCTCGTTGACGAGCGTGACGCCGAACTTCTCCAGCACCCCGTCCCGAACCTCCCTGGCCAGGTCGAGCAGGTCGGCCGTCGTCGCCGACGACTCGGGGTTGGTCAGGGCGAGGGTGTGTTTGGTGGAGATGCGCGCCGGGCCGCGCCGGTAGCCCTTCGGGAAACCGGCGTTCTCGATCAGCCACGCCGCCGGAACCTTGACCGCACCGCCGGGCATGTCCCAGCGGGGGAAGCCCGGGACGCGCAGTTCGAGCTCGGCCGCCTGCTCCGCGTCGAGGATCGGATTGGTGAAGAACGAGCCCGCGCTCCGGGTGTCCGGATCCGCCGCGTCGAGCACCATCCCCTTCCCCCTGCGCAACCCGAGCACGGCCTCGCGGGCACGGGCCAGCGGCACCCGCTCCCCGAGCTCGACGCCCAGCCTGACGGCCAGCTCCCGGTAGGCGACAGGCCCCGACATCGTGTTCCCGGCCAGCTCGTAGGTGACCGCCAGGACGACGTGCCGGCCCGGCTCCTGCTTGAACGCGCTGTGCCGGTAGGCGAACCCGCACTCCTCCGCGGACAGGTCCCGCACCTCGCCGGTCCCCCGGTCGTAGACCCGCACTCCGGTGATCGTCTGCGACACGTCCTGCCCGTAGGCTCCGACGTTCTGGATCGGCGTCGATCCGACCAGCCCCGGGATCCCCGACAGGCACTCGACCCCCGACCATCCCTCCGCGACCGCGAGGGCTACCAGCGCGTCCCAGTCCTCACCCGCCTGCGCGGTGACCCGCTCCCCCTCGACCTCGATCCCCCGCGAGGCGACCCGCACGACCAGGCCGTCGAACCCCTCGTCCGACACGACCAGGTTGCTGCCCCCGCCGAGCACGAGCACGGGTTCACCCGCCCTGTCCGCCTCGGCCACCAGCTCGACGATCTCCTCCGCCGTTCCGGCCTCCACGAACGCCCCGGCCGGACCGCCCAGCCCCAACGTCGTGTACGGCGCCAGCCGTACCCCTGCAACCCGCTCAGTCATGCGCTTCCCCACGCCGGTGCGAAATCCGGCGACCAGCCTACGTGGCACGGAGCAGCCCGAGCACGCGGTCGTAGGTCCTGCGGGACTCCTTGTCGCGGTAGCCGGGGTCGACGTCGTGATAGCCGCGGTGCCGCTCCTGGTGGACCGGAAGATCGCTGCCGAGGGCGACGACGGTACCGGGAAGCAGGAGAGAGAACTCCAGGTCGGCGTTGCGGTAGTAGCGGGCGTCCCTGGAGAACCCGCCCGCTTCGAGCGCGGCGTCCCGTCTGACGGCGAACAGGTGGCCGAGCACCCCCTTGACCTCACCCGGCCCCGCCTCGTGCCACTGGTGGGTGTCCTCGCCGGGGTTCACGCCCTTCCAGCCCGCCGCGACCACGTCGTCCTTCAGCTCCCTGACCAGCGGGGTGATCGCGTCACCGTCCAGGATCGTGGAGGTCTCCATCACGACGTGCACCTCGGAGGCGTCGAGCTTCAACAGCTTCGTACGGCTCTCGCCCCATCCCGCCGAACCGCCCCGCCAGTGCGGGGTCTCGGCCACGTGCCACGTCTCGATCCGGCGGGGATACTCCTCGGCCAGCTCCTCCAGGACGCCCCCCGCGCCGTCGACGTTGCCCAGGTCCAGGGCGATGATCTTCGCGTCGGTACGGGCGACCAGTGCCCGGACGCACTCCCGCAGGTCCTCCGGCCAGCCGTCGACCACGAGCCCGACCGTCACGGTCGTCGGTGGAACCGGTTCCTCGTCCTCGATCGGGGTGACCTCCTCGTCGAGCCGGGAAACCGACAGGCTCGCGTCCCACAGCAGCTGGGAGAAGAGCATCCGCTCGGGCCTGCCCTCGTGCTCGCCCACCCGGCCGACGAGCTCGGAGCCTTCGGGTTTCTGGTCCGGCGCGACCTCGGTGTCCGCGACCCGCCCGGCGTCCAGGTCATCGAGCCGTCCGGGATGGGCGGCGGGCTCTGAGACCTCGTCGAGCCGGCCGGCGTCCGGTGAGGCACTCCGCCGGGCTCCCGCACCGGGTTCCCGCCCCGCGGGGGGTTCCTGCGCGGCGGAGGGTCTTCCTGAGGCGGACTCCTTCGCGGCGGAGGACCCTTCCGAGGCGGCGGACCTTCCGGCGGCTTCGGCGGGCTTCCGGGAGTCTCCCCGGAAGGCGCCGACGCTCTCCCCCGCGGTCTCCCCGGCCGCGGTCGCGGGAGCGGGAGCGGGAGCGGTTTCGCGGACGGTCGCGCCGTTGCGGGCCCCGCTCTCACGAACGGTGGCGCGGGAGGCGCCGGCCTCGGAAACAGCACTCTCAGAAGCGGCGGTCTCATGGACGGCGGTCGCGGAACCCTCGGAACTCACGGAGCTCACGGAACCCGTGGAATCGGCCGGTGCGGCCCGCTCCGGCCACTCGGTCCGCCTGGCCTGCCAGGGTGCCCCCGGCAGGGGGACGGAACTCACCGTGGGCCACACCTCGAAGGGCGGCCTGGGGACGAGTTCGAACCCGTCACCGGTGTCGCGTACGAGCCAGCCCTCGGCTTCGATCTTGTCGCGGAGCGCGTCGGCCCTGGCGTGGTCCCGGTCGGTCCGGGCCCTGGCCCGCTGCTCGGCGAGAGAGGTCACGTGAGGTGGTACTTCGTCCATTCCTGGACGCTACCCACGCATCGAAGGAAGAATCAGTCTTCGGTCCGGAAGCGAAACCCACGGCGACCTCCCGTCTCAACCACGGTCGCCCGCCCCAGACCTTCCTCTTCTTCACAGCCCCCACCCGTCTCCGGCTTCTTCTCAGCCCCCGTCTCCGGCTTCTTCTCAGCCCCCGTCTCCGGCTTCCTCGTAGCCACCTGTCATCCCCCGTCGTCCTCGTCGCCCCCGTCTTCGACGGCTTCCACCGCGCCGGTACGGCGAGCGGTGACACGGACCCGGTCGGCGCCGATCAACGGCGCGAAACCGGCGAACGGCTCCCCATCGGCACCACACCCGTGAACGTTCACCAGGCCGGGCACGGTAAGGCGGTGACGACCATGGGCGCGGTGAAGGTGTGCGGTCACACCGCGCGCCGGGAGGCCGTTCCCCCACCGGCCGCGTCGCCGACCTGCCCGGTCCGGTCGGCGCGACCGGCCAGGTCGGGGCAGGACAGGCGGTGCCCCGTCAGGCGGGCGGCCGGCCCCCTGTCAGGACAGATGGTTCCCTGTCAGGACAGCTGGACCACGGCTCGGGCCTTGGAGAGCACCCGGGAGTCACCGGAGCGGGCCGTGAGCGCGATCACCACGCGCTTGTCCTCGAGCTTCTCCTCGACGATGCCGCTCACCGTGATGATCGCCCCCTGGTCGTCGTCCGGAACGACGACCATGGACGAGAAGCGCACGCCGTAGTCGACGACCGCGCCCGGATCGCCCGCCCAGTCAGTGACGAACCGGCCCCCCTGGGCCATGGTGAACATGCCGTGCGCGATGACGTCGGGAAGTCCGACGGTCTTGGCGAAGCGCTCGTTCCAGTGGATGGGGTTGAAGTCGCCGGAGGCCCCGGCGTACATGACCAGGTTGACGCGGCGGACGGGGTATTCGACCGCCGGGATCTCCTGGCCGGTCTCGACATCGTCGTATTTGACAGTCGCGGCCATCTCAGCCCGCCCCTCCACGCTCGACGATGGTGTTGTAGGTCGTGCAGACGAGCTCGCCCTCGGTGGTGCTGACGTCGCTCCTGACGGTGATGAGCTCGTTGCGACCGACACTGCGGATGTCGGTCACCGTCGAGACGGTGACCAGCTCGTCACCGACGTGGATCGGCCTGCGGTACTCGAAGCGCTGCTCGCCGTGGACGACCATGGCGAAGTTGAGGCCGAGTTCGGGGTCGGTCAGGATCGATCCGCCCGCCAGGCTGAACACGATGGGGAAGGTCGGCGGCGCGATCACGTCCGGGTGACCGGCGGCCTGGGCGGCCTCCTTGTCCCGGTAGATCGGGTTGTTGTCGCCGAGCGCCGTCGCGAACTCTCTGATCTTCACGCGGCTGACCTCGTAGGGCGGAGAGGGCGCGGACGCCCGCCCGACGAAATCACGGTTCAGAGCCATCGTGCTCCTTTGCGGATACCGAGCTGGTGAGGCCGACAGTAACAGAACAAGATTCCGGGATGTGCCTCCCGAACGGCCACCAGGAAACCGTAGCCCGGTTCGCTTCCCGTACGGCTGTCGGGCGCGGTCAAGACCGGGACGGGAAAGCTGTGCGGACACAACAAACCGGCGCCCTCTGCGAGGACGCCGGTCTGCGTTGAATATGCGGGTGCTGTCGAAACAGCCGTCTCCCGGACGGAAGCGGGAGCCTTCGCGGAGACTTAGCGGGTCTCGCGGTGCGCCCGGTGCGTCTTGCAGTTGGGGCAGTACTTCTTCAGCTCAAGCCGATCCGGGTCGTTGCGCCGGTTCTTCCGCGTGATGTAGTTGCGGTGCTTGCACTCCTGGCAGGCCAGCGTGATCTTCGGCCTAACGTCGGTGGCAGCCACTTGGGAGTGCCTTTCTACGTTCGGGACTAGGACAACCCACACCGGTTCCCTGTGGGGAACCCGGGAGGGTAGTAGCGGAGGCCGGACTTGAACCGGCGACACAACGATTATGAGCCGTTTGCTCTGCCTGACTGAGCTACTCCGCCTTGGGGCCGACAAACTCGGCGGCCTCCGTAAGGATACCCGACTCGCGGACTGACTGCGTACTTGCGCAGCTCAGGGCCATCTTTCGGGTTTCCCCGACATGCCCGTCCGTCCACCGGGAACCTTGAGTGCTTCCGGGGGACCATTAAAGTCCACCCAAACCGAAAGCCTCAACCAGACGGTTGAGGCTTCAAGGCTGTCGAGCCCCTTTACGGAATCGAACCGTAGACCTTCTCCTTACCATGGAGACGCTCTGCCGACTGAGCTAAAGGGGCCTGTCTGCTTCGCCTTCGCGCTGCGGACAGGTGTAACCATACACGGCTCCGGAGCCCGATGCGAAATCAATCGAGGACCACCCGGATCACCACACCTCTCCCGGCGGAGACGGCACGGACGGCACCCGCCCCGGAGGGGGTTACCGTGCCGCGGCGACGGCCTCGCCTCGGCGCGCACCCCCTTCCCCACCTGCGATTCCACGCCCGATTCCATGCCCGATTCCACGCCCTCGCCCGCCGTTCCCGCGGAGGGAGGATCTCCGAGATCGGGGCTCCACCGCCCTACCCCGGCGGGCGACGCCGTCCGGACCCGCCGGATGTGGACGGGACAGGAGGGCAGGCGAAACGGGAGGGAACAGATGGGACGGGAGAGGCCGGGCACACGACGTTCTTCAGTCCGGGCCTCCTCGACACCAAGTACTCGCCAAGTGCGCCACAAGCGGGCCGTCACATCGTGGTCGGGTAAGCGGCACTTGCCTGAACGAGGAGACGCCCGAGATGACTCCCGAACTGCTGAGACTCCAGATCGTTCACCGAGCCATGAGAGGCGAGGTCCGTCGTCTGGCCGTCCTGGCCGCCGAGCTGGCCGACGGGCGGCAGGCCGTCGACGCGGTCCGCGCGAGGGCGGTCGCCACCTTCGTCACGGAGATGTGCACGAGCATCCACCATCACCACGTGACGGAGAACGAGGTGCTCTGGCCCGTCATCGAGCGGTCAGCCGGGGTGAAGGCGAACCTGCGCGACCTGCGCGCCGACCACTACAGGCTCGACCCGCTGCTGGCCGAGACCAACGGCCAGGCGATCGTGTTCGTCCTGACCAGGGACGCCTCCGCGCTCACGACGTCGCTCACCAGGCTCGCCGACATGCTTGACGAGCACATCGAGAAGAAGGAGCGGCTGCTCTTCCCGATCATCTCGAAGTACGTCTCCCTCTCCGACTGGAAGAGGGCGGAGGGCGCCGCCTGCCGGGGCGGCGGCGTCAAGGCCGATCTGCCGAGCATCGAGGAGTACGCCGGGCCCGAGGAGTTCGCCCGGCTGCGCAAACTGGCCGGCCCCGTGCCGACGCTGCTGTTCCCCCTGCTCCGGGGCGGCCACCGACGCCGCCGGCGGCTCGTCTTCGGCTCTCTCGCCGGCGTCTGACCCTCCCGTGTCCTCGCCGCCGGAGGAGGCCCGCGAGATCCTCCAGGAGACGCCCAGGACGCGCGCGACCGGTCCGCGGGCGGCCGGGGGACGCGCCCGGCGAGGCGGGGGACTCCCCGGGACGGGGTGGGGACGCGCCCGGCGGAGGTCGTCGATGAAACGATCGGTGGGGACGATCGGTGGAGACGTCGGAGCGACGCGAAGGAACACGATGCTTCAGGACAGGCGCAAGGAAGCGATCCGGGCACTCGACGAGAGCGACAGGCCGCACTGGTACTGGTACGGAAAAGACGGCGACGGCCATATCTGGCTGTTCGAGACCGTCATCGACGACGGCGGTGAGCACTGGGCCGTCAGGCACGCCGAGCTGGGCTCGGACGGTCTCGCCCGCCGGTATTCGTGGGATCACATCGAGGACGAGCACGGCTTCCTCGCCGAGGGCCCGCTCTATCCCGACGACTTCGGCCTGCACCGGCTGACCGCCGAGGAGTTCCTCTCCCTGTGGAACGCGCTCGACGGATGAGGACCTCCGTTCGGCCTCCTCACGGACGCCGGACCGCTGGAGGCCGAACCGCCGGACGCCAAGCACCGGGCACCGGGTGTGGGACGCTCTGCCCGCCTCGCCGTCTCACCCGTCGATCAGGGTGCTCTCCTCGATGCTCTCCGTCCGGCCGTGGAGGACCCGCTCGTTGATCTCCAGATCGTTGATCAGCTTGAGGGCCATGGAGAGGGTGCCGCCGACGAGCTCCCCCGCGACCTCGCCGTACTCGATCTGGAAGATCGTGTTGGGCGCCCGGTCGTCGGTGGCGGCCGGCCGGGGATCGCACCAGGTTCCCTCGGCGCCGACCTCGGTGGCCGCGCGGAACAGGAAGGCGAGGGTGTGGGCCTTGGCGCGGGGAACGGTCAACGTGAGCAGCTCTCTCTTCACCCGCCCCAGCAGGACCCCCTCCTCCTCTCCGCCGAACAGCAGGCCGTACAGCACGTCCTTGACCTCGCACAGCAACGCCTCCCCCTGCGGTGAGCGGCATTCCGCGGAAATGAGCCCGGTTCCATTGAGCGGCGGATCGACGAGATATCCACCGGCCTCCAGAACAGAACGATTCAGACACCTGTATCGCTCCATGAAACAGGGCAGGGAATCCTCGTCCAGATCCAGCTCGCGCAGACGGGCCATTCTCGCGGCCCGGTTCTCCCCGATCTCCTCAACCGCCCGAACCGGGGAGGAACGCCACCGTGACGTGGGGATCGCCCTCCGCTCCTCCGGCAGGACCAGCGTCAGCAACTGTTCGACCAGCCAGTCGACGGGCTGGTCATGGAGCCGGGCCCGCACCCGCTCCCGCAGCTCCACCGAGAGCTCGTCCCGGACCTGCCCTACGATCCGCGTCACATCGTCCATGTGAAACCCGCTTTCCACCTCGGACCTGCCGTGACTATGACATTCAAAAAGGGCCCCCGCCCCGATGAATCCCGTGTCCGCCGATTGGCTGTCCCGTATTGGACACGAGAAACCCGTCAGCGCCCAATACAAGCGGAATATGGCTTAAATCAAGATATATGGCGATGAACCATCTTCAAGGTTGCCCGGCAGCTCTCCGTACGGCCATGCCGGGACCCTCCGCACCGGCGGCACCGACGGTACCGGCGGTACCGGCGGCACCGACGCCCGGCGTCCGGCGGCACCGACGGCACCGACGCCCGGCGTCCGGCGGCACCGGGAGCCGACGCCCTACCGGCGCCAGGAGGTGTCCAGCAGGCGCTCGAACTGCGCGGCGGCCTCGGCCGGATCGAAGCCGGGCAGTCCTTCACGCATCAGCCGGTCCACCTGACCCGCCGCGTCGCCCCTGGCCCGCGCGACCGCCGACAGCACCTCTTCGGCCAGAGTACGGCTGTCGAGCCGCATGGCACGGGGCTCGAACACGACGCCCAGCACCCGTCCGTCGGCCGTCACCTCCACCCTGACCTGCCCGGACGCCCCCTCGCCGACACCGACGACCTTGTCGAGGTCGGCCTGCGCCTCCTCGATCCAGGCCAGTGTCCTGTCCGCCTGAGCGTCGGCCCGGACGAGATCTTCCTCCCGGATGTCGGCAGGGTTGATGCGGGAGCCGTACACGCGTGCCTCCGGTCAGAGCAGATTGCGGGCCACCTGGTCGACCCTGTCTCGGATGAAGTGCTCGTCCAGCGGTTCCGGCAGGTCCGCGGTGGCGGCGAGAGCGTCGTCGACGATCACCTGGGCCTGCTCCGCCGCGTCGTCCTGAGCCGCCTGGAGCACCCTGGTCACCTGCCCGCCGAGGGCCTCGTGGCCGAGGCGCATGACGCGCGGGTCGAAGTGGAGCTCCACGATGTCGCCCTGCCCGTTCGACACGGCCCTCAGCAGGCCGTCGGCGCTCTCGGCCCGTCCGGCCAGGTCGCGGATCCCCGCCCGCGCCTCCTGGAGCCGCTCCATCATCCTGCGCCCCTGGAGCAGGACCTGCTCCAGACGCTCGACGTCGTCGTCGGGCGAGGGGGTCGTCGGCATGTCGGCTCCAGCCGTGAGGCGCTGATAAGCCATCAACTCTAGAACAAAAACCGCATGTCCCTAGTCGGGCGACAGTCGGCGAATAAGGTAACCGACAGCTCCATAGAGACACAGATCATCAAATATCGCTTATTAGGTGGATCTTCGAGCTATGGTCTTCGGCATGGGGTCGGGGTTTGAGATCGCCCGGGAGGCGATGGGGCAGGAAGCCTCGCGAATGCGGATTCACGGCGAGGACTACGCCGCGGCGGTGCGGCGGCTCAGGGAACGTGGATCCGGCGGCGCGTCATGGGGAGACGACGGCCTGCTGTCCATGCTCGTCGGACCGTACGCCGAGGCCAGCACGCTCGGCCTGGAGGCCATGACCGGCCTTTCCGGAGTGATCGACGGCACCGGCGAGACCATGAACACCGTGCTCGCCAACACGGACGCCGCCGAGGCCGCGAGCATCGAGCAGTCGAACGGCCTGTACGGCGCGCGGGACCCGTACGGCGACGCACGGGACCCGTACGGCCCGTACGACGGGAGACGGGCCTGACATGGGCGTGACGGTGCCGCCGCAGGTCGACACGATGCTCGGCCTGCTCGGCGTTCCCTGGCCGAACGTCGACGAGGACGAGATCCGCAAGGACGCCGACGCCTGGCGGACCGTACTGGCGAACGCCGACCCCGCCGCGGCCGAGGCCGACGCGACGATCCGGCGGGCACGGCAGAACTATCACGGCGACTCCGCCACCGCCCTGGCGAGCTACTGGGGCGAGACCGGCGGAAACGGGGGGTACCTGAGCCAGGCCGCCGTCGCCGCCAGATCGGCCCCGGTGGTCCTCGACAACACCGCCTGGCTCACCACGGGCGTGAAACTCGCCGTGGGGACGGCCGCCGTCTACGCGACCGTGCGGGTGGCCAGGGCGTTCCTCGCGGGCGGCCCGTTCGGCGGGGCCACGGCCGCGGCGGAGATGTACCGCACGCGCGCCGTGATCGGCCGCATCCAGCGCGAGGGAGCCGAGGGCGCGGGCAGGGTGCTGGCTCCGGCGCTCAACCGCCGGGTCACCGAGCGGTTCCGCCACATCCTCGACAATCTCCGTCCCCCCGGCGGCCCGCCCCTCGCGCTCGCCGGTCCCGGCGGTCGCGTCCCGATCCGCACCGTCGGACCGAGGGCGGCGTCCGGCTCCCGCCCGGCCCACGACGGCATCGCCCTGATGAGCCGCAGCAACAACAACGCCAGAGCCGGCGGCAACGGCCGCAGAGGAGGGGGCGGCGGCCGGCGCGGTGGCGGCGGCAGCGGCAGCGGTGGCGGCGGCGGCGGTGGCGGCGGCGGTGGCGGCGGCGGTGGCGGCGGTGGTCGCCGGAACAGCGGTGACGAGACCAGGTCGGGGCATGCCGAAATCCGTCAGGTTCAGCGCGGCATCAGCGACGATATGATCGAACAGGCCATGCGGTCACCCGGGAAACCCGGCAACACCAAAGGCACGAAAGTCCACGAAAGCCAGCGCGTCCGTGTGGTGGTGAACAGCGCCGGAAAAGTGGTCTCGGCCATGTGGCGCAGGTAGGAAAAGTCCCCGCGAAAGCGCGAGAGGGTGACCTTGCGGATCGAATACGACAGGGAAAACGACGTCGCGTACATCTACCTGGTGGACGAGATCGCCTCCGGCGAGGCCAAAACCCAGGTTCTGGTCGAGGCCCCGGAAATGCCCGGCGAGGTGATCCTCGACCTCGACGACCGGGGTTCCCTGCTGGGCATCGAGATCATCGGCGCGTCCGACGTGCTGCGCCCGGAGACCCTCGCCGCGTCCCTGGACGAGGAAGAGCCCGACGAGGAGGACGACGCGGACGACGCGTCGCCGTACCACCGTCCACCTCGCTGAACCCGCCCGCACCGGCGGGCACGCCCCCGGTTGACCGCCCGGACCGGCCGAGCGGCGAACCGGCGCCACCGGTCCGCCGCCGGTGAACGTCAGCGGAGGAGGAGCACGCCGTCCGCCTTCGGCACGAGCTCTCCGATCACGGGCGCCCCCGGGATCTCCCCCGCCAGCAGCAGCCCGCCCGAGGTCTGCGCGTCGGCGAGCAGCAACCGGGCCTCCTCACCCGCCCGGCCGAAGTCGGCGTACGGCGCGACCCACTCGAGGTTGCGCCGGCTGCCTCCCGGCACATACCCGTCGCGTACGGCCTCGCGGGCCCCGGCCAGGTACGGCACCGCCGCCACGTCGATCACCGCCGACACCCCGGACGCCCTCGCCATCTTGTACAGGTGGCCGAGCAGCCCGAACCCGGTGACGTCGGTCGCGCACCGGACACCCGCCTCGACGGCGGCCCGGCTCGTCTCGGCGTTCAGCCGGGTCATCACCTCGACGGCCTCCTCGAACACCTCACCCGTCGCCTTGTGCCGGTTGTTCAACACCCCCAGGCCGAGCGGCTTGGTGAGCGTCAGCGGCTGCCCGGCCCGTCCCCGGTCGTTGCGCAGCAGCCGCTCCGGATCGGCGATCCCGGTCACGGCCATGCCGTACTTGGGTTCGGGGTCGTTCACACTGTGCCCGCCCGCCACATGGCACCCGGCCTCGGCCGCGACCACCGCACCCCCGCGCAGGACCTCACGGGCGATCTCGTACGGCAGGACGTCCCTGGGCCAGCAGAGCAGGTTGACGCCGATCAACGGCCGCCCGCCCATCGCGTACACGTCGGACAGCGCGTTGGCCGCCGCGATCCGCCCCCAGTCGTAGGGATCGTCCACCACGGGGGTGAAGAAGTCGACGGTGCTCACCACGGCCGCGCCGTTCTCGATCCGCACCACGGCCGCGTCGTCACCGGTCTCCATGCCCACCAGCAGCTCACCGGCCGCCCGTTCGGGGGCGAGGGCGCCCAGCCCGGCGAGCACCTCCTCCAGTTCTCCCGGCGGGATCTTGCAGGCACACCCGCCTCCCTGGGCGTACTGCGTCAGTCGCATCATGCCTCCTCCCGTTCGTTGAAAACGTGACGTGCGGACCGTACGAACGGGCTCCCGGACGCGGCCGGGAACCCCGCGACGTTCGTTCCGCCCCGGTCCGGGAGACAGCCCCGCCCCGCTCCCCGGTCCGGGAGACGACGCCGCCCTGGTCCAGGAGACGACGCCGGGCGCCTGCGAGCCGACGAATCCCGGGCCGGAAAATGTCGGTCCCCGCCCATACCGTGAGCCGTAACGGCAGCCGCACGGGGTGCGGACAGGGTGTGTCCCGCTGTTCATACCCGGCGGTCCCCACCGTCTCCACGAATTGAGGCAGGATCTTGAGCACAGTCACCTCGCAGGACGGCACGGTCATCGACTATGACCGCTACGGTGACGGGCCTGCCGTCATCTTCATCGGTGGCGCCACCCAGTACCGCGCCATCGACCAGAGCACCGGGCAGATCGCGCGGCGACTGGCCGCCGAGGGCTTCACGGCGATCGACTACGACCGGCGCGGCCGCGGGCGATCCGGTGACACCGCGCCGTGGGCTCTGGAGCGAGAGGTCGAGGACCTCGCCTCGCTGATCAAGGCCGTCGGAGGGACCACGACCCTCTACAGCAGTTCGTCGGGGGCGACGGTGGCTCTGGCCGCCGCGGACGCCGGCGTCGGTGTCACGGGGCTGGCGCTCTACGAGCCGCCGCTGTTCGCCGGTGCCGATCACGCCGAGCGCCTGGCCACGCTGCGCTCCTTGTCGGCCGCCGGTAAGAACGACGAAGCGATGCGTTACAACCTGACGGCGGTGATCGGGGTCCCGTCCGAGGTCGTCGACGGGATGGCTCAGGGGCCCGGATGGGCCGACATGGTCGCCGTCGCCCCGACGCTCGTCTACGACCTCGCGGCCGTCCATGAGATCAACGTCGATCCCGACTGGGCCGGCCGTTGGGCCTCGATCACCGTCCCGGCGATCGTGTACTCAGGTGACCAGACCTTCCCCGGCATGCCCGAGGCCGCTGACGCGGTGGCGGCGGCCCTGCCCGGCGCGACGCGTCGCGTCCTGCCGGGCCAGGGCCACGGACCCGCCCCCGAAGCCCTGGCGCCGGTGCTCCTGGAGTTCCTCCGCTGAGCCGACCGTCGCGGCGCCCCCTGCCTGATCACGCCGGTTCTTCGAGGAGCGGTCACTCCTCGAAGAACCGGCGCTCCCTGTCCCCGCGTTTCCCTCCGCGTCGGCGGCCCTGATCGCCGGCATGTACGGCACACCGAAGGCGACCGTCGGCCGTTCGTCACCCGGGAAGACCCCGACGGCGTAACCAGAGTCCGGTGGCGGCGGCGAGGATCAGCAGGAAACCGGTCGATATGAACATCCGGCCGTCGGGACCGGCCTCACCGCCTCCTCCGGTCGAGGCCCCTCCCGACGGGGTCTCGATCACTTTGCCGTTTCCGCCGGTCGAGGAGCCGACCACGGTCGTCGTGAGGGCCCGGGCCCGCTGCGAACTCGGCGTCACCGCCCCGGCGTCGGCCATCTGAGCGGTGACGGTCGCGGTCGCGGTGACGGTGGGAGCCGCGGTGACGGTGGAGGTCGGCTGTGGGACCGGCGTCACCGGGGCCGAGTCGATCGGCCGTCCGTCCGCGGAGGCGACGGTGAGGGCGTAGGTCGTCAGGGCGCCGGTGTTCAGCACCTCACAGCGAATCGACGGTCCGGTGGACCCGGTCCCGAAGTTGATGGCGGCCGGCCGTACCGTCGCGGTGCCCGCCGCCTTGGAGGCGGTGGTCTTCAGTGAGACCGCGGTCGTCGGCAGGGAAACGACCTGACCCGGATCGAGTGCGGCGAGTTCGCCCACTCCGGTGGCGGAGTTCAGGCCTGAGAGTCCGCTGATGGAAGCGTACGCGTACAGCTTGGTGCCGTCGGCCAGCCCCGTTTCAGGCACTCTCAGGACTGCGGTGTCATCGGCATAGACGCCGTGCCAGCCGATGGTCGTCTGCCTGCCGACCACGGCGTCGGCCGGCATCGTCAGCTCGACCTTGACCCTGATGTCCTGTTTCTCGGTCTCCCCGGTCTCCCCTGTCACGCCGCATCGGTACTCGACGATGTCGGTGAGAACGACCGCGTCCTGCCGCGCGTCGGGAACGGCGGCGCGCGCCGGCTGGCAGAGCAGGGCGAGGCCGCCGACCAGGGCGATGACCGGGAAAAGCGAGCGGATGCGCAAGACGACTCCTGTTGTGGCGGATGGGGCACAGGAGAGACGAGGCACAGAAGCATCCGGTTGACACCATTGGCCCTTTTCGTCCGTCGAATGACAACCGGAACAGCCCGGAGCTCGCACAGGTACGGGCCGGCGAATCAACCATGCCGGAGCCTCCAACGCGGCGATCCGATCACACGGCCACTCGGTCACCCCGCCGGGATGGAGTTCGGGAACGAAACCCGGACCGTCGATCGCCCCCAGCCCTGTACCGCGATCATCCACCGCGAGTCGACTGCAGGACGATATATGCACGATGGCGCTGCGAGATCGACAAAGCCGTACTGATAATCCTTATCTCCACCGCTCCGTCCGGCCTATTTGGATCACCTTGAATCGACGGTCCACTCGAGATCGAAACCAGGAATAGGCCCCTTCGGAAACCCATTCATGATCGTCACCCTCCACCCCGCCACTCCAGTGCCGCGGGCTATACAATCGGCCTAATCTGTTTTACGCGATTTAATACAGGTCACAAGGCGCGCGATCCACTACGACCCGTTTGTGGCCATCTGTGCACAACTGAACTTTTCATCCAACCAGCGATACCCCTTCCTTCGAGATCCACCCAAACCGTGACCTCGAACCTGAAGCCAGTTGAGATGCGAGTGGGGTTGGCCGGACGCATGAGGATCAACCGAGGCAGGCGTTGGACCCTCACGGGAACAGGCTTGATCGCGACAGTGGCCGGTGGAGTGGCCACCAATCGGGTGGACGGCCCGCTGTGGGCCCAGGCGTGCTGGTTCGCAGCAGCGATGATCTGCATAGGGATCGGTTCCCGGCTGTTCCACAAAGTCTCCCCGTGGGAGCTGCCTTTCGCCACTCTGGAGATGCCCTCCGACGCTCATGGTCGGACGGAGATCTCCACCGCTCCCGCCGGCACCGCGGAAAGACCGCCCGCCCTCTCTCCTCCGGAACGAGAAGCCTCCTCGTCACTGGTGGTGGGAAACATACCGCGACGGCCTCGGGCGTTTCAGCCTCGGGCAGAGGTGATGGAGGCGCTGAGGCGGGCGGCGGATGCGGACCAAATCGCTGTGACGTGTGTGCTCGTCGGAGCGCGCGGAGTGGGCAAAAGTCAAATCGCAGCAGCCTATTCCCGGCAGCGCGCGCACGAAGGGTGGCCGCTGGTGGCCTGGGTGAACGCCGGGAGTCACGGCCGACTCCTGTCCGGGTTGGACGCTGTCGCCACAGCCCTGGGGATAGCCGTGCCAGGAGAGGGGGCCGAGCGGGGAGCACAGCGACTCAAAGAATGGCTGAACGCACAGAAGGAAAGGTGTTTGCTGGTTCTGGACAACGTCATAGACGCCGATCTGGTGGCCGTATGGCTACCGGCGTTCGGCGCGGCACAGGTGATCATCTCCAGCAATCACCGGCAGGCGCACAGCCTGGGGGAAACAGTCGAAGTGGAGGTGTTCACCCCGCAGGAGGCGGTGGCGTTCCTCCAGCAACGGTCGGGACGGGTGGACGAAGCCGGGGCGCTGTCACTGGCCGAGGAGGTCGGCCGGTTACCGCTGGCACTCGCTCAGGCAGCCTGGCTGATTCGCCGCCAGCATCTCGACTATCAAACATATTTACACCGGCTGCGTTCTCTCTCCCTTGCCGAGATGTTGCCGCCGGTCCCGGCCGAAGGGTATCCACACGGAGCCGCGCAGGCGGTGTTGTTGTCATTGGCCCAAATCGGATCAGGCGGCAGAGTACGCCTGGAACGATCTCTGCTTGAAGTGCTTGCCCTGTTGTCTCCCGCGGGAGTGCCGCGCTCCTGGCTGCACCGGATCACGGCCCACCCCGAGTTGGCGGGGAAAGTCAAAGGGGACGGCGCGACCCGGGTGGACGCGGCGATCGGTGTGCTGGCCGACGCCTCATTGATCGTGGTGAGCGCCGATGGATCCTCAGTCGGCATGCACCGTTTCATCCAGCGGGTCATCGGTGATTCCATCAGCGGCAAGAGCCGTCTGGACAGTTTGTTGATCACCATGACCGGATGGCTGGAACAGTGCGGCCCTCCTCTGGAGCGGGTGATCCTGGATCGCTCGGACCGCGACGCCTTCATCGACCAGGCCGCCACACTGCATCGGCGAGCCGTCAAGAACGGCGCCACCGCCGATATAGAGGCCATCCGGAAGGTCTTGCATCTACAAGAACGCGCTGGAGATTATCTGCAGGAGTCCGGAGATCTGGATCGTGCACTTGCTTTACATGAGCGGACTCTCAGCGATCGGGCCCGCATACTGGGAGCCGATCATCCTGACACCTTGGAAAGCAGCGAACGCACAGCTTTCGTCTATAAGGACACGGGTAATTTCCTCCAGTCAACCCTTCTGTGCAAACAGACTCTCGACGGCCGCGTTCGCGTGCTGGGGCCAGATCACCCTCTGACCCTGGACAGCGTCGGCAATCTCGCCCGATCCTATGAGTTACTTGGAGATCTCACTCGCGCCATCCCACTGCACGAGCGGAATCTCGCCGACAGCAGCCGTGTCCTGGGAACCGACCATCCTGCCACTTTGACCACACGAAACAACCTCGCCAACGCCTACCACCTGAGCGGAAATCTAGATCGCGCCATCTCCTGGTACGAACAGAACCTGGCCGACAGCATCCGTGTCCTGGGGGCCTACCATCCTGACACCTTGACCGGACGAAACAATCTCGCCCACGCCTACGAGTCGGCCGGTGACTTCGCCCGCGCCATCCCCCTGTACGAACGGACTCTCGCCGACCGCACCCGCATCCTGGGGGCCGATCACCCTTACACCCTGCACAGCTGCAACAAACTCGCCCACGCCTATGCGTCGGCCGGGGATCTCGCCCGCGCCATCCCCCTGTACGAGCAGACTCTCAATGACTGTGTTCGCGTTCTGAGCGCCAGTCATCCGCTTATCGCGACCGTACGCGACAATCTGGCCGCGGCAAGGGGCTCCCATTGATCCCGAGCCCGGGGGCGGAATCTCAGATCACCGATCGTGTTCGGCTCGGGCCGCCGCATCCGCACGACAGGGCAGACATGCACGGAACAGGCCGGTGAGCTCACCCATCCGCGACCGGTGACACCGAAACGACTGATCGAGAACGCTTCGGATTGAGCGGAGGGATCGAACGGAGGTTCGTGTCGCCGTCGGCAGCCGCACTCCTCCGAGGTCCCGCAGATCGTCGCGGCCCCCTTGGCGGCCGGTACGGCCGACCACCTGGAGTGGATCAGGCGGGAAACGTCCCCGGCTTCCGCGACCTCTCGACAGGCGCGTCCAGGGGCTGGGTCCACGACACCGTCAACGGGATGCCCGGCGACCCGGCGACCCGGGCCGGTGGTTCAGGGCCACCCGAGCGATCGAGCTTCCGCATCCCATACCCTCCGCCGGACCACTCGGCCACCGATGTCCCGGGTTGACTGATTGCTCCCCATCTTCCTAAATTGAAGAAAAAGTTAGGAAGGTTTCCTAACTTCAAAGCAGGCCTAACTTCAAAGCAGGAAGGATGTTCAGAGTGAAACTCGCCGTTGTCGGAGGCGGTTCGACCTACACACCGGAGCTGATCGACGGGTTCGCCCGCCTGCGCGACGAGCTCCCGCTGACCGAGATCGCACTCGTCGATCCCGATGCCTCCCGCCTGGAGCTGGTGGCGGGGGTCTCCCGCCGCATGCTGGCCCGGGCCGGGCATCAGGCCAAGGTCGTCGCCACCGCCGATGTCCGGCAGGGCGTCGAAGGTGCGCAGGCGGTGCTCTTCCAGCTCAGAGTGGGCGGCCAGGCGGCACGTAACGTCGACGAGACGTTCCCGCTGGCGTGCGGCTGCGTCGGACAGGAGACCACCGGCGCCGGAGGCCTGGCCAAGGCCCTGCGCACGGTACCGCTCGTGCTCGACCTGGCGGCCCAGGTCAGGGAGCACGCGCCCGAGGCCTGGATCGTCGACTTCACCAACCCCGTCGGCATCGTGACCAGGGCACTGCTGGACGCCGGACACCGCGCCATCGGGCTGTGCAACGTGGCGATCGGTTTCCAGCGCCGGTTCGCCGGCCACCTCGGCCTGGCCCCCGAACAGCTCCAACTGGGTCACGTCGGCCTCAACCACCTGACCTGGGAGCGCGCGGCCTACGTGAACGGCGAGAACGTGCTGCCCAAGCTGATCGCCGAGCACGGGCGGGCCATCGCCGACGACCTGCACCTGCCGCTGGAGCTGATCGAGCGTCTCCAGGTCGTGCCCTCCTACTACCTGCGCTACTTCTACGCCCACGACCTCGTGGTCGAGGAGCAGAAGACCCTGCCCTCCCGGGCCGCCGAGGTCGCGGCGCTGGAGGAGCAACTGCTCAAGCTGTACGCCGATCCCGGCGTGGACACCAAACCCGAGCAGCTGTCCAAGCGCGGTGGAGCGTTCTACTCCGAGGCGGCCGTGGCGCTCATCGCCTCACTGCTCGGTGACCGTGGTGACGTGCAGGTGGTCAACACCCGCAACAACGGCACGCTGCCCTTCCTCGCCGACGACGCGGTCATCGAGGTGCCCTCGAAGATCACCAAGGCGGGAGCCGCACCGCTGCCGGTCGAGCCGGTCGAGCCGCTCTACGCCGGCCTGATCGCGGGCGTCTCCGCCTACGAGGAGCTGGCCCTCCAGGCGGCGCTGTACGGCGGAGCGGACCGGGTGCGCAACGCCCTCCTGGCGCACCCGCTGGTGGGCCAGGAGGCGATCGCCGCCGAGCTGACCACGCTTCTGCTGGAGAAGAACAGCGGGTACCTGTCGTGGTGAGCGTGCTGGCCGTCGACGGAGGCAACAGCAAGACCGACGTGGTGCTGCTGAACGAGCTGGGAGAGATCCTCGCCCGTGGCCGCGGCGGACCCTTCGCGCCGCAGAGCGAGGGAGTCGGGCCCGCCACCGACGTCATCGAGAGCGTGGTGCGGCAGGCGGTCGGTTTCACCGGCCAGGCCGATCACCTGGTCGCCTTTCTGGCCGGGGCGGACCTGCCGGAGGAGGAACAGGCGATCGAGGCCGAGCTCTCGGGACGCGCGCTGGCCCGCGACGTCGTGGTGCGGAACGACACCTTCGCTCTCCTCCGGTCGGGGGCGTCCGGCCCGTGGGGCGTCGCTGTGGTCTGCGGCGCGGGGATCAACGCGGTCGGCGTCTCCCCGACGGGGCGGATCGCTCGCTTCCTGTCCCTGGGGGCGATCAGCGGCGACTGGGGCGGCGGTATCGGCCTGTCGGCCGATACGCTCTGGTACGCCGTCCGCGCCGAGGACGGCAGGGGCGCCCCGACCGAGCTGGCCGAGCTGGTCAAATCGCATTTCGGCGCGGACACGGTCGAGCAGGTGGTGGTCGATGTGCATCTCGGCGCTCTGGAGCGGGAACGGCTGCTGGAGTTGACGCCGGGGCTGTTCAAGGTGGCCGCCGGCGGCGATGAGATCGCGCTCGGGCTGGTCTCGCGGATGGCCGACGAGATCGTCACGATGGCCCAGGTCTGTCTCGCCCGTCTCGACCTGCTCGGCACGCCGACCGAGGTGGTTCTGGGCGGGGGCGTTCTGCGGGCCCGTGATCCGCTGCTGACCGCACTGCTCGACGAGCGGTTCGCGGCCCGCGCGCCGCTGGCCGAGCGAGTCGTCGCCGAACTGCCGCCCATCGCGGGCGCGGCGCTGAGCGCCCTGGACCACATCGGCGCAGGCGAGGACGCGAAAGCCCGGCTGCGCGGACGGTTCTGAGCTGCTGCGCGGACGGTTCTGAGCTCCGGCGATCCCTGGCCCGACGCGTCCTTGACGGGTAACGGAACCGCGACCTATAGTCGGCCGCTAACCGTCTGGAACGTATCCAGACGGTTAGCGTCCAGGAGGAAGCATGTCCCCTACCCGCCGCGACGTCCTGCGCGGGCTCGGTCTCGCCGCGCTCGCCACCCCTCTCGCCGCCTGTGCCACCGCCGGCCGCGACGCCGCCCCTGCCGCGGGCCCCACGGCCTCCGCCGCCGCGACCTCCGCGAACAACCCGCTCGGGGTGGACGCCGCCCGGCAGCTGGAGGTCGTCATCTTCAGCGGCGGCAACGGCGACAAGTACGCCGTGGACCTGCACGAGGCCGCCTACCGCAAGGCCTACCCGAAGGCCGAGATCAAGCACGTCGCCACGCAGAAGGTCGGCACCCAGCTGCGCCCCCGCTTCATCGCCGGTGACGTGCCCGACGTGGTCAACAACTCCGGGCCGGAGGCGCTCGACCTGCAGTCACTGGTCCAGGAGGGACACCTGGCCGACCTCACCCCGCTCTTCGAGGCGCCCTCCCTGGCCTTCCCCGACAAGAAGGTCAAGGACACCCTCGTCGGCGGCGCCTACGAGAACTCGTTGATCGACGGCGTGCCGCGGGTCCTGCAGTACACCGTCGCCCATCGCGCCCTCTGGTACAACGCCAAACTCTTCGAGGCCAAGGGCTGGTCGGTCCCCAGGACCTGGGCGGAGTTCAACGCCCTCGGCGAGGAGGCGAAGAAGGCGGGGATCGCCCTGTTCGCCTACCCCGGCCAGGTCGGCCCGTTCTACCAGTTGTGGAACCTCGTCTACAGCGCCGCCAAGGTCGGTGGCAACAAGGTCATCATCGACATCGACAACCTGGCCGACGGCGCCTGGACCGCCGAGCCGGTCCGGCAGGCCGTCGCCGCCTGGGCGCAGATCCAGAAGGACTACGGAGACAAGGCCTACTTCGGTCTCGACCACACGCAGACCCAGGTCAAGCACCTGCAGGACAAGGTCCTGTTCTACCCGTGCGGCTCCTGGCTGGAGAACGAGATGGCCAAGGACAAGCCGGACACCTTCGAGTACGCCATCGCACCGGTGCCCAGCATCACCTCCGCGGACGTCCTGCCGTACGAAGCGATCATGATCGGGGTCTCCGAGGCCTTCTTCGTCGCCGCCAAGGGCAAGAACCCGCAGGGTGGCCTGGAGTACCTGCGCATCATGCTCTCAAAGGAGGGCGCGCGCGGCTACACCGAGATGACCAAGAACCTCACCGTCGTCAACGGCCTGGTGGACGGCCTGAAGCTCACCTCGGCGGTCAACAGCGCCGCCAAGGCCCAGGAGGCCGCCGGGAAGAACACCATCACCGACGCCCGCTTCGAGACCTGGTACAAGGAGCTGTTCGACTACGGGCAGACCCAGACCAACTCGGTCATGGCCGGTCGCATCACTCCCGACCAGTTCTGCGCGAACATGCAGAAGAAGGCGGACGAGCTCAAGGCCGACTCCTCCATCGCCAAGCAGACCCGGAGCGTCTGACCGGTGAGGCGGCACGGCTTCGTCGCGGGGTTCCTGCTTCTCCCCGTCATCCTCTACGTCGTCTTCGTGATCAGCCCGTACGTGCAGGCGTTCCAGATCGCGCTGACCGACTGGCGCGGAGTCTCGGCCAAGCTCGACTTCGTCGGGCTGGACAACTTCCGGCGGATGTTCGGCAACGAGACCTTCTGGCAGGCGATCCGCAACCACCTTGTCCTGCTCGTCGCCATGCCGCTGGTCACCGTCTCTCTCGCGCTGCTGTTCGCCTATCTGCTGAACGCGGCAGGCGGCTCACGCGGCGGCAGAATGACCGGGGTCAAGGGCTCCGGCTTCTACCGGGTCGTCTTCTTCCTGCCCCAGGTGCTCGCGGTGGCGGTGGTCGGCGTGCTGTTCAAAGCCGTCTACCGCCCCGACGCCAGCGGCGTGATCAACGGCGCTCTCGTCAAGCTGGGAATGGAACCGGTCGGGTGGCTGACCGACCAGAGGCTCGCGCTCTGGTCGATCATCGCCGTCATGGTCTGGCAGGCGGTCGGTTTCTACGTCGTGCTCTTCTCCGCGGGAATGGCCGCCATCCCGAAGGACGTCTTCGAAGCGGCCTCCCTGGACGGCGCGGGCCGTGCGCGGATGTTCTTCTCCGTCACCCTGCCGCTGCTCTGGGACACCGTCCAGGTCGGCTGGATCTACCTCGGCATCGCGGCCTTCGACGGCTTCGCCCTGGTCAACGTGCTGTCCATGGAACAGGGCGGACCCGACGGCGCGACCACGGTGCTGGCCACGGAGATCTACAAGAACGCCTTCGGCTACTCGCGGTTCGGCTACGCCTCGGCGCTCGGCGTGGCGCTGTTCTTCCTGACCCTCACCTTCGCCGCTCTGACGATGCGGGTCACCAGGCGCGAGAGGATCGTCTACTGACATGGGCCGCAAAGTCTTCGGGGGCTTTTCCCAGGCCATCCTGGCCGTATGGGCGCTGCTCATCATCGCCCCGCTGATCTGGACGCTGCTGGCCTCCTTCAAGAGCAACGGCGAGATCTTCGGCGACGCCCTGCAACTGCCGGGCGAGTTGCGCTGGGACAACTGGGTGCGGGCCTGGGAGCGTGCCAACGTCGGCCGGTACCTGCTCAACACGACGATCGTCGTCTTCTTCGGCGTCGCGGGCACCATGCTGCTCAGCTCCATGGCCGCCTACGTGCTGGCCCGTTTCAAATTCCCCGGCAACCGGCTGATCTACTTCCTGTTCGTGTCGGGCATGGCCTTCCCGGTCTTCCTCGCCCTGGTGCCGCTCTTCTTCGTGGTCGACGGGCTCGGACTGCTCAACACGCACATCGGGCTGATCCTGGTCTACATCGCCTACTCGCTGCCCTTCACCGTCTTCTTCCTCACCTCCTTCTTCCGGGGGTTGCCTGACGCGGTCGCCGAGGCGGCGATGATCGACGGAGCCTCGTACACACGGACCTTCTTCCAGGTCATGCTGCCGATGGCCAAGCCCGGGCTGGTCAGCCTGACCATCTTCAACGTGCTCGGCCAGTGGAACCAGTACCTGCTGCCCCTGGTACTGCTGCCCGGAGACAAGAGCAAGTGGGTCATCACTCAGGGCATCGCCGACATCTCAACCATCGCCGGATATGAGGCGGACTGGCCGGCGTTGTTCGCGGCGCTCAGCATGACGGTCCTGCCGGTGGTGGTGGCCTATATCGTCTTCCAGCGGCACATCCAGTCCGGGCTGACGTCAGGAGCAGTGAAGTAGTGTCCACCGGGAACCCCACCGTCTTCCGTACGCTCAACGAGCGAGCGGCCCTGGAGCTGCTGCTCCGGCACGGCTCGCTCACCCGCGCCGAGCTCGAGTTCCACACCGGGCTCTCCAAGGCCTCCGCCGCCGAAGTGCTGCGCCGCCTGGAGAACGGGCGCCTCGCGCGCAAGGCCGGCACCAAACCCGGCAACGCCGGCCCCGCCGCCCAGCTGTGGGAGCTGAACGGCTCGGCCGCCTGGGTCGCGGGGCTGGATCTGACGGCACGCGCCGTGGAGGTGTCGGTGGCCGACCTCACCGGCGAGGTGCGGGGCGGCTACCAGGCCGAGGCCCCCGGCGAGGGCACCGACGCGGTGGCGTTCCTGACCGAGGCGGTGCAGGCGGCGGCCCACGACGCCGGGGTCACGCTCGACGACCTCGACCAGATCGTGCTGGGCGTGCCCGGAGTCGTCGACGCCGGAGGCCACCGGCTGCGTCAGGCGGTACAGCTGTCCGGCTGGTCGCACCTCGACGATCTCGGCGACCTGCGCGAACAGCTGGGCACCGAGCGCTTCCGGCTGGAGAACGACGTCAACCTCGTCGCGATCCGGGAGCTTGAGGAACACAAGGAGAGCAGCTTCGTGCTCTTCTGGGTGGGGAACGGGGTCGGCGCCGGGGCCGTGCTCAACGATGCCCTGTGGCGCGGGGTCACCGGGCGTGGCGGCGAGGTCGGGTCCGTGATCGTGCCCGATCCGGTGAGCCGCGGGCGGATCTACGGGCCGGACGGCGGCCCGCTGGGCGCGCTGCTCGGTACGGCTCCGCTGGCCGAGCTGGCCAGGGCGCACGGACTGGACGTCGAGCCCGCCCTCCGCGCGGTCACGCGGTTCCTTCGCACCGAGCTTCCCGCCGGGTTCCTCGACGACGTCGCCAAACGTGTCGCGCTCGGCGTGATCGCGGCCGTGGGCGTGCTCGACCCCGGCCGCGTCGTCCTCGGCGGCCCCCTCTGCACAGCGGCCGGCGAGCCGCTGCGCGCCCGCGTCGCCGAGTTCCTGGTCCCCACCGGCCTCGCGCCCGTCACCGTCGCCGTCAGCCGCGTCAGCGGTAACGCCGTGCTCGAAGGCGCCGTCCGCCATGCCCTCGACCTGGCTCGCGAGCAGGTCTTCCACGCCGGTACGGCAGGCCGTACCGGCCCCGTCAACGAAAGCTGAGAGATGTTGCGCACCCTGGTGATCGCTGCCCACCCCGACGAACCCGAGCTCTACGCCGGCGGCACCTCCGCCCTGCTGGCCAGGGCGGGACACGCGGTGAAGTTCCTGACGCTCACCAACGGCGACGCCGGGCACCACGAGCTCGAACGGGCTCCGCTGGCCCGCCGCAGGGCCGAGGAGGCCTGGCGCGCGGCCGACGCTCTCGGAGTGGTCGACTACGAGATCCTCGACGTGCACGACGGCCTTCTCGAGCCGACCGTGGAGCTGCGCCTGAGACTGATGCGCGAGATCCGCGCCTGGCGGCCCGACCTGGTGATCGCCCTGCACGGCGACGGCGCCGGTCACCCTGACAACCGGGCCGCGGGAAGGCTGGCCGAGCAGGCCGTGGAGCTTGTCACCGTGCGCAACGTCGAGTGCGGCAAGCCCGCCCTGGAACGGCAGCCGGTCTGCCTGCTGATGACCGACTACGCCTCCGCCCCCGTGCACCGGGACGACGTGGTGGTGGACGTGACATCGGTGGCGCAGGCCAAACTGGACGCCTGCCTCGCGCACGCCTCCCAGTTCCTGGAGTTCGGCCCATTCCAGCGCGGCCTCCTGGGCCAGGTGCCCCCGGCCGACGACGTGGACGCCTGCCGCGCCTTCGTCGACAAGCACTGGTCGGAGTTCCTCGGGGCGGAGACCTTCCAGCTCGCGCCGTACGGCAGGCAGGCCGACGCGGCCGAGCTACACCGGCTGATGCCGTTCCGCTAGGAGTGCCCGACGGAATGATCTCCGTGGTGATTTGACCTCTCGCTGCGACGGCGGCGAAAGGGGGGGAGCCGATCGGCGCGGCCGAAGCCGTGGGAGGTCGGCGACGAACTGTGGGCGGTCATCGAGCCGTTGCTGCCCGGACACCGGCGGCGGACACGCCGGCCAGGGCGAAAACGCCTGGATGACCACCATGCCCTGCAGGGCGTCCTGTTCGTGCCGCACATCGGCATCGCGTGGGAGCACCTGCCGCAGGCACTCGGCCACGGCACCGCTTGTCCCACGATGCGCATAATCGCTTTTCGCCTGCCCCCGGTCACGGTTACCGTTTACCGGCGCGTGACAAGGTGACGCCGTTGGAGGAAAGCTGACACATCACATCAGGTTCGCCACGCGACAGGACGCTCCGGCTCTGGCCAAGGTCCAGAGGGCGTCGTGGCAGGCGGCCTTCCGGGGGCTTCTGTCGGACGAGTATCTGGACGGTCTTGACCATGAGGCCCTGACGAAGACGTGGAGGGACTTGCCGGCCCGCTCCGAGGGGTCACCGGCCGGCACTCTGATCATTGAGCAGACGGGCCTCATCGTCGGTTACTCGCGCTTCTACCCCACAGACGACGAGGACGACGACCCCGCACAGGTGGGCATGGTCGGTTCGCTCTACACGCTCCCCGACGTCTGGGGCACCGGCGTGGGCAGAACACTGATCACCGCCGTACTCGACGCCATGGCGTCGGCCGGATATGCCCGGGCAACCCTCTGGGTCCTGGAAGGCAACGCCCGAGCGCGCTCCTTCTATGAGCGAAACGGCTGGCATCACGACGGCACGGTCACCGTTGATCGCACCGACGTCCCGCCCATCACCAAGTTGCGCTACCGCAAGAACTTCGACCGCTGATCAACAAGCGCACAACGCCCTCTCCGAGCGACTGCACGACGCCGGATCTCCGGCAGGTCCGCAACCAGACCAGAGGGTTCCCCCTCATGACCGGCAACCCCTCCCCCGCCATTCGCTATCCTGCGGGCTCAAAGATCGGCCATACGCTGTTCCGGACAGTTCGATACAGGCCGGCGGGCACACACGGTCCCCCCTGAACGGCTCCACACGCCCTTGCCCCCCTCGGCGGGTCGATGATCCGGGGCGCGGATTCAGTCGGCGGAGCGGTGAATCCAGCAAGCGAGCAGCGCCATCGAGATCAGGCCGGCGACGAAGACACCCAGTGTGATCCCAAAGAATCCGCCGCCCTTTCCCTGAAATCTCAGGAAGGCTCCGACGAGAGCCCCGAGCACAGGTAACCCGACCAAGATTGACGGCGAAACAGGCGATTGCCGCAGCTCGGATCCACTCGCCTCGATCACGACGTAGATCGGTATGACCATGAGGGTTGCGCTGAACCAGATGAGGATGAAGGCCAGAGGCTCGCAGTTTTTCCCGTTCGGATTCGAGGAGTCGATAGCCATGGTGACTGGATGCCGGCACCGCTGTGGTGCAGCATCAAGATCGGTAGCCGTTGAGGTCGAGGCGAGCGATAAAAGCAAACCTGCACTGTCAGCTCGGGAAGCCTCTATCGCACCTGGCCGCCGATCCGGGAAGACGTTGACCTGTGGGGGCGGGGCGAGCGACCGCAATTCCCCCTTGATCGTCCTCCTGCCGGGCACACACCTCCTGATCCACAGGTCCCCGAGCGATGTCCAGGACCGTTCGAGACCGTTCGAGACCGTTCGCCGTACTGCTCGCCGGAACATCGGCTCTTCGGATCCGCCCGGCCCAGTTCACGATCGCCCGTCTGGGCGGCTCCCACAACGGCTCCCGGAAGCCCGCGGATCACCTGTTCGCAAGGACGGATGCAAGCTTGATCGACCTGCGAAGAAGCAGCCCAAGACGAATGATCACTTGTCCTCGGATGGACCCGCCAGAGATTTGAACATGTGCACGTCCTCGTGCCCGCCGGGGATCCCGAGCATCCGGCCGGTCTCTTCGTAGCCATGCCGTTGATAGAAGCCGGGAGCCTGAAAGGTGAACGATGAAACCGCGACACGATCGCAGCCGCGCCGTAGCGCCTCGGCCTCGGCGGCCTGGAGGATCTTGCTGCCCCATCCGTTCTTGCGGTGGTCTCCCCGCACCCACAGCATCGCGATACCGCAGAGACCTCCCCAGGTCCAGGCGGTCAACCCTCCTACCAACTCTCCGTCCTCGTCAACGACCTTGACGGAGAAAGCCCCCTGCTCGGATACGCCTGTGACGGCGGCGTTGAAGGCGGTCAGTGCGTCGTCGAGTTGCTTACTCAACTCGGGATCGCGGTCACCGACAGTCAGAATAGCGTCAGAATCAGTCGTCACGTAGGCGGAGTATGCCAGAGACATTCAGTTCAACGACATCTGATTTCACGCCGCCCTTGAGAACGAACGAAAGAAATCAGACCTGCGCTGTCGGCTTGGGAAGTCTCCATCGTGCCTGGTCGTTGAGCCGGGAAGGCGCCGAACTTCGAGGGAGCGGGGTGAGTGACCACGACTCCCCGTGGGTCCCCCTTGGTCGCCCTCCTGATGGGTACGTAACAGGCACGGACGCGGGCCTGTCCTCACCGGCGCCCCCGCTGAGGTCACTCACAGGGGCTTGACCTCCTGGCGTCGCCGCCTGGGATCATCGCCGGATGGGTGAATTCGGGATCTCCGGCTACAAGCCGGTGTGGCTGAGGGGGCATTCGGCCATCACCGCCGCTCATGGCCGGAGACTGGCCATGCTGGAAGGCCGGAGGCTGACCCGGGCCCTGCTGGTATGGGATCTCGACGATGACAAGTGGTTCACCGACGGTCTGGTCCTGCTGGACTTCGAGGGCGAGCAGGTCGAGATCGTTCATATGAGGTTCGACGAGATCTCGATCACGTGGAACACCGTGGATCCGGCTCAGCCGTTGGACTGGGGCGAAGAGTTCCGGCTGACGTGGCGAGACGGTGTGCCCGGCGAACTGGCCGCTTTGAAGGGACAGCGGTTGCAGGCCGTGGAACTTCTCGAATGGACGGGGGCGGACATGGCCCTGGGGATGGTGGCCGTCGGCTTCGTCTTCCCGAACGGCCGGGTGACGATCTACAACGCCCTCGATGAGAACGGCATGAAGTTCGGACCTCCCGATCACCGGTACACACGCCAGAAGCTTGGCGCATAGCGGGCACGGCTCATCCGGGGTCGGGCTACACCAGCTGGTCAACGGCCGGCTCCATGTAACGCGGCGGCCCGGGGTTTCGTGCCTCACCCCCGGCTCCTCGATCACCCTCGACCACGTACGGGGATCGACCACCACCAGGTGCTCGTCAAGGTGACGGTCCTACGGGCCGGATCTGGAGCTCCCCTGCCAGGCGTGCGATCATCGGCTCATGACGTTGATCAGAAAGGGCCATGCCGCGTAGGCGCCCTTCGGAGGTTCCCACGCGGGGATCGGTGTGCGGAACCCACAGAGCTTCGATCCATCAGGTTCCGGGTCTCGGGCGTCGGCCCATGGTCGCGGTGATCGCGCTGGAGCACACCCGGATGCAGCCGGGCACGGTGGCCGAGGCACTGCTGGCCTGGACACAGGCGGTCCTTCCCGGCAGCGTCGACCGGATCGGTCCCGGCTGCATGTGTCCTGAGTGCTCCGGAGACGCGCCACGTCAGCGGCTCGAACAGGCGCTCATCGCCTTACCACGCCGGGCCACGCCGTACCTGTACGCCTTGATCCTCCCCATCGACAGGCGGTTCCTCGCCCGGACGTCGCCGAACCCGCGTGCCTCGCCCGAGTGGCCGTGGTGGCAACAGCGGCGTTGACCGTCAAGGACGGCTTATCAGCCAGTAGGCGGCAGTGCGGCCCCCAAGGTCGCCGAACGGGCCAGACACAGCGTGAACGTCCTGTCGCAGGTCTACGCCAAGTGCCTCAACGGGCACAAGGACGTGGCCAACAAGCGGATGGACGACGCGCCGGCCACATGAGGTGCATGCCGTACGACCAGAACCCCGGGGCCCCGGGGTCCTTTGGCGTTCCGGGGACCGCCCCCCACCCATAATCGCCCCCGAAAGCTCGGCTCTACTTGGGAAAACGCCCCAAAGATCATTGCACGTATATCGGTGGAGCGGTGACATGCGGCTACTCCTGGCCACGTGCGGCTACATGACCCCGAAACGCAAAAGAGGCCCCGAAGGGCCTCTGATCTGCCATTTTGACTGGCGGCAGGTGCAGGACTTGAACCTGCGCAGGCTGAGCCGACGATTTTACAGCTCGTGACCGTTCTCCAGGTGGCATGGCCGCTGACCTGGTACGCAGCACGTTCACGGCCCCCCCGCCACCATGATCATTGCACGTCATGGCAGCTGCGGCCGAAGGTCCATCCAGCGGTCGATCTGCGTCCTCACCGGTCCCTCCGCCAGCCGATCAGTGATCAGCTTCATAGGTGCGAGGAGGTTCTTGCAGATGCGCAGAGCCAAGATCTCATCGCGAGGATGCGCCCGGGACTCGTTCCCTTCCGGTGGAACACCGTCCTCGATCAACCGGGGAAAGAAGGGGGAAATTCGGGCGGAGGAGCCGGAACTTGAACGGCGTCCGCGGCTCCACCGCCCGGCGGCTCAGTCGATGGATATGCACAAGGGGTCGGTGACCTTGCCCGGGTTGCTGACCTGGCCGTTCGCGTGATCCGTCGCGACGAGGAAGGCCTGCGCCCGGCGGTGGGCGTTCAGGTCGCAGTAGAACGTGAGGATCTGCCCGTTGGGGGTGATAATTCGGCCGTTGTCGCCGGTGTCAAAAGTGTAGCCAGTTCTCAGTTCCCAGCCTCCTCCGTGATAGCCGTACGTGCTGAAGGTGACCTTACTGTTCCGGCTGAAGGCGCCGGTGACCCTCAGTGTCACATGGCGATACTCCGCGGAGTAGTCCTCGGCAGTGTGGGTGCCGAAGATGCGCGGAGGGGCGGACGGGTCCTGCAGACCGAAGGCCGCGTTCGCGTTGTTGAGCCAGGCCCGCGACCGGCTGGACGGATAGACGCAGACGTGGTCGGACCGATTGGCCTCGCGCCATACGAACCCCTGCTTGCAGGTGTCCGGGCCCCAGGGGCCGCCGTTCGGCTCCCTGCGTTCATCGGCCAGCCGGTTCTCCTCGGCGGTCTCCCGGCGGATGTCCGGCACGACCGTCACGCATACATAGTCATAGGGGAACGCGTCCCGCCACACGAAGTTCT
The DNA here is from genome assembly GCF_040683035.1 of Streptosporangium sp. NPDC051022. Classification (NCBI taxonomy): domain Bacteria; kingdom Bacillati; phylum Actinomycetota; class Actinomycetes; order Streptosporangiales; family Streptosporangiaceae; genus Streptosporangium; species Streptosporangium sp. NPDC051022. The sequence continues at coordinate 49,718 of NZ_JBFBCF010000024.1, read as the reverse complement.
GCTTGCAGGTGTAGGGCCCGTAGGGCAGGTCCGCGGCGGCGGCCGTGGCCGCCGGGACCGCAGCCGCCGGGGGTGCGAGGGACAGCACGCCGGCGACCAGCGCCAGCGCGATGACCAGACCCGTGCCGGGGATCCCCCGGCGGGCCGTCGTCTTCCGCATGGTTTCTCCTTGGGGGTGTCCGCTCCCCGTGGGAGGGCTCCTCCGGAGTCCCGCGACATTCCCTTCAGGGAAAATCCGCGCACAGGGGAAAGAGGCCCGCCGAGCCTTTCGGGGAGAGAGGGTTAATCAAAGAACGGCAAACCGGAAAGGCAACATCCGGAACACCGTAATTCACCGTCCCGGCGGCTTTCTGCCGGGCCGTTGTCTTTCTCGACTGTTCTAGCCATTGGTAACACGGCGCGGCCGACATGCCAACGAAAAATGGATTGATCCAGATGAATTAGTCAGTGCCCGGCTGGAATCGCGGTGGATGCCGACGGTCTGGCCACGGTGGTGAGCGAGACGGACGACAGCTTGAGCGTCGCTCCTCGGCCTGTGGCCCAAGCGCACGTGTCCATCCTGGCCACCTTCAATGAGGATCGCCAGGCGCAGAACACGCTCACGCCGGGGAGGTACACCACCGACTGGGCGCAAGGCAGGCGAGAGGACCGAGCGGCATTGCGGGGCCAGTGGGAGATGACGATCCACGCTCAAGACCAGCCGACGATCTACAGCCTGCGTACTGTCGATGGTGGCGCGTTGTCGTGGTACGCGCTGAGGGAGCAGCTGACCTTCGATGTGGCGGTCGACGGAGCCCAGCAGCTGGGGTTCGGGAACATCGCCGACTGGAAGGCACCGCTGATCTTTAATTCGTGGAGTTACGAGGACCTGAGAACCAGACCGGTCCCGGCCAGGCAGCCGTCGATCAGAGGCGGCGTCCCGAACAGGGATGAGGGAACTGACTAAATGAAGCGCGTGGTCGACTAACATGACCTGGCTTACCGTGTCTGCGGTCCGCGATCCACTTCATATCGTCACGTATTGAAGTGGCAATTCGATGACTAAGTACGCCAGTGCCGCGAGGGCCAGGGCCGTCAGCAGGGTCGGCGTCCGCTCTCCTTGCCGACGTGCCATCAGCAGCGGTGCAAGGACGAAGACGGCCAGGCAGGCCCATGCCTGCGGGGTGTAATGCAGGACGAAGGCATACATGATGCCCTCCATCCCGAAGACACCTCCCAGTGCGGCGAGGCCAATGACACGGTGACGTACGGTACGTCCGTTCCGCCACCACAGCCCGGCCACGCCGAACAATGGGCCGCTGATGACCGCCATCGCGAGCCAGATCAGCGGATAGGTGAGGCTGCCCATGCCGTCACGGCCGAACTCCGCGTACCCGTAATACCCAATGACCAGACCGATCGAGGCACATAGGCCAGCGGTGGCAGCCGACCGCGCTGACGCCCACCCGGCAAGCAGGGCGCCGACGACGAACGCCGGGACACACCAGACAGCACCGGAGTTGGCGACCTGGTTCCAGGCGCCCGGAAGCCAGCCCTGGGCCAGATTGGTGACAACACCGAGTCCCAGACCCGCCAGTAGCGCGGATGTCCACGAACCGCTGAGCTTTGCTACCGGGCCGAAGCGGCTGCCCATCAGGAAGATCCCCCTGTCTTCCCTCACGGGATACCGACAAATCGCAACTTTACAGGCAAGCAGGTATACCAGTTCAGTGCCGCTCGGCCGCGATCTCGCCGATGATCTCCTCTTGGTGGGCGAAGGCGGCGAAGTGACCGCCTGGTACGAACCGTGCGCTCGCCTGGGGGAGTTGTGCGGCCAGCCGCCGGGCCAGCGCGACCGGCACCTTGGGGTCGTCGGTCCCGTGCCACAAGCGCACCAGGCCGGGGACGTCGGCGGGCTCGAATCCCCATGGCCGCAGGTATAGCCGGAGATCTTCGGCCATGGCCGCGCCGCCCTGGCGGGAGCTCTCTAGCAGGTCCGCCACGAATGCGGCCCTGGCGTCGGCGTCGCGGACCAATTCCCGCAAGGCCCGTGCGTCGGCGTCGGGCAGCCCTCGTTTCCCATAAGCATGATCCGGCAGTGAATGACGAGACGCACAGATGCGTCATATGATCATGATTCGTTACGTAGCGGATTCATCGGTCATCCAGCTTCCAGAGCTCCTCGCCGTAGCCGTTGGCATGGGATGGCTCCAGAGGCGGCTCTCGCTTGCAGGCTCTCTGGGAGCTCGGCGCGACCTGGGAAAATGCCTTCAAGATCATTGCGCGTATATTGCGCGACCACCGACGCGCGACCGCTCAGGGCGGCATACGGCTGCATGACCCCGAAACGCAAAAGAGGCCCCGAAGGGCCTCTGAGCTGCCGTTTTGGCTGGTGGCAGGTGCAGGACTTGAACCTGCGTAGGCTGAGCCGACGGTTTTACAGCTCGTGACCGCTTTCTTGGCGACACGGCCTCTGACCTGGTGCGCAGCACGTTCACGGCTCCCCCATCACCATGATCATTGCACGTATATTGCACGTCACGGCAGACGCGGCCGGAGGTCCATCCAGCGATCGATCTGCGTCCTCACCGGCCCTTCCGCCAGTCGATCAGTGATCAGTTCCATAGGAACGAGGAAGTTCTTGCAGATGCGCAACGCCAAGATCTCACCGAGAGGACGCGCCCGCCAGTCCTCCACCCAGTCGGCCGCCCGCTCCAAGCTCAACGGCAGGGCCTCCAGAACATCCGAGGCCAGCCAATCCGGATCCCACAGCGGATCATTGCCAAAACCGAGATCAGTGATCAACAACGCCCGAAGGTTGAAGCGGCTCATGTTCGCATTCCACGTGGGGTAGCCGGCCTGCTCGGCACCATCGAGAGCCGCGAAGGCGACCCTCGCCCAGATCCGCCGCGTCTCTCCCTGGCCAGGATCCTGCGCGTAGACCAGGTTGTGCTGCCAGGCTGCCAGCCACGAGTTGACGCAGTCGGCGGTGAACTCGTCGCCATCATCGCCTCAGAGCAGGCTTAGCGGTTTTCAAGAGCACTGCGTTCCCGGCAGTAGTGGGACTTGTCACCAGAGCGGAGGCACTCCACTGGCAGCCAAGCAGTAAAGACCATCCCGCATATATATCTCATACGGGCCAAATATCTACGACTCCTCGTTGATCGCTCCGCGAACGGACACAAAGCCACATATTACACCATTCACCATCTCGCATCAGCATGCAATAAGTCATACTTTGTCGAGCTACATCCCCTGGTGGGCGATTTATGCAATCATTGATCACCGCGAGCGGGTTCGGGAAAACCCTGACCGGTGCGGGAAATGTGGATATGCTTGTCGGCATCGGAATTTCGTAGGATTGACGAAAGGTTGCGATATGTCACTTATTGAAGGGATTGCAAGTGGTCTTATTGTAGAAGCCGCACGCCTGATGGGCCAGCGCCTGAGGGTGGCTATGGAAAGCACAGGGAACGCTCGAAAGGCGGACCTTGAAATTGTTCGCTGGTTTGACACCTACGAGATGGTTGATCCTGGACCGGAAATAGCTGCCAATGAAACTTCCACTCAACAACTCGCGCAAGCACTCCGTTCGTCTACCGTTCATGCGATTATCCACGAACTACTTTCGGTGCGACTGACCGATGCACCGGAAATCGAAGTGGAGCGGTTGGAGGTTGCACTGCATAACGCGCTCATAGCCGAGGGGTGTGGCGAAGTATCGGAAAGTTTATTTGCTGCCCTTGACCACCGTATCTGCACACTTGTCGGCCAACTGTCCACTGATAAGAGCGGTGCACTCACGCAACTTCGCCAAGAGGCTTTCCTAGGGAGAGTGAATGCTACCCTGTCAGCGATTGAGCGCCACACAGCAGTACTGGCGCGGCGGCAAGATCCCGATATGGCCAGGCAGTTTATCGTCCGTTATCGTCGTCAGGTTCGGGAGCATCACGGGAAGCTAGAGCCTCCCGATTTCCAGCGTCGTCGCCGAGTGCCGCTAGAGCGCCTCTACGTCCCGCCGAAGATTGTGTTTATGGGCCAGCCTAGTCCGGACAAGTTGAGCGAGATCGACGTGCAGACGCTCGACAAGCTAATCGATCGTGTTGTCCTGCTCGGTGATCCCGGAGGTGGCAAGACGACCTGCACTCAGTTTCTAATGCACAGGCACGCGTGCGATGAACGCTCGCTGGCGCCGTTTCTGGTCACGCTGCGAGACTTCGCAGCAGACGACCCGCCGGCCCGATCCGTCGTGGGATTCTTGGAGCACCGACTCGAGACGTTTTACCAATGCCGCCCACCGGAGGGCCTGCTAGAAAGGCTACTATTCGATGGAGCGGCCATGGTTATTTTCGATGGGCTGGATGAGCTCGTGGACACCACGCGCCGGGCGGAGATCGCCTCAATCGTGGAACTTTTCTGCACTGAGTTTCCATTGGCACGTGTGCTGGTGACCTCACGTTTAATCGGCTATGAGCAGGCTCGGTTGGACCCAAAACAGTTCACAACATATCAGGTCGCTGGATTTGATGAGGGCCGGGTTAAGGACTATGTACTGCGATGGTTCGGAGAGGAGGACAACACCACACCGGAGCGAGCGGCCGAGCTGGCTGAGGTGTTCATGATCGAGAGCGCCAGCGTACCCGATCTACGCGCCAACCCATTGATGTTAGCTCTCATGTGCATCCTGTACCGAGGCGAGGGGTCGATCCCACAAAATCGGCCAGAGGTATATGAGGAGTGCGCCAAGCTGCTTTTTACAAAATGGGACGAGCGCCGAAAGATTCACGTGGAGCTGCAGGCCAGGCACCTCATCGAGCCTGCCCTTCGTCATTTGGCATACTGGCTGCTGACTAGGGATGAGGCTGGGGCTACGGTGTCGAAGCGACAGCTTATCGAAGAAACAACACAATTCTTGAGCAGCCACCGGTTCGAAGATCCGGACCAGGCGCGGGCGGCAGCTGACCAGTTCGTAGAGTTTTGCCGCGGACGTGGATGGGTGTTCAGCGATGCGGGAACTACTGCCCGTGGGGAAGAGCTCTACACTTTCACGCATCGGACCTTCATGGAGTACTTCGCAGCTGCGTATTTAGCTGCTGACTGTGACACACCCGCTGATCTAGCTAAGCGGATTGCACCACGCATTGCCAGGCAGGAGTGGGATGTACCGGGCCAGCTCGCAGTACAAATAAAAAACAAGAATAGCAACCGTGGCGGCGAGCGGGTAATAGAGGCCCTACTTAATGAGCGCCGCTATCGCGCCACTGCGGGTAGAGGTAATGTTCTCAGCTTTTTGGCCCGATGCCTATCATTTGTCGACCCGCCGCCGAGGCTTGTGCGCACACTGACCGATAGAATCCTTGATCACGCACTACGCGACCCGTTCTCGGCCGATCTCACGACTCCTCTGCAATGCCTTCTTATAAGTGCGAACTCGACGAGGGAAGACGTATCAACTCAGATAATAAATTGGCTTGCCGTTGTCCTTGAGTCGACGGATGAAAACAGGCGAATTAACGGACTTCGACTCATTTTTGCTATTGAAATTCTCGGCGATGTGCGAAAAGACTACTGGCGCGAGCAGGAAAACGTCTTGTGTGCTCAGTATCGTTCAGAACTCGTCACCCATGCCCACATTCCCGAGTTTGCGATAGGAGCCTGGCACAAAAAGCAAATTGAGGTAGACGCAATTATGGCAGCTCACAATAATGAACTAGACCTCCTGTTTCAGATGCCGAAAGCTGGCGTTCGAAATACGAGATGGGCTAGTATTGCCTGGTCTTGCCTTCGGGCCGTAATTACGGACGAGTCCGTTATGGGTAACGCTCGCGTCTGTAGAGTGCTGAATATCATCCAGCGCCGACTATCGGAAAGCTCCGAGGTTCCTCGATTTACCCTGATGCACCCAGCGAATCCTTTACGTTGGTTGATGGATGATAAATTTAAACCCGCTTCCTACGTCCTGCCAGCCGAATTATACGGTCCAGCAGCGTTTATCGCCGCAGTCATGGGGGAGTTGCTGAGCCAAAGGGAAGATATTCCATCTTCACACCTCGGCCCGTTGAGCGATTTCTCTCCATATCTTTTCCAGCGCGTCACTGGCAACCGTAATAGCGAACTCCCTCCGCTGCCTGTTGAGATGTCCGTGCAAAACCTTCTCATTCGCTGGGCTCACAGGGAGATTGACTTAACTAGTCCTGGCACTGACTGACAGCGTGTTTGAGAGCTGATCGTGAGGCCGTCCCGTGGTGGGGTAGGGGTGCAGGCATGACACGACAGCCCTTTCTATCCATCTGATCTGACCGATGAGCAGTGGGCGCTGATCGAACCGCTGCTTCCTGCTCCGCACTGGGACGGCCGCAAGGAGAAACATCCGCGCCGGGAGATCGTGGACGCCATCGTGTACGTGGTGCGTACCGGCTGTGCCTGGCGGCAGTTACCGGCGGACTTCCCGCCCTGGCAGACGGTGTACTGGCATTTCGTGCGCTGGGAGGACCAAGGCGTCACCCAGCGGATTCTGGACGTGCTGCGCCGGCGCGTCCGTAAAAGAGCCGGTCGGGATCCGGAGCCGTCGGCGGCGGTCATCGACAGCCAGAGCGTCAAGGGTGCCGACACCGTCGGGGCCGGTACGCGTGGCTACGATGCGAACAAGAAGATCAATGGCCGCAAGCGGTTCGTGGCGACCGACACCCTTGGGTTGCTGCTGGCGGTGATGGTGCGTCCGGCCGGTGTGCAGGACCGGGCCGGGGCCACGACCTTGCTGCTGGGGCTGTATCTGACCGGTTCCTGCCGGGTGGTCTTCGCCGATCAGGGGTTTGCCGGGCGGCTGGTGGCCTGGGCACGTCAGGTGCTGGGCATCGTTGTGCACATCGTGGCCAAGCCCGCTGACCAGCGTGGTTTTCGGGTGCATCCCAAGCGGTGGGTGGTCGAGCGGGCGCTGGCCTGGCTGATGCTGCATCGGCGGCTGGTGCGTGATTACGAGCGCCGCCCGCCGATCAGCGAGGCGATGGTCCGGTGGGCGGCGATCAGCACACTGCTGCGGCGAGTCACTCAAGACTGTCCCGCTCAGCGGCCTGGGCCACGGCCGCTCGAATGGGTCCGGTGAAGCTAGCGATCAGCTCTCAAACGCTCCCTGAGCTGAAAATGTCATGCGGCACAGAGAGCACCATGTGGACCGGTGGGCCGGGACTGAGGAACGAAGTCCCGGCCCGTCGATCGCCCCCGCCCCCGTGTGACGGCCAGCTATAGCATGGCGATCGTCGTGCCGCATCCGTGCGGCGGCGCGGCCCTGGTCGGTGAGTGCGGCTCGGTGTGGCGGGCGCTGTGTGCGGTGAGCGGCCCAGAGTCCCGCCGCCGGCCGAGACCGGCGCCCACGCCGCACGCTCGGGCGGCGTTCGGGCGGCGGGCCGTGCGGCGCCGCGCCGCGCCGCCGCCCTTGACAACCCATGAGAACAATTCGGCAGTGTCGGCGCTACGTGATCGTGATCGTGTCACGCTCGGTGCTCAGAGCTTGGTGAGCAGGGCTACTACGTCGGCGAAGCTGCTGGTCAGGGAGTCGAGGACGGCCTTGCCTTTTTCGGCAGTGGCCAGGGAGGGGCGGCCGATAACCCCGGTTTCGGTGTATGCCTGCATGCCTTCGGTCAGCAGGTGGCGGCGGTCGTCGGCAATGTGGTCGGCGGTCTCGTAGCCGGGGCGGATGACCTCCGGGCAGGCGTGTAGCAGGACGGAGGTTTCGATCTCTCCGGCGTGCATGTCCTCGTGCATGGAACTGACCAGCTCGGCAGCGGCTCGCGCCTGCTGCCAGTCCTCGCGGGTGGGGAACAGGGCCATCGCGCGGCCTTCGGCGCTGGCCTCCTGGACGACGTTGCTCAGCACGTAGTTGCCGCCGTGGGCGTTGACGATCACCAGGGCCCGCGGGCCGGTGCGGGTGACGGAGTCGTAGATGTCGGTGATGACGGCGTGCAGGGTGCGGGCGGAGATGCTGACGGTGCCGGGCCAGGTGCTGTGCTCGTGGGAGCAGGAGATGGTGATCGGGGGCAGCAGCAGGACGGGGTAGGCGTCGGCGATCTTTCGACAGATGAGGGTGGCGATGATGGTGTCAGTGCTGAGCGGCAGGTAGTCGCCGTGCTGTTCGAAGCTGCCGACGGGTAGGACGGCGATGGGGGCGTTGCGGTGACGTTCCTCGGTGGTGGTAGCGGTGGGCAGCGCGTTGATCACCATGCTCCTTCTGGTGGCCGGGGTGCTGGCAGAAAGAAAAGAAGGGCTCCACTGCAACGTGCAGCGGGGCGAGTGCAGTGCGGTACGACGACGCGCAGCGCTGCCATTTGATACCCATCGGAATGATGCGGCAGTGTGGCAGTGTGATCGAAAACGCTTCGGATTGCGTCGAGGTTCACGTCACTGTCAGCAGCCGCGGGGAGGCGGCTCGGATTTGTTCGGCAGTGGTGGAGGAGCGGCTGGCCGCTGCGGCGCAGATCGTCGCGCCGATCGAGTCGGTCTATTGGTGGGCGGGAGAGATCCAGCGCTCCGATGAGTGGCTGGTGCTGATGAAGACGACTGTCGGCCGGTTCGAGCAGTTGGCGCGGCGGGTGCGGGAGCTGCACTCCTATGAGGTGCCGCAGATCGTCGCGGTGGCGCTGGTGGCCGGCACCACTGACTATCTGGAGTGGATCAGGCGGGAGACATCCCTAGACTCCGGCGAGTAGCCACGATGTCGCCGAGCAGTTCCTGGGCGGCCTGGTCCTTCTGCGGGGCAAGGACCTTCTCGACCGTTGTGAGGTGCTGGAGTCCCCAGGTGGATTCGCTGCGCTGGGCTGATTCCAGGGCGCGGCGACCGTAGGCGACTCCTTCGGCAACGTCGCCGATCTGGAGCTGGGCCTGGGCGATGTCGGCGTAGACGACGGCTACCCGCTTGCGATCGGTGTCATGGCCGATGGCCGACAGTGCGGCCTGTCCGACCTCGATCACCCGGTGTTCGTCGCCGAGCCGTACGTAGGTGGACAGTTGGAAGGCGGCCATGCGGCCGGGGTCGAGGAAGCGGGTCCAGGCGCGTTCCCGATGCGGCCGGGCTCGGCTGTAGGCCTCCTCGGCTTGGTGCAGTAGGTCGAGGGCGTGGCGGTCGCCGAGGGCGGCGAGTTCTTCGGCTTGGCGGCTGAGCAGCCATGCCCGGGTGGCGTCGTCGCCCTGGGCAGGCAGGAACTGCTGGGCTTGGCGTACGGCCTCATGAGCGGCCCGGCCTTGGACGGCGTAGGACTTGTAGGCGTGGGTGCACGCCTGGATGATCAGGTGCCCGCTCTCCTTGGCGGCCAGGGCCGCGACGCGATCGTAGGAGATGGACTGGCCGGGCTGTTTGAGGTCCCAGGCGATCCAGGAGGCCAAGGTCGCGGCTTCTCCAGCGGTGGCGGCCAGGCGTCGGCGAAGCCGGTCGGGCGGGCTGTTCTGGAGCAGGTTGCTCAGTTCGTTGATGTGGGCGGTGAGGCCCTGGTAGATGGCGCGGGCGGGTAGGGCGAACTCCAGGCGGTGGAAGCCGATGGTGCGGGCTTCGAGGCGTTCGACGGTCTCCTCGTCGAGGCTCTGGGGGCCGGCGAGTGCGTGGGCCAGCCGTTCCCAGGGGTCGGCGATGGTGGCCGCGGCTTCGGCGGTCATTCCGGCGGCGAGCAGGAGCATCGTTCGGCGGTCCACGTGAGCATCCAGCCTTCCCACGATCCAGGCCAGGGTCAGAACGTCGATATCCCAAGGAGCGGCGATCTGGCTTTGGCCAACAGCGATAGGACTTTCCACGCTAGGCAGGCCGCTTGTGGACATTCCATCCCGAGGCGGGATAACCGGGGCGGGATGAAGGGCGGCGTCAACCGCCTGCGATGTGGCGGGAGCGAGACCAAGGGCCAAGCGGGCGGCGTCAGGCATGCACAGCCCCTCGGCGACCCGTTCGATCACCTCGAACGAGGTGACCTGCACGCTCCCTTTCATGATCTCGCTGATTTTGCCCTGGCTGAGGTTCACCGCGACACCGATACGGGTCTGGCTGGCCCCAGCATATTGGCGGACAAGACGAAAGAGCTGACCGATATCCCGCTTTCTGAGAGCCGCCAGCATTTCGGGGCGTTGCCATAGTTCCGGCAGGATAACGACCGGTTTAGTCGCATCTGCGGCCATCTGACTGTCCCCTTTGTGACCTGGGCTTCTGGCTATACAACGCTTGCTGCTCAGCGGTTATCCCGTCAAGGGATATCAGCTATTCGGGCGGAGGATTCCGACTCGGGATGGGTTACGTAATCGCAGGTGAAGACCCTTAACTCATGATTGCCGAGGACGAGCCGACAAAGGCAGCGGACGAGAGGTGCCAGACCTGTCACGGACGCGGCTGGCGATGGGTGCGCCGCAACCGTGCCGAGGTGGTGCTCCAGCTTGACGGGCAGGCCATGAGGCTGGTCCGAGTCGCGTGCCTGGATTGCTCGGCGGCGGATGAGGCGGCGTGATGGACATGCGCGAACAGCCGCCCGCCGAGCCGAATCGCGTCAGGCCGGAGATGGTGATCGGTGCTGTGGAGGCGGCTCAGCGATTACAGCGGGAGCTGGCCGGGTTGGGGATCGACTCCGATGTGCATCACGGCCATTGCTTGGCCTTGGTATCGGTCTGGTCGGAGCTGGTGGTGTGGACCGACGGCCGGGTGTTCCGGTGGAAGTCCGGCCGGGACGCCTTGGGGCGTGCGCGGGACGGGCTGGGGTGGGACGCCTACAGTCCCGCTGATGATCCGGTGAGTACGGCGCGGCGGGTGGCGGCCCGGTATGCCGAGTTGCGCCGGTTGGCCGTGCCGCCGCCGATGCCGAACGGCTGGGCTCCGCAGTGATCGCGAAGAGCGGGTGTCTGAGCCCGCATGTGGCCAAGCCGCTGCCGGATCACATGAGGCTGGTGTGGCGCAGGCCGTACCAGGCAGTGGAGCGGGTGCGGATGATCGAGTGGAGCTGTGAGTGCCGCTCCACGGTGTATGAGCTGTGCCTTGCCGGAGGACAGGCGTTCATTCGGCGCACGCACCGGTTCAACGGTGCCCGGCAGGTGCATGAGACCTATCGCTGGCCGATCCGCCAGGGTTACGCCGTCTGGAGGGCGTTGCTCTGCGGAGAGGCGCGATAGGACTGCGCGGCGGGATGGGGTCCCCCGGTCTGGAGGGGTCCGGGGAGCGTTACCCCCATCCCGTCGCGCTCCTTCCGTTATCCGGCGGTATCCGGTGGTCGTGGTCACGGGGTGATGGGGTTGTGCCGGGGAAGGGCTTCGCTTCTTTAACCTGCACTGATAGCCTGCTTGGCTAGACAGGCATGTTGAATGCGAGGCTTTAATGTCGTTTGAGTACACGCCTCCCAAGTACGCGCAGTTGATCGCCGAACTGGAACGGCGCATCGACTCCGGCGAGTACCCGGCGGGCTCCCTGCTGCCCAGCGAACACACCCTCATGGCCGAGTTCGGCATGGCCCGCCCCACCGTGGTCAAAGCCCTCGGCGTCCTCCGTGACCAAGGCTGGATCGTCACCCACCAAGGAAAAGGCCGCTTCGTCCGGGGCCGCCCCGCCATCCCCACCGGCCAGCAACCCCGCACCGGCCGCGAACTCCTCGACCGGACAGAGACCCAGGCGGCAAGCAAGCTGCTCGCCGCCGGGCCCATCGAGGCACCCAACCGCATCGCGGCCTACCTCGGCGTCGAACCCAAAGCCCCGGTCGTCGGCCGCCGAGTCCTCATCGAACGCGACGGCGAACCGAGCGAGATCACCGCGACCTGGGTACCGGCCGACGTCGGCACGGGTACGGCCCTGGCCGAGGACGCCGACCTTCGTCAGGGGGTGCGGCGGTATGTGGAGAGCGCGGCCGGCGTGTCGCTGGATCACATCATCGAGCACGTCACCGCCCGCAACCCCACCCCCGAGGAACGCGACCTGCTCGGGGTGAAGAGCTCGGCCGCGCTGCTGAGTGTCTACGCCGTCGCCTGCGACGCCACGGGCAAGCCGTGGGTGGTGGTGGAGACGGTTCTTCCCGGTGATCGGCATGAGTTGGAGGACGCCTACCCGATCCGGTAGCCGCAACCGGTGGCTCCAACTTTTCTTCCGAAGCCCGCTTGGTGTACTTGACTATCCAAGCGGGCTTCGTGCTTAATGATGGAGCAGCTTGGTTAGTCAAGGTGGCTGACCGCTCATGATGATGAGGAGATGTTGCTCCATGGCCATCCAAGGCCCCATCGCCATCGGCTTCGACCAGGTCTTCCCCCACGGCTGCTACCTGATCGGAGAGGTGCAGCAGGTCAAGGACTTCGACGCCTCGACGGCCACCCGGGTCGTCTACGCCAAGGACAAGACCACCGGCCTTCCGGTCTGGCAGGTCTCGGTGGTCGACGCCGATCCCGAGGCCAAGGCCTCCCAGAAGTCGGTCACCGTCAAGATCCTCACCGAGGTCCAGCCCGTTCCCCCGCCGCCGCTGCCCGGCCTGCCGTTCACCCCGGTCGAGTTCGACGGGATGACCGTCACCCCCTACGTCGGCCAGGACACCGGCAGGTTGGCCTACTCGCTGCGGGCGCGGGCCATGCGCGCTCCCCGCACCACGGCCATCCCCTCCACCAAGCACACCGCCCTGGCGTCGGCCTCGGCCAAGGACGCCACCGCCAACACCGCAACCAGCAAGGACAAGGAGATCGCAGCATGAACACCCGCAACGACTACCAGCCCTACACCTACGTCACCGCCTCCATCCACAACGGCGACACCCGGCTCGATGTGTCCTTTCACACCGCCGAGCTGTCGGTCATGGCGATGACTGTCCAGGGCATCCGCCCCTACCTGTGCTTCGGCAGCGCCGAGGGCCAGCTGTCCATCTCCACCACCGGCGGCGGACCTGTCACCTCCGCCGACCTGGACCTGGCCCGCGAGATCGCCACCGCCGCCAACCGCTACCGCGACGAGTGCGAACGGCTCTACGCCGTCCAGGCCATCGTTCCGGCCCCCTCGCCCAACCGGGACGACGACCCGGCCTGACGTAAGCGGGGCCGCTGGAAGTTGCAGCTCCCGGCGGCCCCTCACATCTCCCTCTCACGCGAATTCAAGGAAGAGAGCTCCAGCCTAATGTTCAAAAAACTGCCCGGCGACGAGGCACAGCGCCTGGTCTCCACCACTCCCGACACCGCCGTCGTCTTCCGTCCGGCCGTGGTCCGCACCCCGGTCATGGCCACCCTGATCGTCCACGCCTGGCGGCTACTGGCCACCCTCGTGCGCCTGATCTGGCGGCACCCGATCGCCTCGACCGTCGTCGCCGTGCCCGGCGTGATCTGGACCGTGTACGGCTGGCCCTACAGCCTCGGCACGGTCGCCGTGCTGCTGGCCGTCCCGTCTCTGTGGGCGCTGGTCCACCGGCCCTCGTTCCTGCACTGGATCGGCTGGCGGCTGCTGGCCTTCTGCCGCCTGATCTGGGTCTACCGGCGGCACTGGCACGCGGTGATGACCATCTCCGGCCTGGCCCATCATCTCGGCGGACGTGACTACCTGCCCCATCTGCTGGGTGTGGCCTGCACCTCGTGGGCCGACCTGGTCACGGTGAAGATCCTCACCGGCCAGGCTGTCACCGACTGGGCCGACCGTACCGAGCAGCTCGCCCATGGCTTCGGGGCCGCCTCCTGCCGGGTCACCGTGACCCGGTCCGGCCGGCTGCTGCTGACCTTTCCTCGGCGGGATCCGCTGGCCGTGCCACTGCCCGCCATACCGATCCCCGCTGAGGCGTGGGTGGGGCCGGTGGAGATCGGCCGTTGTGAAGATGGCGCACCGTGGCGATTGAAGGTGCACGGCACTCACGTCCTGGTCGCCGGGGCCACCGGGGCGGGCAAGGGATCGGTCATCTGGTCGACCATCCGGGGCCTGCTGCCTGCCGCCAGCGTGGGCCTGACGGAGATCTGGGCGCTGGACCCCAAGCTGATGGAGCTGTCCTTCGGCCGGGATCTGTTCGGCGACCACTATGCCGCCTCCCCGGAAGCCTGCGTAGCGCTGCTGGAAGCCGCGGTGAAGGTGATGCAGGAGCGGGCGGGGCGGTTCGCCGGGGTCCGCCGCAACCACCTCCCCACGGTGGATGACCCGTTCGTCCTAGTGGTCGTGGACGAGGTGGCGTTCCTGACCGCCTACCAACCCGACAAGGGTCTTCGGGTCCGGACCGTCGCCGCCCTGGCCACCCTCACCACCCAAGGGCGGGCGGTCGGGGTCGGGGTGCTGGCCGCGCTCCAGGACCCGCGCAAGGACGTGCTGACCATCCGCAACCTGTTCCCCGACAAGATCGCCCTACGGCTCGACGAATCCGAGCAGGTCGACATGGTGCTCGGCGACGGGGCTCGGAATCGGGGTGCTTTGGCCGACCTGATCTCACCCCGGCCGCAGCAGGGCGCGGGCATCGCCTACGTCCGCCTGGAGACCTCCCCCGACCCGATCCGGGCCCGCGCCGCCTACGTCTCCGACGACGACATCCGGAACATGGTCGCCGTGTTCAGCGCCGACACCCTGCCGCTGCCCGAGGTGGCCTGATGAGGATCACCATCCACGGCACCGCCGACGAGATCGACGCCCTGCCCTTCCGGCGGCTACGCACCTTCGACGACTCCGATCTCGCCGAAGTCGTCGTGATCATCGACCTGAACACCGCCCGACTGCGCAAGCACCCCCACCACGACGCCTACCGGCTGCACGCCACCATCCTCGACCCGCCCCGGAAGGAGGCCCCGTGACCAACACCGCCCACCCGTCCGCCCCCGCATCCCCCAACGGAGCCGACCGCACCCTTCCCCGCACCATCCGCGACACCCTCCCCCTGGCCCTCGACGTCGCCGTCGAAGTCGCCAAGCTCAACGGCGTCTGCATCCGCCCCATCGAACTACGCCGCTTCGACACCCACACCGGCAGCTCCGAGCCATTCGACATCCCGTGCGGCACCACCAACGAGGCCAAGTGTCCGCCGTGTGCCCAGCGCAACAAGCAGCTCCGCAAGGCGCAGTGTCGCGAGGGCTGGCACCTGGAGACCGAGCCCGTCGCCGAACCGCACCCCAGCACCGCCGATCAGAAATGGCTGATCGAATTCCGGGCCGACGTTCAAGCCCAACGTGACCAGGCCGAACGCGACGGCGACGACGTGACCGACTGGGACGAGGCCATCGCGGGCATCGACGCCGAGATCAACGCCACCGGAATGCGAGGCAACGTCACCGGCGGCCGGAACACTCCCCGCCGGTCCCGCTCCACCCGGCGCCGCCAGGACGCCCCGGACCTGCCCCGGCGGACACGGCAGAACACCACCCTGGGACGGACCTTCGTCGCCCCGGACGGGCAGGTGTTCCGGCCCTCGCTGTTCGTCACCCTCACCCTGCCGTCCTACGGCAAGATCCGCCCCGGACAAGGCATCCCGGCCGACCCGGCCACCTACGACTACGCTCGCGCGGCCCGCGATGCCCTGCACTTCTCCAAGCTCATCGACCGGTTCGTGCAGAACCTCCGCCGGGTCGCCGGGTATGACGTGCAGTACTTCGCCACCGTCGAACCACAGAAGCGCTTCGCGCCTCACCTGCACATGGCGATCCGCGGGACCCTGCCGCGTGCGGAGATCAAGCAGATCGCCGCCGCGACGTATCACCAGGTGTGGTGGCCCTCGGTCGATCAGGTGCGCTTCGAGGGGGAGCACCTGCCGGTCTGGGCGGAACGAGACGAGCAGGCCGAGCCGTACCCGGACGGGCAGACCGGCGACTACCTCGACCCCGCCACCGGCGAACTCCTGCCGACCTGGCACGAGGCCCTCGACCGGCTCGACACCGACGACGAGGCGAAGCCCCTGCACGTGATGCGCTTCGGCGCTCAGGTCGACGTGCAGGGGCTCCTGGCTGGATCACCGGACGCTCACAAGCGCATCGGCTACCTGACCAAGTACCTCACCAAGAGCCTGGGCGACACCCTCGACCTCGACGAGAAGGACCAGGGTGAGGACGAGGAGGCGGCCGGTCCGGCTCATGCGGCGATCAATCAGGCCCGCCGGGACCACGCGGCCCGACTGGTGGAGGCGCTGCGCCACGAACCCTGCTCACCGGCCTGCGCCAACTGGCTGCGGTACGGCATCCAGCCCAAGGGCGCCAAGGCGGGCATGACGCCGGGCCGGTGCCGCTCCAAGGCGCACAAGGCCGAACACCTCGGCTACGCGGGCCGTCGCGTCCTGGTCTCCCGCAAGTGGTCGAACAAGACCCTCCGCGACCACAAAGCCGACCGCCGCGCCTGGGTCCTCGACATGCTCGGCCTGCCCGCCGACGACACCGCCATCGACCCGCACCGCTACGTCTGGCGGCCCGTCTCGACCAAGGACCCGACCCGGACCCCGCTGCCGGTGCGACTGCTGCGCGGCGTGGCCAACCGACAACACACCCGCGCTCGACTCGACGAACTACGGGCCAGAGCCGACGGCAGACCCATCCCCGATCTTTCGGCAACCACGGCACTGAGGGAGGCGGCGTGAAGAAGAGAGACGACGACAAGCTAATGACCGTCCCCGAGATCCTCGACCGGCTCGGCGGCGTGTCCGCTCGAACCCTCTACCGGTGGCGGGAGATCGGCAAGTTCCCTCGTGGCCTGCGGCTGCCCAACGACGAGATCCGCCTCTACCGCAGCGAGTTCGAGGCGTGGCTTGAGACCCTCCGGGAGGCGGCGTGAACCTCTCGTACGACGTCAAGTTCTTCGAGATCAGCCGGAACAAGTCGAGCAAGACGCCGTCCTACGTCGTGCGGTGGTCGGTCGCCCGGAAGCGCTCGTCGAAGACCTACCGGACCAAGGCTCTCGCCGAGAGCTTCCTGTCGGACCTGCGGCAGGCGGCCAAGCGGGGTGAGGCGTTCGAGGTCGAGACGGGTCTCCCCCAGTCGATGATCAAGGCCAAGGACGCCCGGACCGTTCTTGAGTTCGTCACGGCCTTCATCGAGATGAAGTGGCCTCATGCGGCGGCCAAGACCAGGGACGGCATGTCCGACGCGCTCGCGACGATCCTCCCCGCGCTGACCAAGGACCGCCCCGGCCGTCCCGACGCCGAAGACCTGCGGACGGCTCTTCGCAAGTACCTCCTTCTCCCGGAGAGCAAAAGGCCGGCTACTCCCCCGGAGTCGGCACAGGCGGTCCGCTGGCTCCGGTCGGCGTCGCTCGATCTGACGGCCCTGAACGAGGCCAAGACGGTACGGCTGGCCCTCGATGCGCTCGCCCTCCGCCTCGACGGCAAGGCCGCCGCTCCGAACACGATCGCTCGTAAGCGGGCCGTCTTTCATGCCGTCCTTGAGTACGCGGTGGAGCTTGGGGAGCTGGACTCCAACCCACTGCACAAGGTCAAGTGGAAGCCGCCCAAGGTCACCGAGACCGTTGACCCTCGCGTGGCGGTCAATCCGCGGCAGGCTCAGGAGCTCCTGACCATGGTCGCCTACGTGGGCGGTCGCGGCCGAGGTCGGCGGCTCATGGCGCTGTTCGCCTGCATGTACTACGCGGCCCTGCGCCCGGCCGAGGCGGTCGGCCTGCGAGTGCAGGACTGCCACCTTCCGCTCAAGGGCTGGGGGCGGCTGACGGTCGACGTCTCCCGTCCCGAGGTCAACACGAGGTGGACCGACAGCGGGGACGCGCACGAGGAACGGGGGCTCAAGCATCGAGGTCGGGACGACGTACGGCCGGTGCCGATCCCGCCGACGCTGGTCGAGATCCTCCGGGAGCACATCGCCGAGTACGGCACCGGCCAGGACGGGCGTCTTTTCCGGAGTGAGCGCGGCGGGGTGGTCGCCTCGACGGCCTACACCGAGGTCTGGCAGGAGGCCAGAAAGCTTGCCTTCACTCCTGCTCAGGTGGCCTCTCCCCTCGCGCGCAGGCCGTACGACCTGCGGCACGCGGCGGTGTCGCTGTGGCTCAACGCGGGTGTCCCCGCCCCTGAGGTGGCCGAGCGTGCCGGGCACAGTGTGGACGTCCTGCTGCGGGTCTACGCCAAGTGCCTCGACGGGCAGAAGGACGTGGCCAACAGGCGGATAGACGACGCGCTAGCCGCGTGAACCGCATGCCGTACAACCAGGACCCCGGAGCCCCCGGGGTCCTTTGGCGTTCCGGAGGCCGATTCCCGCCCCCGCACCACCCGGAAACCCCGGCTCCACCTGGGGAAACGCCTTCAAGGTCATTGCACGTATATTGGTGGAGCGGTGACATACGGCTGCTCTTGGCCGCGTACAACTGCATGTCCCGGAAAAGCAAAAGAGCCCCTCGCGGGGCTCTGAGCTGCCGTTTTGGCTGGTGGCAGGTGCAGGACTTGAACCTGCGTAGGCTGAGCCGACGGTTTTACAGACCGCTCCCTTTGACCACTCGGGCAACCTGCCGCGTCTTCCGCTCGAAGCGGCGACAGGAAGAAGAATAGCGGACTTCCGGGCGTGACGTGACATCGATAGAGGTCGCCCGCCGATAGGCCGCTCTACCAGGACTTTTACGGCTTACGGCTCAGATGGGAGGGGCTGCGGTACGGGCTTGGGAGTGGGGTGGCCGGGGAACGCGGGGTGGGGGCGAGTGAAAGGGAGCGTTGGAACGCGTGGGGCGGCTGTCGTCATATGCCGGATGTACGGCCCGCACCCGCCCCGTTTCCCCGCCGTCGACACCATCGTCTGGGTGTTGACGGTCACGTTCATCCTGAGCCGACAGGTGAGGCGCTAGGGTCGACAAGAGAGCTAGAGAGGATAGTCGACGCAATGGCCGACAGCAGTTTTGACATCGTCAGCAAGATCGACCACCAGGAGGCCGACAACGCGCTGAACCAGACGGTCAAGGAGGTCGGGCACCGATTCGACTTCAAGGGCACCGGTGCGAACATCGCCTGGTCGGGCGGGCAGAAGGCCGTCGAGATCAAGGCCAACAGCGAGGAGCGCGCGAACGCCGTCCTTGACGTGTTCAAGGACAAGCTGATCAAGCGGGGACTTTCGCTCAAGATTCTGGACGCCGGCGAGCCGAAGCTGTCCGGCAAGGAGTACCGGCTCATGGTCACCCTCAAGGAGGGCATCGACCAGGAGCACGCCAAGAAGATCTCGAAGATCATCCGGGATGAGGGCCCCAAGGGGGTCAAGGCCCAGATCCAGGGTGAAGAGCTACGGGTGAGCTCCAAGAAGAGGGACGAGCTCCAGGAGGTCATCGCCCTGCTCAAGGGCAAGGACCTCGAGATCGCCCTGCAGTTCACCAACTACCGTTGATGGAAGGGCGACCATAGCTCCGAGCTGCGCGTTCAGGGCTTTCTCCGCCTCAGGGGGGCACATCCGGGGCACATGGCCGAAGGCACACCGTCCACCGGGGCGCGAGTCTTCTCCTGTGCCTCGGGCGGCTCCTTCGCGTGCGCGTCAGGCTCGGTCGTGGGGGAACCGCCCCGGACCATCGGGACCGGTCGCCGGCCACCGCTGCCCCGTGGGCCAGCCCCTGACTCCCGGCCGGCCACCGGCGAGATTTCTGGAATGCCGCCGGGCAGGCCACGCCTTCCCCATCGGGAACGAGTAGAGCTCTTCCGGAGACCGGTTGGTCTGGAGCGCCGAGAGTCTGGTCATGTTCGAGGGGATCGTCCTTACCGTGCGGTGAGAAGGCGATCGTGCGGGGCTCGCCACCGGAAGGGTTGGCTCGACTCAGACGGCCACCGGAAGGGTTGGCTCGGTTCAGACGGCCGCTGGAAGGGTTTGCTCGACTCAGACGGCCACCGCAGGGGTTGGCTCGACTCGGGCGGCGGTCCGAGCCGTGAGCCGGATCCAGGATTCGAGCGTCACCGACAGGCCACCCCTCAAAGGCCGCCGCCGCGCCGTAGGGCGAGCGGCGGGCCGCCCGAAGGTGAACGGACGCCGGACCGCGGTACGTCGCGGTCGAGGTGTCATGGGTGCCGGTGTACCGACGGTTCACCGACGCGGCCTGTGTTCTCGTCGTTCGCGACGCCACTCTGCCCGGCCCGTGCCGGGAGGGTTCACGACTGCCGCCGGTCATTTACCGTCGCCGACTATTTCCGATGAAAGCGGGAAATTTCCGGCGGGGATAGCAAATCTAAATATGTCGCGGCATTTCCTGGATAGGATCGACGCGCTTCCGGTGAGCCGGCGAGAGTACCGCGTGCTTCGAAAACTCCTCGGCCATGGACCGGATCTTGTCGGCGGGTCGGAGAACAGGAAGGTCACCGGTGCGGGAGAAACTGCTCGCCGCGATTCGGGCGCGGAACGCGAGCGCCATTGAGGCCGGCGATTCACGACCGGTGCTCGACCCGGCCGCGCTGGAGGAGATGCAGGCCCTGCTGGCGTTCGTCGGCGCGTCGGCGACGGACTCCCGGAACGGCCCCGACCTGGAGGTTCTCCATTCCGTCGGGTGGTTGTGCTGGCTCCGCGTCCTGGCGTTGCCGGTAGGTGAGTGGGACGAGGACATGCGATGCGCCGTCATGTTGTTCGGGCCGGTTTTCGCCAATGATCCGCAGGCGGTTCCCGAAACGCTGCGCGAGTTCTACGAGAAGCGGGAGGTACTGTCCGGCGACGACGAACCGTTCGATGACGACCGTTATGTCCCTGAACATCTCGTCTATGACCCGGATTACCATGACTCCTTCGCCGAACCGGAATCCCACGATTCCGATCCCTTCGCGGATCCGGACGCCGACGCCACCGCGGCTGACCTCACCGATCAGGGAGTCGCGCTCTACAGCTGGCACGAACGTACCGGCGACCACGAGGCCCTTCAGAAGGCCCTGCAGCTTTTCCGCGCCGCCCTCGCGGCGGTGCCCCGCGACCACCCGAAACGGGACCTGTGCCGGTCCAACCTCGTGAGTGCCCTGGGCACCTGGTACGAACTCTCGGAGGACCCCGAGGCGATCCACGAGATGATCGCCGTCTTCCGCACCGCCTCGGGCGACCTCCCCGACGACCATCCCGACCGCGTCGATCTCCTGTCCGATCTCTCGGCCGCCCTGCGCATGCTCTTCGAGCGCACCGGGGACCTCGAGGCCATGCACGAGGCGGTCGCCGTCCGGCGAGCCGTCATCGGATCCGCGACCCGCGGTCATCTGAACCGCGCCGAGGATCTGACCGACCTCGGAAGTCTCCTTCGCAGACTGTTCGAGCACGTCGGGAACCCGGAGACACTGCGCGAGGCGGTCGGCGCACACAGGTCGGCCGTGGCGGCCACCCCGGACGGAGCCGCGGAGCTGGCCGGACGCCTGTCGAGCCTCGGGGGCGCGCTCCAGACCTTGTTCGAATGCACCGGGGACGTGGAGGCGCTGCGCGAGGCGGTGGCCGCCGGGCGGCGCGCCGTGGCGGCCCTGCCTCACGAGCACCCGGATCGGGCCATGTGCCTGGCCAATCTCGGGGTCTCCCTGCGCACCATGTTCGAGCACATCGGTGACGTCGGGATGCTGCACGAGGCGGCCGGCGTGCACCGGACCTGTGCGGCGGTCACTCCGGAAGGTCACCCCTACCGGGGGAGCCGCCTGTCCAACCTCGGCAACACCCTCCTCGCTCTCGCCGAACAGACCGGGGATCCGGCGGTGCTGCGCGAGGCCGTCGAGGTCGCCCGGGCCGCACTGGCCGCGACTCCGGACAGTCACCCCGACCACGCCGCATACGTGTCCAACCTCGGGAACGCCCTGCACGCGCTGGCGGAGACCACCGGAGACCCCGGCGCGCTCGTTGAGGCGATCGGCATGGCGCGAGCCGCCGTGGCCGCCACGCCGGACGGCCATGCCATCAAGCCGAGATATCTGAACAGTCTCGGGGCCGGACTGACACTGCTCTTCCGAGACACCGGGGAACTCGGCGCACTGCGCGAGGCCATCGCCGCCGGACGCGCCGCCGTGGCCCTCTCCGACGACACCTGGCCCGAACTGTGCGACCGCCTGCTCCTACTGGGTTCGGCGCTGCGCAACCTCTTCGAGCGATCCGGGGATCGAGAGACTCTGACAGAGGCCAGGGAGCTGTTCGCGCGGGCGGCGGCGCTACGGACCGCCGCCGTCAGCGACCGGATCGCCGCCGGCCATCTCAAGGCGGAGACCGACACCCTGGCGGGAGACGACGCGGCCGCCCTGTCGGCGATGGAGGAGGTGGTGCGCATGCTGCCGCTCATGGCATCCCGGGACCTGCGGAGAAAGGACCGTGAACACCGCCTCGGCGAGATGGCCGGGATCGCCGGACGGGCCTCCGCCGCGGCGCTGTCGGCCGGCAGGCCGGAGCGGGCCCTGGAACTCCTCGAACAGGCCCGCGGCCTGCTGCTCGCCGAGGACATGGAGTCCCGCACCGAGCAGGCCCGGCTGCGCGCGCAGGCCCCCGATCTCGCCGATGACTTCGTACGGCTCTGCGAACGCTTCGCCCAGCTCGAGGCGGCCGCGCACCGGGACGTCGCATCGGGGATCCCGCGAGAAGGCGACCACGAGCCGGCGAGCCGGCGCCATGAGGCGGCCACCGCGTGGGACGCGCTTCTTGACCGTATCCGCGCCCGCCCAGGACTCGCCGACTTCCTGATCCCGCCGCCCATCGACCGGCTCCGGCGGCAGGCCGCGGCCGGTCCCGTCGTCATGGTGACCACCGACCCGCATCGGTGCGACGCCCTGATCCTGACCGACGATCCCGAGCGGCCAGTGCGGCACGTACCCCTGACCGGCCTCACCGAGGATGACGTCTACCTGCAGGGAGAGCGCTTTCTGGCGGCGCGCCGTACCGCTGTCACCGCTTCCGACACGTTCACGCGCAGGCGGGCTCAGGCCGACCTGCACGACGTCCTCGGCTGGTTGTGGGACACCGTCGCGGCCCCCGTCCTGGCCGAACTCGGTCACACCGCCACTCCGGCGCCCGGCCGTGAATGGCCACGGCTGTGGTGGTGTCCGGTCGGAGTGATGGCCTATCTGCCGCTGCACGCGGCCGGGCACCACCACGACATCGTGACCGACGGCGCGTCGCCCCGTACCGTCATGGACCGGGTCGTCTCCTCCTACACCACCACGGTCCGTGCGCTCGCCTATGCCCGGCGGAGCCCCACCCCCTCCGATGTGAGGACGGCGGGCCACCGTCCGGCGCTGATCGTCGCCATGCCCAGCACCCCGGGTGCGAGACCGCTACCGGGTGCGGACGACGAAGCCCGCCGTCTGAGTGGCCTGCTCCGGAACGCGACCCTCCTACGGGGGCCGCACGCGACCCACCAGGCGGTCCTCGCGGCGCTGCCCGCGCACTCGGTGGTGCACTTCGCCTGTCATGGCACCAGTGACTGGAACGACCCGGGCGCGAGCCGTCTGCTGCTCTTCGACCACACCACCCGTCCGCTGACCGTCTCCGCGATCTCCAGATTGCGCCTGACCGGCGCAGACCTCGCCTACCTGTCCGCCTGCGAAACCAGTGACACCCATCCTCGTTTCGTCGACGAGGGGGTCCACATCACCGCCGCGTTCCAGCTCGCCGGTTTCCGTAACACGATCGGCACCCTGTGGTCGATCAACGACCAGGTGGCCGCCCGTGTCGCCGAGGAGGTCTACACCCAGCTCACCGACGAGGGCTCCCGTACAGCGGACACCTCCCGCACCGCTCTCGCACTGCACAACGCCACCCGGCACCTGCGCGCGGCCCTCTTCGACACCCCCACCCTGTGGGCCTGTCATGTCCATACCGGTGCCTGACCGCACGCCGGTACCCGGCCGGGGGTGTCCGAGGACCTACACGGTCGAGCTCTGCTCGATTTCGAGGAGAAAGCGCAGTATGCGGTCGCGCTGGCCGCTCAGCATGACATTGACGTGGCCTGAGTGCGTGAGCTGACCGGTGTAGGCCGTGTACTGCCCGGCGTCCGGCCCGGCCGCCCGGCCGCCGTGTCTAGTTTCGTACGTCCATGAATCGTCGACCAGGCGTACGCACGCGATGCCATGGACTCTCGCGTACTCCAGCGCGCCGCGCTGGAACCCGGAGGCCGCCACGACGACCCCCTTGTGCGCGCCGGTGGCACGCAGTTTGTCGTTCAGCACCTGCACGTGCTCGCGCTTGACCGGTGTGGCGTGCCGCTTGCACTCGAACAGCATGAGGAAGTCAGCGCCGAGCAGCCGGAAGCGCACCGTGACATCGATGACGTAGGTGCCGTCGACCCCCTCCACCGGGTCCAGATGCTCGACCCTCCAGTCGAGGATCTCGTGGCCGCCGTCCCGCATGAGGTCGGCGACGGCCCGCTCGTACTCCGCCGGGCTCGGTTCGAACGCCTGCCAGACGTCGACGCCGTCGTCCCGGCTCATGCCGGCCGGCGAAGAGCGTGCGAGCGGGGGCGCCTCCGCCCTTCGGCGATATGTCCGCGGTGCCGTTGGGAGCGATCCCGAGGAAACGGCGGCGAGCCCATGCACAACTCCCAGAGGCCGTTGTACGACTATTTGATCAAATACCCGCCGAGTGTCCCCCGGGAAGCGGCCGGTGTGCAAGACCGTTCGCCGCCCTCTCGACCTCTCACCGCCTTTCCGTGCTCACCGTCTCCTCGGAGAATCACCGTCTCCTTCGAGAGTCGCCGAGCCGGGGCGCCGTCATGGGGGCGTGGCTGATTCGTGACACAACCTTTTACTCCGGGGCCGCATCTATCCAGGTGACGAAAGGAAGAGCGATGACACCCTCACGCGGATTCGCCGCACTCGCACTCGCCACCTTGACCGCCACCATCATGACCATGACCGTGACCCCGGCGGAGGCGAAAACGGGAGCCGCTTCCGACGACTCGGTCCGGTACGCCTGGATCAAGAGCTGCAAGAAGAAGGACTACACGGTTCCGTGCGGCCAGTGGACTCTGACGCTGCGCAGCGGCAAGACCGTCAAGCTGACCGACGCGCGGGTCAATCCGCGCTTGGCCAACGGCAATGTGGACAAGGAGTCCAGCACCCCCTTCGCGGTCAGCGGCGACGGCCGGTCGGTGACCTATTTCAAGGGCGACAAGCTCGTCGTCCGTGACGTGAACAGCGGGAAGGTCCGTCCGCTGCCCGGCGCGGCCGCCGTGCTGCCCAAGGGGATCGGCCAGAACGACGTGGACACCACGATCTCCCCCGACGGCTCGATCGTCGTGATCGACTACTCCGACAGCGCGGACAAGCTGCCGACCCTGGTCGTCAACCTCAAGAGCGGAAAGACGATCAAGCTGCCGTCGAAGAACGGCCTGCTGAGCTTCAGCCCCGACGGGCAGCACCTGCTCACCGGTCGCTACACCGACGACAACATCACCGAGTTCGTGGTCTTCGACGCCGACGGCAGGAAGGGCGCGAGCCAGGTCGTGCCGCAGATCGTGTCCAACAACTCGCCGGTCGCGCTGGCGGACGACGGGTCCACGGTGGCGCTGGTCATCTCCGGCTCGTCGGGCAAGCCCCGCCTGCGCACCTACGACCTGACGTCGGACACCGTCTCCGACGCGATCCCGCTCGGCATCCCCAAGGACGAGAGCCCCCAGCGCCTCTACTGGAACCCGGCGGGAACGCTCACGCTCTGGACGGGTAATGGCGGCGGCGAGGGCGACCTTGCCTCGGTGATGAAGTGGACGGTGAACGCCGAGACCGGCGCCACCCGGAAGCTGGACGCCTTCACGATCAAGAAGTCCCCGTGGACCTGGTGGCTGCCCGGCGAATGACAGCCATCTATCGTCCTTCTCATGGGGAAAATCCACGCAAGGCTCAACGACCGGCTGCGTGAGTTCATCGAAGCGCAGCCGGTCTACTTCGTCGCAACCGCCCCCGAACAGGGCGGTCACGTCAACGTCTCCCCCAAGGGATACCCCGACACCTTCGCCGTCCTCGACGACACCACCGTGGCCTACCTCGATCTGGACGGCAGCGGCGTCGAAACCGTCTCCCACCTCCGCCAGAACGGCCGTATCACGGTCATGTTCTGCGCCTTCTCCGGTCCTCCCAACATCCTCCGCCTGTACGGCACCGGCCGGGTCGTCGTCCCGGACGATCCCGCCTTCCCCGAGCTGATCAAGAAGTTCGGCTCGCATCCCGGCGTCCGCTCGATCATCGTCGTCGAATGCGACCGCATCGCCGACTCCTGCGGCTTCTCTGTCCCCTTCATGTCCTTCGACAAGGATCGGACGCTGCTGGACGAGTGGGCGGGACGCAAGGACGTCCAGGAGCGGCGGGCCTACCGGGCCAAGAACAACCGCGAGAGCATCGACGGTCTCCCCGGACTGTCGCCCGAGGAGACCGATCCGGTGGCCCAGCACTCCTGAACGGGCTCCCGGCCCGGTGGCCCACCACTTCCGAGCAGGTTTCCGATCCGGCGGTTCACCGGTTCCGAGCAGCCCCCGTTCCAGCGGAGGCGCGACCATCTCGTCGGCGGGCCGTCCGCCGTCTCACCGGCGGGCCGTCTCACCAACAGGTCATCTCATCGGCGGGTCACGTCACCGGCGGGCGGCCGTCCGGCGGGACTCCCCAGTGGATGCGCCCGGCGGGAGCCGTACCTCCGCAATTCATATAGATGACCAGTCACGTTCAGTGACATGAGCAATGGTCGGTGTCATGTCCAACAGGTACACACTCATCCATCTCACCGATGTCCACGCCGTCGCCGACGGCCTGCTCCACGACTCCATCGACTCGACGGGGGCCCTCAGGACCGCGCTGGACACCGTGGTCGCCGCCGGGCAGCCCGTGGACGCGATCATCCTGTCCGGCGACATCGCCGAGCGGGGGGACGAACCCTCCTACCGGCTGGTGGCCGAGGCCCTGGAGTCCGCCGCGAGCAGGCTCGGCGCGGCCGTCGTGGTCGCGATGGGCAACCACGACGAGCGCCGCGCCTTCCGCGCGGCGCTCGTCGGCGTCGAGCCGAGCGGCGAGCCGTACGACGCCGTGGCCTGGATTCATGGTCTGCGCGTCGTGACCCTCGACACCACCGTGCCCGGCGCGCACCACGGCGAGCTCTCCGGCGACCAGCTGAAATGGCTGGCCGCGACGCTGGCCGAGCCGGCGGCCGACGGCAGCGTGCTGGTGCTGCACCACCCGCCCATCCCCAGCGTGCTGCCGATGATGAACGGGATCGGGCTGCGCACCCCGGAGAAGCTGGCCGAGGTGCTGGCCGGGTCCGACGTACGGCTGATCGTCGCCGGTCACACCCACAGCGCGACGTCGGGCACGCTCGCGGGCGTCCCGGTCTGGGTCGGCCCCGGCAACGCCTACGGCGCCGACACCATGGCTCCGGCGGACAGGACCCGCGGGATCCCGTTCCAGGCGTTCAGCCGGATCGACATCACCGAGGACGGCCTGATCACCACGGTGGTCCCGCTGTCGTCGGCGCCCCCGGTGTACGACCTGGACACCGAGGAACTCCTCGGCCACCTGGCTAGTCATAGCGGGTGACGAAGGAGACGAGGTCTCCGCGGCAGCGCCGCTCGATGTGACACAGGGGCTCGTCGCCGTGCGCGACGAGCCCCTCCCGCACGAGTACGGCGGTGCCCACGTCGACCGAGAGCACGGCCTGGTCGTCGGGGTCGGCCAGGTCCGCCGAGATCGCGTGCCAGGCGTAGCGGTAGGGCGTCCCACCCGTCTCCAACGAGCCGAGCACACCGAGCGCCGGGTCGTAGGCGAGGTCCGCTCGCCCGGGGGGAAGCCGGTAGCGGCTCAGCACGCACGGCACGCCTCCGGACCTGAGCAACGTGGTGATCTCGTGGATCTCCCCACTGGGAAGCCCGAGGTGGCGCGCTCCGGCGGGGTGCTCGACGGGCCCCCGGGTGAGGATCTCCTCTCCGCCGGCGAAGGTCGCGGCCAGCCCCTCCAGATCCACCGGCCGGTGCCTGCGGGTGACGGGATCGACGGTCACCTCGATCCGGCGTGGGGCGCGCCGTACGAAACTGCCCAGCCCGTGCCGCGTCTCGACCAGCCCCGCCTTGCGCAGCTCGATCATCGCCTGCCGGGCGGTGAGGCGGTGCACGCCGAACCGCTCGGCGAGCGCGTCCTCGGTGGGCAGCCGCTCACCCGGCGGCAGTTCACCGGATTCGATGCGCCGCCCGAGCTCACGGGCGATCGCGCGATAGCGGGCTTCTCTGGGCATCTGGATACTGTACGGCTCTCGCACGGCAGGCCCGGCCGATGATTCACGGATGTGCGAACGTTGCCCGCCCGTTCACTCACCGTCCATTTCTCCGCCGCGTTTCCGCAGGTGAGCCAGTCATATATATGACTCATGCCGCTTCTGAACCTCCGTGACGTCGCCGACGGCACCGGAACCGTTTTGCGCACCGGCGTGCTGCTGCGCTCCGCCCAGCCCCACGCCCTGACCCACGCCGACACCGACCTGCTCGCGGGACTCCTCGGCGGCCCGCTCGAAGGACTGCGCCTCATCGCGGACCTGCGCGGCGAGGCCGAACGGACCGGCGACGACTGGGCTCCCCTGGCCGAGCGCGGCGTGCGGATCGTCAGACTCGGCACCTCGGGATCCCCCGCCGACCTGTCCGCCTTGCCACCCGGAATCGAACTCGGCGACCTGTACGTCCTGATGCTCGACCACCGGACCACCTGGTTCGCCTCCGTCGTCGCGGAGATCGCCGACGGGCTGCCCGCCCTGGTGCACTGCGCCGCAGGCAAGGACCGCACCGGCCTGGTCGTGGCGTTGATCCTCGACCTGGCCGGAGTGGACCACGACACGATCGTCCGCGACTACACGGCGACCGGGGAGCACCTTCCCCAGATCATGACGATGCTCGGCCTGAACTCCCCCGTGACCCCACCGAACTCCCCCACGGCTCCCCCTGCCTCGGCCCCCGCCCACGCCACGGCATCCACCGGCCCGGCACCACAGCCCCCAACGCCTCCCTCGGCGGAAGCCGCCGACCTGGTACTCCAGCCCCCGCCGCCTTCCTCGGCGGAGACCGCCTGCCCGGCGCCGCAGGCCGTACCGCCTCATCTGGCGGAGGTCACCGGCGCGGTGTCCGGGCTGCTCGACGCGCCGGAAGCCGCCATGCGCACCTTCCTGGCCGCCCTCGACGCCCGCGGAGGCGCCGAGCGGCTGCTCCTGGCCCATGGCCTGACCGAGGGCCACGTCCGGCGACTTCGCACCGCCCTTGTCGGCTGATCCGAAAGGCGTTCCCATGTCCCTCACCCTCCCCCGGGAAACCGCTCCGCCCCGGCCGGTGCCCCGGCGTGGCCTCGTCGCCGCCATCGGTCTCGCCGAACTCTTCTACGCGGCCGCCGGAGCCCTGCCGCTCATCCTCGGCCTCGGCCTCAAGATCCAGGAGATAGCACCCGAGGGTAAGGAGGCCTCGCTCGGACTCGTCGCGGCCCTCGGCGGGGTGGCCACCGTGGTCGCCAACCCGCTGAGCGGCCACCTGTCCGACCGCACCACCAGCCGGTACGGCATGCGCAGACCGTGGATCCTGGGCGGCTCGCTGGTCGGCCTGGCCGGGCTGCTCATCCTGGCGCTCGCGGGATCGATCGCCGCGGTGGCGATCGGCTGGATGGTCGCGGTCACCGGCTACCAGGCCATGGTGGCCGGGCTGACCGCCACGGTCGTCGACCAGTTCCCCGCCGA
This sequence comes from Streptosporangium sp. NPDC051022, assembly GCF_040683035.1. NCBI lineage: Bacteria > Bacillati > Actinomycetota > Actinomycetes > Streptosporangiales > Streptosporangiaceae > Streptosporangium > Streptosporangium sp. NPDC051022. The sequence continues at coordinate 20,225 of NZ_JBFBCF010000024.1, read as the reverse complement.
ACGCCGCGTCCGCGTGGCGGGCGTGTTCTCGATGTGCAACATGGTCGGCGTGATCCCGGCGATGGCGCTGTCCCAGGCTTTCACGGGGGAACTGCTCCTGCAGTTCACGATCTGCGGCGGGCTCGCGGTGACCGCGGCGGGCGCGCTCTGCGCCGTACTGCCCGACCGCCGCCTCGACCCGGCGGAGCGGCGGCCGGTGAACCTCGGCAGCCTCGCCTCGGCGCTGCTCGTCCTGCCCCGGCACGCCCGCGACTACCGGCTGCTGTGGATCCAGCGGCTGCTCGTCAGCATCGGTTTCGCACTGATCGCGTCGTACTCGCTCTACTACCTGCAGAGCCGGGTCGGCATGCCGACCTCGGAGGCCGTCGCGCTGGTGGGACTGACCAGCATCGTCAGCACCCTGCTGTCCGGCCTCTGCGCCTACCTCGGGGGACTGTGGTCGGCCAGGATCGGCCGGGGACGCCCCTTCGTGCTGTGGGCGACGACGATCCTGGCCGCGACGCTGCTGCTGAAGGCCGTGACCGCGAGTGTCGGCGTGGTGGTGGCCGTCGCGATCGTCAGCGGGGCCGCCACCGGCGTCTACTACGCCGTGGACCTCGGCCTGGTCACCAGGGTGCTTCCGGACGAGCGTGACGCGGGCCGCTATCTCGGCGCCTTCGCGATGGCCAAGCACCTGCCCAGCGCGGTGGCCCCCGCGGTCGCGCCGATCCTGCTCGGCATCGGGTCCGACCCCTTCGCCCCCGGCCCGAACTACTTCCTGCTCTTCCTGGCCTGCGGCCTGCTGACACTCGCCGCCGCCCCGCTGGTCGGCCTGCTGCGGGACGTACGCTAGCCCCCTTGGCCGGCTCCCGGCCGCCTCAGCGGCGGTAGCCGGCCATCCGCTCCAGCCGGGCGACGCGCTCGGCGGTGGGCGGGTGGGTGGAGAACAACCGGCCGATCCCCGCTCCCCGGAAAGGATTGGCGATCATGAGGTGGGAGGTGGAGGCGAGACGGCTGTTCTCGGGAAGGGGCAGTTGCCTGGCTCCCATCTCTATCTTCCGCAGCGCGGAGGCGAGCGCCAGCGGGTCGCCGGTCAGCCGGGCACCGGACTCGTCCGCCTGGTACTCCCGGGAGCGGGACACGGCCATCTGGATCATTCCGGCGGCGACCGGGCCGAGCACCATCATGAGCAGGGCACCGAGGAAGCCGGGCCCCTCGTCGTCGTCTCCTCCGCCGAAGAGCAGGCCGACGTAGCCGAGGTAAGTGATCATCGTGGCGAGCGCGCCGGCCACCGACGAGATCAGGATGTCGCGGTTGTAGACGTGGGACAGCTCGTGCCCGATGACCCCGCGCAGCTCGCGCTCGTCGAGGAGCTGGGTGATGCCGTAGGTCACGCAGACCGCGGCGTTGCGAGGATTGCGGCCGGTGGCGAAGGCATTGGGCTGCATGGTCGGTGAGACGTACAGCCGGGGCATGGGCTGACGCGCCTCGGTGGACAGCTCCCGCACGATCCGGTACAGGACCGGCTGCTCGACCTCGCTCACCGGCCGGGCACGCATGGCGGACAGGGCTATCCGATCGGAGAAGAAGTAGGCGGCGCCGTTGGTCACCAGGGCGACCAGAACCGCGATCTGCACGCCTGCGCCGCCGCCCAGCCACGCTCCCGCCGCGATGATCACCGCTGACAGTGCGCCGAGGAGAACCGCGGTACGCAGACCGTTGTGGTGCACTACACCCCCCTTGTCGGTTGATGCCGGTTCATTGGTTCCAACGTCTCCGGCCTGGTCGAACGTTCCCGAAAACGCTCAGCCGACGGCGATGAGGACTTCCGGAAGGAGGTCGAACACCACCTGCGGGGCGACCGAGAACAACAGCGCGATGCCTCCCGCCAGCACGATCGCGATCCCCACCGGCACCCAACCGGCACGACCGCCGCCCACTCCGAATCCGCCGCGAGCCTCCTCCGCCCCGGATCCCGCACGACCACCATCCGTCTCCGCTCCGGATCCCGCACGACCACCATCCGTCTCCGCTCCGGATCCCGCACGACCGCCATCCGCTCCAGGACCGGTGGGAACGGCGCCCGCCTCCGCGTTCACACGGCCGGTGCCCGCTCCGGTCGTGGTACGGCCGCCCGCCTCGGGGGACACCTCGGCACCACCCTCCGCGGCGGCCGCGGCGGAAACGGGAACCGCGGCGGAAACGGGAACCGGAACCTGGACCGGAGTGAGGATCCGCACGGCCCAGGCGACGTAGTAGTAGAGGCCGATGACCGTGTTGACGGCCATCACCACCGCCAGCCAGGCCCCGCCGCCTCCGACGATCTCCCGGAACACCACGATCTTGGCGAACATCCCCGCCAGCCCCGGCGGCAGGCCTGCCAGACAGAGCAGGAAGAAGACCAGCGCGAGTCCGGCGACCGGAGCGCGGAACACCAGTCCCCGGTAGTCGTCCAGCTCGTTTCGGGGAGAACGCCGTGACACCAGCATGACCACCGCGAACGCCCCGAGGTTCATCGCCGCGTAGAAGACCAGGTACGCGATCGACGCGCTCGTCGTCCTGTCGCCGTGGACACCGAGGGGGGCGAGGATGTAACCCGACTGGGCCACCGAGGACCAGGCGAGCAGGCGTACGGCATGGCGCTGCCGCAGAGCCAGGAGGTTGCCCACCGTCATCGTCAGCGCGGCGATGATCGCGACCAGCGGGACCCAGGTGCCAGCCCGGCTTCCCAGCGCCGTGACGAGGACGAGGATCACCCCGGCGAACCCGGCGGCCTTGGAGATCACCGAGAGCAGTGCCGCGACCGGCACCGGCGCCCCCTGGTAGACGTCGCCCGCCCAGGCGTGGAACGGCACCGCTGCGATCTTGAAGGCGAACCCGGCCAGCACCAGGACGACGGCCACGGTGAGCACGGGCCGCAGGTCGGCGGGCGGCGCGTCGAAGGTGATGCGCAGTGAGGAGGAGTAGGCCTCGGAGCCGTGGGCCCCCGTGGCCTGCACTCCGGCGTCGAAGGTCCCGGCGGCCTGTGCCCCGGCGTGAGCCGCCTGGCCGGGCGGGACCTGGAGTCCGGTGAGGGGGGCGCGCAGCGCCTGGGCCAGCCGGTCGAGATAAACGGTTCCCGTCGTGCCGTACAGCAGGGAGATCCCGAAAAGCATCACCGCGGTCGAGACCACCGAGACCAGGAAGAGCTTGACCGCCGCCTCGGAGCTCCGGCCGTCGTAGCGTCTGAGCGCGGTCAGCGCGAAGACCGGCAGCGAGACCAGCTCCAGCGCGACGACCAGCATGATCAGATCTCGGGAGGCGGGCAGGGCGACGGCACCGGTCAACGTGCAGAACAGCAGGAAGTACCACTCACCGACGGGGATCTCTCCGGAGGAGAGCTCCGCCATGGACAGCAGCACCACGACGACGCCCGCGACCAGGGTGAGTCCCGCGAAGATCAGGCTGAAGTGGTCGACCACGAACGAGCACGAGGCCGCGCTCGCACCGCCCGTCCCAGCCGCCGGAGCCGCACTCGCACCGCCCGCCTCCTCACCGCGGATCACACCGGACAGTCCTGTGGGCACGCAGAAGGTCCGCAGGGGTTCTCTCAGGCGCGACGCCTGAGAGATCACCACACCCAGGGCACCGAGCACCCCGGCCAGGGTGACCAGGCCGAGCAGCGGGCGAACGTACGGCCGACGCGGCAGGAAAGCATCCAGGAGCAGCACGAGCCCGCCGGTGAGCGCCAGGACCAGCAGGGGCGCGACCGCGTAGTAGTCGACCGACTGGATCACGGCGCCCCCAGCATGCTCTGGACGACCGGATCGGTAAGGGAGAGGAGCGCCTTCGGCCAGAGACCGAACAGCAGGATCAGCGCGACCAACGGCACCCAGGCCGCCAGCTCGTAGCCGGTGACATCGCGCATGCGTGCGGCTCCGGCGTACGCGGAGGTGTGCGTCGGGCCACCACCGCCCGCGTCCCCACCACCCCCTGTGCCCGCGTCCTCGCCGCCGCCCGGCCCCGCACCGCCCACTGCGGCGAGCAGTGGGGCGTGGACGGTCTCGGTCAGGCGACCGTGGGTGACACGGGACAGCATGACCAGGAAATATGCGGCGGTCAGGACGGTGCCGAGACCTGCGACGGCCATGAGGAGCAGGTAGAGCGGGCGGGAAAGGCCGGCGGCGGGGTCGAAGGCGCCGAGGAGGGCCAGCATCTCGCCCCAGAAACCCGCCAGCCCGGGCAGGCCGAGTGAGGCTACGGAGGCGAAGGTGAGCAGGGAGGCGAGGTGCGGCAGCCGCGAGAGCATGCCGCCGCCGAGCGCCGGTATGGCGGCGGTGCCGTAACGCTCCTTGATGCCTCCGACGACGAAGAAGAGCAGTGCGGTGATCAGGCCGTGGGCGATGTTGCCGAACAGCCCGGCGTTGATCCCGACCGGGGTGAGCGTGGCGAAGCCCAGGAGCACGAACCCCATGTGACCGATCGAGGAGTAGGCGATCATCCGCTTGAGGTCGCGCTGGGCGAGGCAGGCGAGGGAGCCGTAGATGATGCCGACCACCGCGAAGACGCCGAGCCATGGGGCCACGGTCTCGGCGCCCTGGGGCAGGATCGGGATCGCGATGCGGGCGAAGCCGTAGGTGCCCATCTTGAGCAGAACACCCGCGAGGAGCACCGAGCCGACGGTCGGTGCCTCGGTGTGGGCGGCGGGCAGCCACGTGTGCAGCGGCCACATCGGGCTCTTGACCGCGAGCCCGACGCCGATGGCCACGAAGGCGAGAGTCTGCGCCGAGCGGGACATGCCCGCCCCGTGCGCCCCGGCGAGGGCGACCATGTCCAGGGTGCCGGTCCGCGCCCAGACGAACAGCAGTCCGAGCAGGAGCACGACCGAGCCGAGCAGCGTGTAGAGGATGAACTTGAGCGCCGCCGCCCGCCTGGCGTTCCCGCCCCAGATGGCGATCACGAAGTACATCGGGATGAGGACGACCTCGAAGAACACGAAGAACAGCAGCAGGTCGAGCGCGAGGAACGTGCCGATCATGCCCACTTCGAGGATGAGCAGTGTGAACACCAGGGCCCGGGGCCGTCTTCCACCGGGTTTCGGCCACAGCAGCTGTCCCGGCCCGTCGGCGCCGCCCCAGCACAGGTAGACGAAGCAGAGGAACGTCAGCAGCGTGGTCAGCACGACCAGAGGCAGCGAGATGCCGTCGACCCCGAGGTGGAATCTGAGGTCCAGCCCGGGAACCCAGGCCACGTCGGTCGAGAACCGCACATCGGCCGCGCCGCCACCAGGGCCGAACGCGACGACAGGCACCAGGGAGAGCGCGAACGTGACTCCGGACACCGCCAGGGCGTACAGCCGGAGCAGCCGTCCTTCGGCGGCGGCGGCGTCCGTCCGGAACGGCACGAGCAGCACGGCGGCTCCGGCCAGCGGCACCACGAGCAGAGCGATCAGCACCCAGTTCACGGACCGATCACCCCGCCCGGCGCCGAGATCACACCCGGGAAGCCGTCTCCGCGAACGCCGTCTCCGCGAACACGGTCTTCGTGAAGGCCGTCTTTGCGAACACGGTCTTCGTGAAGGCCGTCTTTGCGAACACGGTCTTCGTGAAGGCCGTCTTCGGAGATCGGAACCGCATCCCGGCCGCCGTTCCCATGAGGGACGGTGGGTTGACATTCTCCCGGCCCCGAAAGGACCGGGATTCCCGGCCGAAGCCGGGTGGTTCGCGGTTCACAGCCCCGCCTGACGGCCGGCGGGCTCCCCGCGCCGCCACCCCATGCCCCGGGGCGGTCCCGCGATGCCGACTTGGTCATCACCGGCCCGATCACCATGACAAGCCCTGCCGAACACATCCGGAGAACACAGTGAGAGACCGTTCCGCATTTCCTCCCCGCCCTGAAGGCCCGCACTGAAGGACGGGACATCCATGCTGGAGGAACGTGGTGAGAGACAGGGGTGGGGTTTCGGGGAGGCAGAGGGATCATCCGAAGATCACCGCCCCCGCCGCGAGGAGGAGGACGCCCGCGAGGAGACCGGTGATGTAGAGCTGCGCGTTGCCGTTCTGGATCAGGCGGGCAAGGCCCGCCAGGCTCAGGGTCGCCCGGCCCGAACCGCGCACCGCGCCGTCGACCACGCGATCGTCGGCGCGGGCGACCAGGCGGGAAAGGCCCAGCACCGGCCGGACGAACAGCGCGTGATAGACGGAGTCGACGTAGAAGGCCCGCTCGCACGGGACGCGGAAGGGACCGAGGGCTCGGGCGGGATCGCTCAGCGGGTCGCCGCGCCAGACGGCGTAGACCACTCCGGCGCCGAGCAGCGCCAGCACGGCGCTGAGGGTGGCGGTGGCCCAGTGGAGATCGGTGACGCCGAGGAAGCCCAGGAGCAGTGCCGGCACCGCGAGAAGCATGATCGGCCAGCGCATGGTCGCCGGGGCCTCGGGGGTGCCGACGGCGCGGGCGGTGCCGGACTCGGAGAACGCGACGGCGTGGGCGATGCCGGACTCGGGGAGCGCGACGGCGCGGCGCTCGCCGAAGAAGGTCCGCAGCCACGCCCGGGTGGCGTAGGCGCCGGTCACCGCCACCGTGGTCAGCGCGCAGCCGTACAGCAGCAGGGCGGCCGCGTCGGTGAGCGGTCCCGCGGTCAGTGCCCGCTCCATGGTCAGCAGCACCTCGTCCTTGCTGAAGAAACCACTGGCCGGGGGAAGGCCCATCAGGGCGGCGAAGCCGATCGTCATCGCGGTGAAGGTGATGGGGAGCTCTCCGCGAAGGCCGCCCATCGCGCTCATGAGGTTGGAGCCGACCGCGTGGATCACGGCCCCGGCGCAGAGGAAGAGGAGTGCCTTGAAGGCGCCGTGGGTGATCAGATGGAAGATCGCGGCGCTCTCGGACCCCGCCGCCAGGGCACCGGCCATGTAGGCGAGCTGACTGATCGTGGAGTAGGCGAGGACCCGTTTGAGGTCGTCCTGTGCCAGGGCGGCCAGCGCGGCACCGAGCATGCCGAGTGCGGCGATGACCGCGAGCACGTCAAGGGTGGGACCCGCCTCGATGAAGACGGGGTAGAGGCGGGCGACGAGGAAGATCCCGGCCGCGACCATGGTCGCCGCGTGGATGAGCGCGCTGATCGGGGTGGGGCCGGCCATCGCGTCGGGGAGCCAGGTGTGCAGCGGCACCTGGGCGCTCTTGCCCGCGACTCCCGCGAGCAGCAGCATCGTCGCGGCCACGACCGTGCCGGAGGACATCTCCGGGGCCTTCGCGATGACGTCGGCGATCCGGAAGCTTCCGGCCGCCGCGCCCAGGACGAAGATCCCGAACAGGAATCCGACGTCACCGAGCCGGGTGACCAGGAACGACTTGACCGCCGCCCGGGAGTTGGCGCGGTCCTCCCACCAGTGGCCGATCAGCAGGTAGGAGCACAGGCCCATGATCTCCCAGCCCACGTAGAGGACGAGGAGGTCGGCGGCGTAGACGACCAGGAGCATGGCGCTGGTGAACAGGCTGATGAACGCGCTGTAGGACGGGTAACGCCGATCGTCGGCCATGTAACCGACCGAGTAGACCTGCACGGCCAGCGCGACCACGGTGACCAGCACCGCGACCGCCGCGGCGAGACCGTCGACGAGCAGCCCGATCGAGATCGGCAGCGAACCCGTGCCGACGACGTCGAGCGTTCCCGTGACACCGTCGATCCCCGTCGGGGCCGCTCCCTCACCGGCCCCGGGGAGCAGCGCCCTCCGTCCCCCGCCCGCGCCGGTCCAGTCGGCGTAGAGCAGCCAGATCGCGAGCACCGTGGAGATCGCGGTCGGCACGACCGCGATCAGGGCTGCCCGGCGGTTGGCGGCCCGGTCGGCGGGACCACCTCGAAGACCCCGGGGGAAACGGGAGCCCAGCAAGCCGGTGGCCGCGGCGACGAACGGCAGCAGGATGACGGCGGCGGCGACGGAGATCACGGCATGTCACCTGTCCTGTCACCTCGTCCGGGCATCGTACGGACGGGGCCGGCGGCGGCGCCGAGCGACCGGGGAGAGTTTCCGCCCCCTTCTCGGTCTCCTTCTCCGGAGGTGGCCGCGCCGCCGGTTTCGGTGGTCGTGCCGGTGGGGGCGTGAGGGTCGGCGGGCTCGGCCAGGGCACGGAGACGGTCGAGGTCCACCGTCCGGCGGTTGCGGTAGAGGGCCAGGATGATCGCGAGCCCGAGCCCGACCTCCGCGGCGGCGATCACGATGACGAACAGCGTGAGGACCTGACCGCTGTGCAACCGGTCACGCAACCACATGTCGAACGCGACCAGGTTGAGGTTGACCGCGTTGAGCATGAGCTCGACGGACATCAGGACGAGGATCGTGTTGCGGCGCGCGAGCACGCCGTACACGCCGATGGAGAACAGCAGCGCGGAGACGATCGCCGGGTAGACGATGTGCACGTCACTCCCTCCCGCGGATGTCGGTGCGGGACAGGACGATGGCTCCGACGAGAGCGGCCAGCAGGAGGACCGAGAGCACCTCGAAGGGAAGCACCCAGTTGCGGAAGATGGCGGAGCCGAGCTCTCCGGCGGATCCCGCGCCCGGCTTCAGCGGCGCGTAGGCCGAACGGAACCCGTCGACGATCACGGTGACCAGCACGGCCGCCGTGGCGACCGCCACGATCGCCGCGGCGGGCCGGTTCCGGCTGTCGAGGTCGGCGGCCCTGCCGATCGGGGCACGGGTGAGCATGATGCCGAACAGCAGCAGGACCACGATCGCGCCCACGTAGATCAGCAACTGGACCCAGGCGACGAACTCGGCCGTCAGGACGAGATAACCGCCCGCGAGGGCTCCGAAGCAGACCACCAGCCACAGCGCGGCGTGAACGAGCTGTTTCGTGGTCACCACGAGCAGCGCCGCCCCGACGGCCACCACACCCAGCAGCAGGAAGACGATCTCCTGCCCGGTCGGTGACAGATAGGACGGCGCCTCGGTCACTTCTCCTCCTCGGGCTCTCCGTTCGGGTCCGTGGCAGCAGTTTGCTCCGGAGTGCCCGCCGCCGGGGGGACGCCACCCTCACCTGTGGATAACTTCTCGCCGGACGGCCCACCTGTGGACAAGCCGCCTGTGGATGAATCGTCCCTCTTGGGCAGTGCCCCGGGCGGCCGGATCGCCCGGACGCTCGCGTGCCCGGCCGAGGCACGCCGCACCGGCCTCTCCGGTCTTCCCGGCCTCTCCGGCCGGTCCGCCGCACCCGGCCGGTCCACCGTCGGCCGCTCCGCCCCGACCGGTCTCTCCGGACCCTCCGGTCTCTCCGGGGCCCGTCCGGCCGGAGACGGCGAGGACGGGGGTTCCCCCGTGCCGGAGTCCTCCGCCCTGGAAGACCCGTCCGTCTCGTCGGAGAAGTCCGCCGTCGTGGAAGACCCGTCCGTCTTGTCGGAGCCGTCAGGTTCCCCGGCCCCTGCTCGTGAAGCCCCGGCCGCGACGTCCGGAACGGCCGGGCCCGGTGTGGAGGCGGACGAACGGGAGGGGTCCGGCAGGCCGGTGTCCCGGGTGGCGTCGTCCGAGGGGACGGCCTCGCGGGAGTCCGAAGGAACGGCCTCGCGGGAGTCCGAAGGAACGGCCTTGCGGGAGGAGGTTTCCGGGGACTCGGCTCCTGGAGCGGGAGGCGTGCGGTCGAGAGCGGTGGAGGAGTCGGGCGTCGCGGGTTCGGAGCCGGACTCACCTCCCTTGGAGCCGGGCGCCTCGGCCGCCCGCCCGGACAACCGGTCAGCGCGCTCAGGACGGTCAGGGCGGCCGGGATGGGCCGGGTGGTCCGGGCGGGTGGAACGGGTCGCCGGACCGGACTCGCCCGAGGTCGCCCCGGGTGCCGGTGCCGCCGCGCCCGCGTTGCCTGCCGTGTCCGTCTTACCGGCCGCGTCCGGCCCACCGGTCCTGCCCGGCGCGCCGACCGTGTCCGGCCCACCGGCCGCGTCCGGCCCACCGGCCGCGTCCGTCCTGTCGGCCGTGTCCTTCTTGTCGGCCGTGTCCGTCCTGTCGGCTGTGCCCGTCTCACCTGCCGTGCCCGGTCTACCGGCCGTGCGCCGTTCACCGGTCACGCCCGGCTCGTCGCCCCCACCCGGCCTGCCACCCGGTTCACCGGCTACGCGACCCGCCGCATCGGGCCTCCCCGCCGTACGGCCCGCCGCCCCCCGGCCGGGGACCGGGCCCGTCTCCCGCCGGCCCGGACGGGTCGCGCCGGAGGCCTCGCCGGGAAGGGAGCGGGAGGCCGCGGCCAGTTCCTTGGGCGGATCGGCGTTCGGCTCGTGGGCGGGAGGCGGTGGGACGGTCTGGGCCCAGGCGGACAGTCTGTCCCTCTCGTGCAGGAGGTTGCGGATGTCGCCCTCGGCGTACTCGAACTCGGGGGACCAGAACAGGGCGTCGAACGGGCAGACCTCGATGCAGATCCCGCAGTACATGCACAGGGAGAAGTCGATCGCGAAGCGATCGAGCACGTTGCGGGCGCGGGGACGGCCGCCCTCGGGCGCGGGGAGGGTCTCCTTGTGGGAGTCGATGTAGATGCACCAGTCGGGACACTCACGGGCACAGAGCATGCACACCGTGCAGTTCTCCTCGACCAGGCCGATCACCCCCCGGCTCCGGGGAGGCAGTTCCGGCTGGACTTCGGGGTACTGCTGGGTCACCGACCTGTTCAGCATGTGGCGAAGGGTGACGGAGAGCCCTTTCGCCAACCCCACTCCTGGTATACGTGCCACAACTCAACATCATGGCGCATGGACCCGCGCCCGGGAATCCGGTGGTGCCCGGTAACGCTCCCCGGGAGAAACGGCTCCGGTCAGGGACTATCCCCAGGAGCCCCAAGTTATCCACAATGGTTATCCACAGACTGTGTGTTCGAGTGTGAGCCTCCTCCGCAGAATCACCCGCCAAGGTGACTACAAGCCCCCTCAGAAGTACGTATTCTTCGCCCCATGTCCCACCAGTACGGTCCCTCCTGGCATGGTCAGCCGCCGCCCCCGCGATCGAACACGGGGCTGAGCGTGGTGTGGGCATTGGTCCCCCTGTTCACCTGCGGCATGGGGACGCCGTTCATCATGGCCCACGCCGCCCGCAAGCTGCGCAGCCCGCTCCTGGCCCTGTCGGCCGCCTTCTACGCCCTGGGCATCGGGGTGTTCATCGTCGCGATCTCGGCCTACGACGACACCGACCTGATCCCGGGCTGGCTGAACGCCGTCATGACGATCGGCCTCTTCGCGAGCTGGATCGGCGGGCTGGGGCACGCGCTGATCATCAGGGGGTCGGTCTTCCAGCAGGACCCTCAGGGGCCGAGGCTGCCGGGACCGGGGGTGCTGTTCCCGCCCCCCGTGCCGGTCACACCGGCCGTGCCGTACCCCACCGCGCCGACCGTGGCCTCGAGCATGCACGCGCCCGCGCACCCGCCCCAGCCCCACCACACCCAGACCCACCATCCCCAGACGCACGCGCAGACGTCCCATCCGCAGCCGCACCACACGCAGACCTCCGGCACGCCCCGGGGCTGGCTGGGGCCGTACCGGCTGATCGGCGACCTGGGGAAGGGCGGTCAGGGGACGGTCCACCTCGCCCTCACCCCGCAGGGGCAGAAGGTGGCGATCAAGGTCCTGCACCAGCACCTCACCGGCAACCAGATGGTCAGGGAGCGGTTCCTGCGGGAGGTCGAGGCGACGCGCAAGGTGGCGACCTTCTCCACGGCCCGGGTGCTCGACGTGAACATCACCGACGACCAGGCGTACATCGTCAGCGAGTTCGTGGACGGTGTCTCGCTGGAGCAGCTCGTCCGCGATCAGGGGCCCCGCAACGAGGACGGCCTGACCCGGCTGGCCCTGGCCACGGCGGGCGCGCTGGCCGCGATCCACAAGGCGGGCGTCGTGCACCGGGATTTCAAACCGGCCAACGTGCTGATCGGCGCCGACGGGCCGCGCGTGATCGACTTCGGCATCGCCCGCGCCCTGGACCAGGTCACCGCGACATCGGGCAACATCATGGGCACCCCCGCCTACATGTCGCCCGAGCAGCTCGCCGGAGGGGCCATCGGCCCCGAGTCCGACGTGTTCAGCTGGGCGGCCACCATGATCTTCGCCGCCTCCGGGCGCGCGGCCTTCGGCGATGACACCATCCCGGCGATCCTCAACCGGGTGATCAACCACCATCCCGACCTGTCGGCGCTGCCCCAGTCGCTGCGCCCGCTGGCCGCCACCTGCCTGGACAAACAGCCGGGCAACCGGCCGACCGCCGCCGACATCATGCTGCGAATCGTGCACTGACCGGCCCGCACGTCGAAAACCACCGTCAGGGCGGTGTCAGGGCGGTGTCAGGGCACCGCGTCCCGTACCCCGGCCGTCAGGTCGAGATACTCCTGGCGGCCCAGCGTCCGGGTCCGCAGTTCGAAACCGTTCCGTACGGCGAAGCGCTCCACCTCCTCCGGGTCCCAGCGACCTGGCAGGTGGAACAGCCCGTCCCCGACGATCAGCCCGGTCATCCCCGGCTCCACGGAGTAGAGCAGCAGCCCGGAGGCGTCGATCTCGCGTGTCCGGCGCGCGGTCTCCAGCAGCAGCCGGCCGTGGACGACGACCAGGCGGCAGTGGGGCTCGCCGTGCCGCCGCAGCACGCGGCCGTCCGCGGTCCGGCCCCGGGCCCGCCGCCTGCCGATCCCGGCCACGACGGCGCCGACGGCGGTCAGCGCCGCCAGGACCAGCGCCGCCACCCCGAGCGGGCCCAGGGCCTCACCGAGGTCGCCGCCGGGACGCTCCAGGTTGAGGACGACCAGCGCCACGAAGGCCGCACCGTAGGCGAGCACCAGCCACATGAGCCCGTAGAGCAGTTGCTCGCGCCACCAGATCCGGGGCGAGCCCTTCGGGGGCCGCAGGCTCCGCACCCCGGGCACGCGCAGCCGTGGCACGGCCGGGGGCGGCCTGCGCCATGTCACCGCCCGCCATCCGGGCGACCGGCGGGCGAGCGCCACACGGGTCTCCTCCCCGGTCGCGAACCTCCTGATCTCGAACCCCAGGCCGCTGTCCGCGGCGAACGCCTCTATCTCCCGGCGTGACCGGGAGCCGGGCGCCTCCAGCATCACCAGGCCGGACTCGTCCAGCACCGCCAGGCCGTACCTCGTCCTGCCCCTGCCGGGGTAGCCGAACAGCAGCAGCGCGCCCGCCCTGTCCCGGCCGGTGAGCGGCAGCCGTACCGGGGTGTGTTCCGGCACCTCGACGACCAGGTCGTCGTTCTCAACGGCGAGCGCGAGAGTCATGCTTCTCCGTCCTTGGCCTCTGGTGGCCTCTGGTCCCACCTGGAGGTATTCCTCCCTGCCCGGCGCACACGCTTCGAACATCGGCCGGACCCGCAGGTCACGACGGCCGGCGATCAGCCGGTGAGGACCCTGACGACTCCCGTCAGCGCGAGCTGGACCAGCGCCAGCGGCACCAGGCCGACCCAGGCGAGCTTCTGGAGCTGGTCCTCGCGGAGCCTGGGAAAGCTCACGCGGACCCAGATCACCACGAACACCAGGGCCGCCACCTTCAGGAGCGTCCACACGGGGCCGGGCAGCACGGGGCCGTGCCAGCCGCCGAGGAACAGCACCGCGGTGAGCGCGGAGAACACGATGATTCCGACGTACTCGGCCAGCATGAACAGGGCGAACCTGATCCCGGTGTACTCGGTCATCGGACCCATGATGATCTCGGAGTCGGCGATCGGCATGTCGAACGGCGGGCGGCGCAGCTCGGCGAGCCCGGCCACGAAGAAGACGACGCCGCCGATCGCCTGCCAAGGCAGCCACCACCACTGCCAGGCCGACACGATCCCCGGCAGCGAGAGCGTGCCCGCGGCCATCGCGACGCTGGAGGCGGCCAGGACCAGCGGCAGCTCGTAGGCCATGAGCTGGGCCGCCGAGCGCATGCCGCCCAGGAGGGAGTACTTGTTCCCCGACGACCATCCGGCCATGATCGAGCCGAGCACGCCGACCCCCAGCACGGCCAGGACGAAGAACAGCCCGACGTCCAGGTCGACCCCGACCAGGCCGGGGCCGACGGGGATGACGACCATCACCACGAGGTAGGGGATCAGCGCCACCGCGGGCGCGACGGTGAAGACCCGGCGGTCGGCGGCGGCCGGGACCACGTGCTCCTTCTGGACGAACTTGACACCGTCGGCGATCAGCTGGGCCCAGCCGTGGAAGCCCCCGGCGTACATGGGGCCCAGGCGGGCCTGCATGTGCGCCATGATCTTGTGCTCGGCCTGACCGGCGACCAGCGGCAGCACCAGGAAGGCCACGACGATCACGACGAGCCGGACGGCGACGTCGAGCACCTCAGCCATCGTGCCCCCAGCCGGCGGGTCCCTCAGCCATCACATCCCCAATCAGCGGACTCCTCAGCCATCACATCCCCCGCCGGCGGGCCGTTCAGCCACGGTCGCGGCCACCGTTCCGGCCGCGATGTCGCCGAGATGCCCCCGCGGTGTCCCTGCGGTGTCCTCGAGGTGTCCCCGCGATGTCCCCGATCCGTGGATCCCCGGCCACGATGTCCCGGCCGGGAATCCCTCATCCGCCCTCGCGCCCCCAGTCGGCGGGCACGCCGGGCGGGAGCGTCTTGCGGCGGCTCGGCGAGCCGTGGTCGGACTCGCCGGGCTCCTTGGCCCCCGGCCACGCCTTGGCGACCCGGGCGGCCAGCACGAAGTCCTTGCGCAGCGGAAAACCCTCGAAGCCCTCGGGAAGCAGCAGCGGGACCAGGTTCGGGTGGCCCTCGAAGACCACGCCGAACATCTCGAAGGTCTCGCGCTCGTGCCAGTCGGCCCCCCTGAAGACACCGACCGCGCTGGGCAGCCTGGGGTCGGCGCGGGACACGCGGGTGCGCAGCAGCAGGCGCTCGTGCGAGACGGGGTCGAACACGTGCGCGACGATCTGGAACCCGTCCGGCGGGTCGTCGACCGCGGTGAGCCAGTCGAAGAACTCGTGGCCCTCGGCGCGGGCGAACTCCAGCAGGTCGATCCAGTCGCCGGCCTGGACGTCCGCCGTGATCTCGCCGGACGACTCCGACACCTGGACGCGCTCGCCGTACCGCTCCGCGAGCGCCTCGGGCGTCCGCCGCCGGTCGCGTGCCCGCCCGTCCGCGGGGACCGCGGGGTCAGACATGGCGATCACCCGGGTTCTCCGCGGCGATCTTCTCCTGGAGCAGCATGATGCCGTGCAGCAGCGCCTCGGGGCGAGGCGGGCAGCCGGGGACGTAGACGTCGACCGGGATGATCTGGTCCACCCCCTTGGTCACGCAGTAGGAGTCCCAGTAGGGGCCGCCGGAGTTGGAGCAGGCGCCGAAGGAGATCACGTACTTGGGTTCGGGCATCTGCTCGTACAGCCGTTTGACCGCCGGGGCCATCTTGTCGGTCACCGTCCCCGAGACGATCATCAGATCGGCCTGCCTGGGGCCGTTGGCGAACGGGATGACCCCGAACCTGATGAAGTCGTGACGGCTCATCGAGGTCGCGATGAACTCGATCGCGCAGCAGGCCAGGCCGAAGTTGAACGCCCACAGCGAGTATCGGCGCCCCCAGTTCAGGATGAAGCGCATGGGTTTGGGGGCCAGCCTGGAGGCCGGTCCCAGGGTGGGCATCGGAAGGTCCGCCATGACCCTCATTCTCCTTCAGTGCCGGTTCGGGCACCGCCTCGGCGGCGCTCAGGCCCAGACGAGCACGCGTTTGCGCCAGGCGTACAGGATCCCGAGCCCGATGAATCCCAGGAAGACGAACATCTCGACCAGCGTGGCCGTCCCGAAACCGGGAGCGGCGAAGACCGTCGCCCAGGGGAAGAGGAAGACCGCGTCCACCGCGAACACCACGTAGAGGTACGTGAAGACGTAGTAGCGGATCTGCGACTGGGCCCAGCCCTCGCCGACCGGGTCGACTCCGCACTCGTAGGTCAGCAGCTTGTCGGGGGTCGGCCGGGCCGGGCGCAGCATCCGGTTGACCGTCAGCGCCCCGACCACGATCACGGTCCCGATCGCGAACAGCGCGAGGACCACCGCGTAGGAGCCGAAGTAGCCGTCCACGGCTCTGCCCACCTTCCGGGGACTCCGAGGTCGCGGACCTCCCCCGCGCCCCGGGCGCACACCTCGCCGCGAGCCCCTCTCCCACCAGCTATAGCAGGATCCACCGTCTTCGTCACGCAGTGGAGCGATCAAACCTGATCCAGCCAAAACCTCCACCCGGGTAATCACAAAATCCGGCAAAAGCACACTCTCGCCACCTATGGTTACATTCATGCCCAAAGCGGGACTCGTCGGAAGTATCGCCCTTCTGGCCGCGACCGTCACCGGATGCGGTGTCCTCACCACCTCCACCCACGCGCAAGACCGGGTTCCGTCGGAGCCCACGATGATCAACTATGTGGACCCCGCCCGGGTCCACGGGCTGAACGTGCGCACCATCACCGAGGGCGACGCCGCCGACCGGCACGTGCAGGCCGCCTACCCCGCGATCGACGACGCTCCCCGCCTCACCGAGAAACTCCGCAAGACGGTGCTCGGGCGGCTCGACCACTTCAACCGCGTCGCCTCGGCGGACTCCGACCTTCCCCACCGCGAGTTCAACGTCGACTGGCAGCTCGCCGCCGTGTCCGACCAGGTGATCGGCGTACGGCTGCGCATGGGCGAGTCCGCCGGCGCCGGCTGGTCGGAGTCCCGGACCACCGTCTGGTACGACCGGACGGACGCCCGTGTCCTTGACTCGGCGGGCCTGCTCAAGAACGGCACCGCGCTGAAGGACCTGGCCCTGCTCGTCAAGACCGGGCTGGCCGGCCGGAGGCCCGAGGTGAACTCCAGTGTGATCAAGGCGGAGGCGGGGTTCTTCGACTCCATGGGCTTCAACTCGCACGGCGACCTCGTCGTGGAGTTCGACGACCAGCAGGTGGGAGCCGCGTCCCTGGGCCGGGTGGTGGTGGCCGTACCGGCCGCCGAGATCGAGCGGCTGCTGTCTGCGACCGGGATGCGGGCGCAGCGGGCGGCCGTGAAGACGGCCGACGAGCCCGGCTCCGCGGTGTGGAAGGACTTCGTCGCGAAGGCGGACACGGCCAAGCCCCCGGCGGAGAGCTCCCAGACCGGCAGCGTCGACTGCGCCAAGGCCAAGTGTGTGGCGCTCACCTACGACGACGGCCCCGGGCCCGGCACGGAACGGCTGCTGGACGTCCTGGGCAGGTATCGCGCCAGGGCCACCTTCTTCACCGTCGGCGCCAACGCCTCCGCCAAGCCCGAACTGCTCAAACGGATGATGCGGGAGGGGCACCTGGTGGGCAACCACACCTGGTCCCATCGTGACCTGACCGCCCTCACCGACAGCAAGGTCGTCGACCAGCTCAGCCGCGCCCAGTACGTGATCACCCAGACGATCGGACAGGTTCCGGGGCTGATGCGGCCGCCGTACGGCGAGAGCGACGGCCGGATCGCCGCCATCGCGCGCACTCTCGGTCTCTCGGTGGTCGGCTGGAGCGTCGACGCCGGAGACCGGCACGGCGGGAAGACGAAGGACATCGCCGACCGGGCCGTCGCGGGGGCGAAGCCCGGAGCCGTCATCCTCATGCACGACATGGACGACCCGACCATCAAGGCGGCCCCCGAGATCCTGCGGAGACTGCAGGAGAAGGGTTACACCTTTGTGACCGTCCCCGAGCTGTACGGCTCGCACCCGATGCGTCCCGGAGAAACCTACGACTCCGGCGCCTCCGGTCGATCGAGCAGTTCAGAGAAGCCGCCGGGCGGTCCGACGGCACTGGAGAGGACGCCGACGCCATAGCCGGAGGCTATGAGTACATAGCCAGAGGCGATGAGGCCACTTTCCTCCCGGCACATATAGTTAGGCACCGTGACCTCAACCGTCCTCTTCGGCCGCCTGCACGTGGACCTGTGCCGGCTCGCCGCTGGGCTGTGTCGGACCAACCGTTCGCGATCGTGACCCCCCAGCGGCCGGGACAGCCGGCCGCAATGCGCCACGCCCGAGCCATCTCCAACTCAGCGGCCGCCGAGGATCTGCGACATACGTCACATTCCTCCGCCGAGTGGAACGCGAAAAGACTCCGCGTTACTCCGAGGGATCTAGCATGGAATTGAGAACGTGCCACCATCAACGGCGCCCTTTCGCGTCGAGGAGGACTGAGCTGTGACCAAGCAGGTTCAGCAACTCGACCGCGTCATCATCCGGTTCGCCGGCGACTCCGGCGACGGCATGCAGCTGACCGGTGATCGCTTCACGTCGGGAACGGCGGAGTTCGGCAACGACCTGTCGACACTGCCCAACTTCCCCGCCGAGATCCGCGCCCCCGCAGGCACCCTGCCGGGTGTGTCGAGCTTCCAGCTCCACTTCGCCGACCACGACATCCTCACCCCCGGTGACGCGCCGAACGTCCTGGTCGTGATGAACCCGGCGGCCTTGAAGGCCAACATCGGCGACCTGCCGCGCGGGGCCGACATCATCGCCAACACCGATGAGTTCACCAAGCGCAACCTGCAGAAGGTCGGCTACGGCGCCAACCCGCTCGAGGACGACTCGCTCGCCGAGTGGCGGGTCCACCCGGTGCCGCTGACCTCGCTGACGGTCAGGGCGCTGGAGGGCTTCGACCTGTCCAAGAAGGACGCCGAGCGCGCCAAGAACATGTTCGCCCTCGGTCTGCTGAGCTGGCTCTACCACCGGCCGACCGAGACGACGATCAGGTTCCTGGAGAACAAGTTCGCCAAGAGGCCCGACATCGCCAAGGCCAACATCGCGGCCTTCCAGGCGGGCTGGAACTACGGCGAGACCACCGAGTCCTTCTCCGTCAGCTACGAGGTCAAGCCCGCCCCGCTGGCTCCGGGCATCTACCGGAACATCTCCGGCAACCAGGCCCTCGCCTACGGTCTGGTCGCGGCCTCCGTGCAGTCGAAACTGCCGCTGTTCCTGGGGTCCTACCCGATCACCCCGGCCAGCGACATCCTGCACGAGCTGTCCAAGCACAAGCGGTTCGGGGTGCGCACCTTCCAGGCCGAGGACGAGATCGCCGGGGTCGGCGCCGCCCTCGGGGCCGCGTTCGGCGGGGCCCTGGGCGTCACCACCACCTCGGGTCCGGGCGTGGCGCTGAAGGCCGAGACCGTCGGCCTGGCCGTGACCACCGAGCTGCCGCTGATCGTGGTCGACGTGCAGCGGGCGGGCCCGAGCACCGGCATGCCGACCAAGACCGAGCAGACCGACCTGCTGATGGCCATGTTCGGCCGCAACGGCGAGTCGCCGCTGCCCATCGTGGCGCCGTCGACGCCGTCCGACTGCTTCGACGCGGCCGTCGAGGCCGCCCGCCTGGCGGTGAAGTACCGCACGCCGGTCATGCTGCTGTCCGACGGTTACCTCGCCAACGGCTCCGAGCCGTGGAAGGTGCCCAGCGCGGCCGAGCTGCCCGACATCAGCACCGAGTTCGCCGCTGCCCCCAACGGCGAGGACGGCGTGACCTTCCTGCCGTTCAAGCGCGACGCCGAGACCCTGGCCCGGCCCTGGGCGATCCCGGGCACCGCGGGCCTGGAGCACCGGATCGGCGGCATCGAGAAGGCCGACGGCACCGGCAACATCTCCTACGACCCCGCCAACCACGACAAGATGGTCCGGCTCCGCCAGGCCAAGATCGACGGGATCGCCCAGGACATCCCGCCGCTGGAGGCCGACGACCCCGACGGCGGCGCCCGGGTGCTGGTGATCGGCTGGGGCTCGACCTACGGGCCGATCGCGGCGGCCGTGCGGCGGATCAGGAGGTCCGGCGGCAAGGTCGCCCAGGCCCACCTGCGCCACCTCAACCCGCTGCCGGCCAACACCGGCGAGGTGCTGCGCTCCTACGACAAGGTGCTGCTCCCCGAGATCAACCTCGGCCAGCTCGCGCTGCTGCTGCGCGCCCGCTTCCTGGTCGACATCATCAGCTACAACCGCGTGCGCGGGCTTCCGTTCAAGGCCGAGGAACTGGCCGGCGTGATCCAGGACGTGATCGACAGTGAGTGAGATCCAGAACGGCCGGGGCCTGTCCCTGGTGCCGAAGTCCGACGTCAAGCTGGGCATGAAGGACTTCAAGTCCGACCAGGAGGTCCGCTGGTGCCCCGGCTGCGGTGACTACGCGATCCTGGCCGCGGTCCAGTCGTTCGTTCCCGAGCTGGGCCTCAAGCGCGAGAACATGGTGTTCGTCTCGGGCATCGGCTGCTCGTCGCGGTTCCCGTACTACATGAACACCTACGGGTTCCACTCGATCCACGGCCGCGCCCCGGCGATCGCCACCGGGCTGGCCTC